>JBBQUB010000001.1:0-35456 GCA_038212865.1 Actinomycetales bacterium
GCGAGTTCGAGTGGATAACGTCGGACGGTCGGCGTGCGAAGAACCACCTACTCGAGGCGAACCTGCGGCTCGTGGTCTCCCTCGCCAAGCGGTACACCGGGCGCGGCATGCTCTTTCTGGACCTGATCCAGGAGGGCAACCTCGGCCTGATCCGCGCCGTGGAGAAGTTCGACTACACCAAGGGCTACAAGTTCTCGACGTACGCCACCTGGTGGATCCGTCAGGCGATCACCCGCGCGATGGCCGATCAGGCCCGCACCATCCGGATCCCGGTCCACATGGTCGAGGTCATCAACAAGCTCGCCAGGGTCCAGCGCCAGATGCTCCAGGACCTCGGTCGCGAGCCCACGCCCGAGGAGCTCGCCAAGGAGCTCGACATGACCCCTGAGAAGGTCGTCGAGGTCCAGAAGTACGGCCGCGAGCCGATCTCGTTGCACACCCCGCTCGGTGAGGATGGCGACAGCGAGTTCGGTGACCTGATCGAGGATTCCGAGGCAGTCGTCCCGGCCGATGCCGTGTCATTCACCTTGCTTCAGGAGCAGCTGCACTCCGTCCTGGACACGCTCTCCGAGCGCGAGGCCGGCGTTGTCTCGATGAGGTTCGGTCTCACGGACGGTCAGCCCAAAACGCTGGACGAGATCGGCAAGGTCTACGGGGTGACCCGAGAGCGGATCCGTCAGATCGAGTCCAAGACGATGAGCAAGCTCCGTCACCCATCGCGTTCACAGGTCCTTCGGGACTACCTGGACTGAAGTCACCACTTCCCTCATGGCGTACTCCTGATCGACCTTGGCCTCCAATCTGGTCTGCCAGTGTCGGCTGAGCTCTGACTGCGGACCTGACCGACAGGCCCGCGGATCCCTATCGGACCACCCTTCAGTACCCCATGACCGGATTTCGAGCGCGCCCTCACCCCGATCTGCGACGCCAGCCGTCCAACGAGGGATGCAGTCACGATGGACCACTTTCAAGGCGTGGTGATGTGGTACTGAGTGGCGGCCTTCGCGGTCCTGACAGTCAATGGGCTGACCACGAGCTGGATGGAGCAGGGTCAGCCCGGTCCTTGAAGGACCTGGACCGAACTCCGGTCGCTCGTCAGCCGAGACGTGAGTTCTCCTGACGCGACCTGGAGAATGCACGATCGCGCAACTGCCTGAGTGCCCATCGTGCGCGGCTCAATGGCGGTGGGAGAGCCAGTGGCGGACAACGTCGTCCACGTCGCGCAGTGGAGCCCGAACCCGCCAGACGACGTCCGCCTTGGCAGACCGGAGCTGAGCCAGGCCCGTGCTGGGCCACAGGGCCGCACGAACGCGGTCGCCGGGGCGGCGGGTTGCAGCGGCGGCGTGGAGCACCTGCCGGGCGTCATCGATGAGGCTGTCTGGCGACGGACCCACGGCGGCATAGCGCGTCCGCTCGAGGGTCTGGACGACCCTGCCGAGGGCCTCTGAGGCAGGACCCTCAAGGTCCGCCGCTCGCTGGTAGTAGGCGAGTAGCTGGCGTGGTGTGCGACTTGGTGCAGGCGCGATCCCGAGATCGCCAAGCGAAGACGTCAGAATCTCCCATTGCACCTCTACGCGTTGGGCAGCAGTGCGTGCCGACCTGAGGTTGCGTCGACGACGCCAACGGGCCGCAGTGGGCACAACCAGGGACCCGAGCAGACCGACCAGGGACCCCAGCAGGACGAGTCCCCAACCGCGGGTCAGCCACCTGAGTACGGAGGCTGGGCTGAGGCCGACGTCTGCTGTCGTGCCGTCCTTCGTCGTGGCAGCATCCAGATCCTTGATCGGGCTGTTGCGCGGCGCCGCCGTCGCATCGCCGCCTGGCGTTGCGCCAGCCGAAGTCCCGGAAGTGGCCGCGGGAATGGCGTAGGCGGGTGGTGCGGCCCGCGACGGTGTGGGTTCGAACCGGGTCCAGCCGATGCCGTCGAGATAAAGCTCCGGCCAGGTATGGGCATCTGAGGCGGTGACAGTCCAGGTGCCCTTGCTCGAGGTGCCAGGCAGGAAACCAATGGCCATCCGTGCAGGGATGTTAGCAGCGCGCGACATCATCACCATGGCCGTGGCGAACTGCACGCAGTAGCCCTGTTTGGTTTGCAGGAAGTTCGTCAGCGGGTCGAGGCCGGTTCCGGACTCGTCCCTGATCGTTGGAGCCAGGATCAAAGAGTAGGTAAACCCTCCGCTGGCCCTCAGGTACTGCTGGATGGCCATGGCCTTGTCGTAGGCCGTGGTCTTGCCGGTTGTGAGGCGCTCGGACAGGGCGGTGATGGTTCTGGCGGACCGCTCGTCCAGGTCCAGCGGGGTGTGAACGCGCTCTCCGTCGAACTCAAAGCGCTCATCGAAGGTACTGGGGGGCGTCGTCCCCCTCTGCAACATCGGCGCCGTGGGCTCGAGGCGCCAGTACGAGGCAGCGTAGGAGTCTGGACGCTGAGCCACACTGATGACCTGGGTCCGGGTGTCCACCGCCCACTCGACGCCGTCCAGGTCGGCCGCGATCAGCGGGTAGGGCGCGGCCAGATTTGGCTCGTGGAGCAAGTTGCGATTGAAAACCATCGCGAAACGCTTTTTGGGGACATCGCTGAAGAGCCCGGTTTTTTCGGGGACGACGGGGTTCCCAGACGGGTTCGAGGTGACTACCCGCTGCGGTCGCCATACGCCCTCGTCGGACTCGTAGAAGGAGCTGACTGCTACTCGCAGCGGAGGCGGCAAGGGATCGGTGGTGGTGTACTCGAGGACTGGGGCCGTGCTGCGGCTGTTGAGATCCGCAGCCAGGTCGAGGCTGAGCGAGAAACCGACGGTGCCCGACCCGTTGCCGCTGGCCAGCACGTTCCGGCCAAGTCCGGACGTGAGGAAATGCGGCGGCAGGTGGGGTAGGACGACGGGCATCGCGGCGGCCGTGATCAGTGCGCCTATGCCCAACGTCCGCGCGATCGAGGCAAAGCCGTGGACGCCTTGGGCGTCGAAGTTGGCCCTGACCGGCGTGCGTGGCGCTGACGCGGTGGTCGCCCAACGGCGGAGGACGGCGCTCCCCTGCCGGGCGACCAGGACGAGCCACATGGCGGCAGCTGCGACGAAGAAGATGACCGGCATGGACGAGCCGCTGTTGGCGGCTCCGGCCAGGAACGCGATGAGCAAAGGCAGACCGGCCAGCGCCGGCGAGCGGAGGGTGACGGCGAGGTAGTCGACCGCGAGGGCGACCAGAGCGAGGGCGCAACCTACGACAAAGGCAAGCCCTGGCGTCGTGGGTGCCGGCGCGGCATACGCTTGCCCCGTGGTAATGGCCTCGGCGACCAGCCTGGCCCCGACCCGCATGGTCTCGAAGGTCGGCAGACCGTGCCAGAGATGACCCTGCCCATAGACCGCACTCGCGGTCAGGACGGCACACACCAGCTGCACCATCAGCACCTGCCAGGACCTGAGGGCCAGCAACCTGGCGCCAATGCCGCTGAGCGCGATCACGGCGAGCAGAGCGACGGTGCCCTTGAGCCACGTGGGCTCGGCCAGCAGGGTGGAAACAGGCCAAGCCGCCGTCAGTGTCGCTGTGGCGGCCAGCGTTGCATCCACGCCGCGGCCCTTCACCGCCCCGCTCCGGTCATCACGGCGGTGCCGGCCGACACGCTGTCCCACGCCTGCGCGACCGTCATCCCTGAGCGGACGACGCACGTGCTCCAGCCGGCAGCGGCGACCAGCGACGCGAGCGCCCGTGCCTGCTCCGTCGGCGGCCCGGTGTGTCCTGAGTCAAAGCTCTTGGAGTCGAGCAGGAACAGAAGGCCGGTGCCGCCTGGCTGGCGCAGCGAGGCAACACGCCGCAGCACGGCTTCGTCGTGGTCCGTGACGATGGCGATCACGAGGCCGCCGGCCGTGGTCAGTGGATGTGCCCAGTGGAGCACCTGTTGGAGCTCTTGGTCCACGCCGAGACGGGCCACGGCCAGCGAGGCCAGGGCCTTGTCGATCTCGATGGTCTGGGCCGCCTCGCCCCCGGCGATCGTCTCGCTGCACACCAGGTGAAGTGCGTAGCTGTGCCCGGCCAGGTGGGTGGCGATGGAGGCAGCCGCTGTGACGGCCCACTCAAAAGACCCCAGGGCGCCTGAGCCCCCATGCCCACCGTCGCGCGAGTCCACCACGATGACGGCTCGACGCCGGGCAGGGCGGTCCTCCTGGCGCACCATCAGCTCGGACCGATGGGCTGTTGCCGGCCAGTGGATCCGGCGAAGGTCATCGCCATCGCGGTACGTGCGGATGGCCACGTCATCCTCGCCGTGCAGGGCAACCATGTGGGGGATCGCGCCCTCCGCGCCAACGCCGTCCCCGCGGGGTCGTCCGGTTCCGAGGATCTCGATGCGGGGCAGGACCAGAACTTCGGTCGAGCCGGGCAGAGATGTTGCGATGGTGGCCAGGCCAAAGGGATCTCGCGCGCGCAGTGTCAGGGGCCCAAGCTGGTGACGTCCCCGAACGTGGGAGCGGATCTCGTAGTCCACCTCGCGGATCTCGCCAGCCTCCATGGGCGGCAGCACGAAGCGTGGTCGGTCGCCCAGCACGAAGTCGATCCGTTCCTCACCCAACTGCAGCTGGGTGCGCAGACCCGACGCGTTCTCGAAGACGACCGCGACCTTGGCGCTCTGGTCGACGACGAGCCGGACTGGGTGAACGGTGCGGGTGACCAGGATGCTGTCCCTTCCTCGCCTCGTTGACAGGGCGGCAAGCAAAGGCAACGCGGCCAGGAGCACTCCGACGCGGGTGATGTCGGTGAAACCGAGCAGCAGACCGCCGACGACCAGGGTCAGGCCGGCTGCCATGAAGGCTCGGCCGCGAGCGGTCAGGATGTCTCGGATGCGGTTCACTGTTTTCGACCGGCCTCTGCCCTTGATGCCGTTCAGCGCGCCGACGACGGAACGGGGACGCGTCGGACGATCTCGGACAAGACGTCGGCGCTGGTGCGTCGGGCAAGCTGCGTCTCGCCCGCCACGATCATCCGGTGGGCCAGAACGGGCACGACCAGAGCCTGCACGTCGTCGGGAAGCACGTGATCGCGCCCGGCGAGTGCGGCATAGGCCCGGGAGGCACGAAGGAGGTGCAGGCTGGCTCGCGGGGATGCCCCCAGGCGTAGCGCCGGGGTGGCGCGGGTAGCGGTGGTGAGGTCCACCACATACTGCTTGATGGCGGCACTGGTGTGCATGGTCCGCACGGTCTCGATGAGCTTGGCGATCGTGTCGCCGTCGGTCACCGACACCATCTCCTCGAGCGGGAACGCGCCGCCGTGGCTGTCCAGCATCGCGACCTCGGCGGCGACGGATGGGTAACCCATCGAGATGCGCGCCATGAAGCGGTCACGCTGGGCCTCGGGCAACGGGTACGTGCCCTCCATCTCGATCGGGTTCTGGGTGGCCATCACGATGAAAGGCTTGTGCAGCTCGTAAGTCTGTCCGTCGACGGTGACCTGGCCCTCTTCCATGCATTCCAGCAGTGCCGACTGCGTCTTGGGGGAGGCGCGGTTGATCTCGTCACCGACGACGACGTTGGCGAAGATCGCGCCCTGCCGGAACTCGAAGTCGCGCAGGTCCTGGTTGAAGACACTGACCCCGGTGATGTCGCTGGGCAGCAGGTCGGGGGTGAACTGCACCCGACGGACCGAGCAGTCGATGGACTTGGCCAGGGCCTTGGCCAACATGGTCTTGCCGACACCCGGAACGTCCTCGATCAGCAGATGTCCCTCGGCGAGCAGGACGGTGATCGCGGTGTTGATCACATCCGGCTTGCCTTCGATGACCGTGGCCATGGCAAGGCGGATCTTGGTGGCCACCTCGGTCACGAGCTCAAGTCCTGCCCGATCCGTTTCGGAAGATTCAGCCATGACCTGATTTTGCACGAGTCCTTCGCGTGCGGCGCCAATAGCGCTCAACGTACCTCCGTGGCTCGTGGGTTGTTCCTCGATCCTCCCCCACTTCGCACTCCACGTCATCTGAGGCGGCACATTTATTGAAAGGGTCTCACGTGCTGGGCTCCTTGGTGGTTCTTCCTCCACCCAGGTCGCGCGGCTTGACCTGCAGATACAGCCAGTAAATTTGAAGTCTCTGCTCAGATCGTCTACCAGGTGGTGCAAAGTGGAGTAATGTGGGGATCAGGTTGAACGGTCGCCATCAACGGCCGCAAAGGTTGGTCTAACGGGAGGAGGCGCACTGTGTTTCTGGGTACGCACACCCCCCGGCTCGATGACAAGGGCCGCCTGTTCCTGCCCGCCAAGTTCCGCGACCGTCTCGCCGGGGGTCTGGTGGTGACCCGTGGCCAGGAGCGGTGCCTCTACGTCTTCCCGATGGACGAGTTCGTCCGGGTTGCCGAGATCGCGCGCAACGCTCCGGTGACGAGCAAGGCCACCCGCGACTACCTCCGGGTGTTCCTGTCCGGCGCCTCCGATGAGATCCCGGACAAGCAGGGCAGGGTGACCATTCCCGCAAAGCTGCGCGAGTACGCCGGACTCACCCGCGACTGCACGGTCATCGGCGCCGGATCGCGCGTGGAGCTGTGGGACACGACTGCATGGGACACCTACCTCGAGGGCACCGAGCAGGCCTTCTCCGATCAGTCCGAGGAGGTGATCCCCGGACTCCTGTGATCCATGCCCCCGTGACCGACCCAGCCCCTGAGGCCTGGTCTCCACCCGCTCCGCGTCCCGACATCACTTCCCCGATGGCGGGCCGCACCTCCTTGAAGCGGTTGGGGACCTGACACCAGGGACCGGCCAGCACTACAGAACCTGAATGAAACAGGACCAACACCACACCTTGCAGGAACCGTTACCAGCCAACCGAAAGACGCATCGATGAACGCTCGCGGGACAGCGCCGGCCCGGCACGTGCCTGTCCTTCGCGACCGCATTCTCGAGCTGCTCACCCCCGCGCTGCAGGTGCCGGGCTCGGTCATGGTGGATGCCACAGTGGGGATGGGCGGTCATTCCGAGTCGATCCTGGAGCAATGCCCGAGCGCACGGGTCGTGGGCATCGACCGCGACAGGGACGCCCTGAGCCTGGCCGGAGAGCGACTGGCTCGCTTCGGTGAACGGTTCACCCCCGTCCATGCCGTGTATGACGAGCTCCCGCAGGTCCTGGCCGACCTGGGCCTGACCGGCCGATCAGGTCCTGCCTCCGTGTCTGCGGTTCTGCTGGATCTCGGAGTGTCCTCATTGCAGCTCGACGAGCACGACCGCGGGTTCGCCTACCGGCTTGACGCACCCCTGGACATGCGGATGGACCAGAGCGGGGGAGTCACCGCCGCCCACATCCTGAACACCTATGGACAAGCCGAGCTCGAACGCATCCTGCGCGACTACGGCGAAGAGCGATTCGCCAAGCGCGTGGCCTCGGCCGTGGTGCGCGAGCGTGAACGGCAACCATTCGCCACGTCGGCACGGCTGGTCGAGCTGCTTCGTTCGACGATTCCCGTCGCCTCCCAGAAGAGCGGCGGGCACCCCGGCAAGCGCACCTTCCAGGCGTTGCGGATCGAGGTCAATGGCGAGCTTCAAGCGCTGGAGGCCGTTCTTCCGGTGGCCATCGACGCGCTGGCGGTGGGCGGTCGCATCGCGGTCCTGAGCTACCACTCCCTGGAGGATCGGCTGACGAAGCAGGCGCTGGCCGCGGGCTCACACAGCAGCACCCCTGAAGGTCTGCCGGTCGAGCTGCCTGAGCACGCGGCATACCTCCGCCTGCTCACCCGCGGAGCCGAAGAGCCCAGTGCCGCCGAGGTCAGCAGCAACCCGCGCGCAGCATCGGCCCGGCTGCGGGCCGCCGAAAGAACCCGGATCTCGAAAGGACGCCCCGCATGAGCCAGATGACGTCCGAGGCACGAGCTGGTGCCCGGCCCCTCAAGAGGCCGTCCACGTCCACACCCAGACTGCGCGTGGTCACGGGGGCGGCCCCCCGCCGCGGCGCAGCGTTCGTCATCATCTGTGTGACCCTGCTGGCGGCTGGGCTGATCGGTCTCCTGCTCCTCAATACTGCTCTCGCCCAGGGCTCCTTCACCTTGCATGACCTCAAGGCAGCCTCCGGAGAGCTCACCGACAAGCAGGACGTCCTGACCCAGTCTTTGGAAGCCTCGAAGTCCCCAGCCAACCTCGCCGCCGAGGCGGCCAGCATGGGGATGGTGCCGGCGCAGTCGGCAGCCTTCCTTCGGCTGTCCGACGGGCGGGTCTTCGGCGTGGCGAAACCAGCGCGGCCGGGCCCCGGCTTTACGGTGATGCGAACGACAACGTTGTCGCGTGTTCCGGCCTCAGCCATGGCACTGGCCGCAGGAACGACGGCCAAGCCAGCTACGAGGTGAACACGTGACGCAGACCCGAGGCCGAGGCCCGGGCCATTCCCGTCCCACCCGGGGTTCGGGTCCTGCCCGACCTCACCCCCCGCGGCCATCGCAGTCGGTCCGAGGCGGTCTTGCCCACCCTGCACGGCGGGTCCGGTTCCTCTTGTTGGCAGCCCTTTTCGTCTTCAGCCTGTTTGGAGCTCAGCTTCTCCGGTTGCAGGCACTTGACGCCTCGACGATGGCCAGCGCAGCGCTGAAGAGCCGTTTGAGCGTCGTCGCTGTGCCCGGACTCCGTGGCGATATCACCGACTCCGCCGGCGTCGTGCTTGCCACCAGCATCGAGCGCCGCGACGTCAATGCGAATCAGCTCGCCGTGCCTGCATACAAGAAGGATGGTCAGGTGGTCGGCGTCGCAGGGGCGGCAGCCGACCTCGCACCGCTCCTGGGAAAGTCCGTGGCCCAGCTCACCAAGACGCTGACCGGTTCGCGGCCCTTCGTGTATGTCGCGAAAGGCATCACCCCGATGAGCTGGCGCAAGGTTCAGGCTCTCGGGATCCCCGGCATCCTGAGCGAGCCGACCTCGACGCGTTCCTACCCAGCGTCCTCGGCAGCTGCCTCTCTCGTCGGCTGGGTGGGTGCTGATGGGTCGGGTGGCGGCGGCCTCGAGCTGTTGTTGAACAAGGCGCTGGAGGGCAAGCCGGGGGAGTCGACCTACGAGCAGTCCAGAAACGGCCGCATCATCCCCACCGGTGAGCAGCAGGTCACTCCAGCTGTTCCCGGCCGCGACGTTCGGCTGACGATCGACAACGACCTGCAGTGGTTCGCCCAGAACGCCATCGCCCAGAAGGTCACCCAGACCCAAGCGTTGTCGGGCGACGTCGTGGTCATCAGAGTCAAGACCGGTGAGCTCGCGGCCGTCGCGTCCTATCCGAGCTTCGACCCGAGCAACATCGCCAAGGCAAAGGGTAGCCTCAGCAACAAGGCGTTCGGCGAGGCCTTCGAACCGGGGTCGATAGCCAAGGTCATGACGGCGGCCGCAGCTCTCCAGGAGGGCGTCGCAACTCCGGCGACCCCGGTGGTCGTTCCCAACCGACTGCCCCGCGGAGGCCAGTCATTCCGGGACTCCCATGAGCACGGCGTCGAGAAGCTCACCTTCGCCGGGGTGATCGCCCAGTCGAGCAACATCGGCACCATGTTGGTCGGTGAGAAGGTCCCCCCAGCCACTCTCGAAAAGTACTTCCGCAAGTTCGGTGTCGGCCAGAAGTCCGGCATCGAGTTCCCGGGTGAGACCGCCGGAATCTTCGCCAAGTCAAAGGACTGGAGCGGCTCCCAGCGATATACCGTCATGTACGGCCAAGGCTTGGCAGTCAACGCCATCCAGGCGGCCAGCGTCTTCCAGACGATTGCCAACGGGGGAGTCCGGATGCCTCCGACCCTGCTGGCCGGCACAGAGAACGCCAACGGCACGTTCGAACCCACCCCCCCCACCAAACCGGTGCGGGTCATCTCCGCGCCGGTTGCCTCGACGCTCAGCCAGATGCTCGAGTTCGTCGTCGGGGACGGCGGCACAGCCAAGCAGGCTGAGATCCCCGGCTACCGCGTCGCCGGCAAGACCGGCACTGCGGACCGCGTCGGCGACAATGGTCGCTACTCGGGTAAGACCGCCTCCTTCATCGGTTTCGCCCCGGCCGACAAGCCCGAGTTCGTCGTTGCCGTGATCCTGCAGAACCCGATCCGCGGCTACTTCGGCGGGGTGACCGCCGGGCCGGTGTTCAAGGACGTCATGACCTATGCGCTGCAGGAGTTCAAGATCCTTCCGACAGGCACCCGGCCGCCAGTGATGAAGCTCAAGGTGGACGACGCGCCGGCATCTGCGGACAAGGCCGAGGCAGCGCTCAAGGCCGAGTCGGGTCTCCAGGGCTCGACCCGCTCGCGGTAACGTGTTGCCCCGTGGTTAACCCGTGAACGCGACTCCGCGTCCGCAATCCCCTCGCGCCACCAGCCTCCTGTCCGTTGCTGAGTGTGCGGGGGTGCCGACGCCCCCTGACGCGACCAACACCGTCACCGATCCTCCCGTTGTCGTGACGGGCGTAACCCTGGACTCGCGCGCCATCCGGCCGGGGGATTTGTATGCCGCCCTCCCGGGGGCCCATGTGCACGGCGCAGACTTCGCCGGCGCCGCGATCAGTCTCGGGGCGGTGGCGGTGCTCACCGACCCGACGGGAGCGGCTCTGCTCGAGCTGGCTGGGCTTTCCGTGCCCGTCCTCGTGGCTCCAGACCCTCGGGCCGTCCTCGGTCGCGTTGCCGCTCTGGTCTATGGCCGCGCGAACCAGAAGCTGACCATGCTGGGGATCACCGGCACCAACGGCAAGACGACCACGGCCTACCTGCTCGACTCGGCCCTGCGCACCCTGGGACGGGTGACCGGCCTGATCGGCACCGTCGAGACGCGCATCGGTGCGGACCGCATCAAGAGCGTCCGGACCACCCCCGAGTCTGTGGACCTGCACGCCTTGTTCGCCGTGATGCTCGAGCGGGGCGTGGACACCTGCACCATGGAGGTGTCCAGCCACGCCTTGACCCTGCACCGGGTCGATGAGGTGCGTTTTGACGTGGCCGCGTTCACCAACCTGTCCCAGGACCACCTCGACTTCCATGGGTCGATGGAGGACTACTACCTGGCCAAGGCATCGCTGTTCACCCCCGAACGAGCCGTGCGCGCAGTGATCTGTGTGGACGACGAATGGGGCCAGCGCCTTGCCCGTGAGGCAGGCGTGCCTGTTGTCTCCATCACGTCTCGCAGCGACGTCAGGTCCGACTGGCAGATCGAGACGGCCGGGCCGGGTGAGTCCGACTTCGCGCTGGTGGGTGAGGGCCAACGACTCTCGCTTCGCTCATCCCTGCCGGGGGACTTCAACCGGGTCAACACCGCGGTGGCTGCCTTGGTCCTGTTGTCCGCGGGCTACCTGGGTGACGTCATCGAGCGGGCTCTTGCGGTTGATCCCCAGGTGCCCGGCCGGATGGAGCGGGTGATGGGGGAGGACGTCCTCCCCGAATCCCTGGAAGGCAAGGGCCAGGGCAGTATGCCGCTCGCCGTGGTCGACTTCGCTCATACGCCTGACGCCGTGGCCGCCGCACTGAACGCCCTGCGACAGCACACCTCTGGGGCACTCATCGTCGTCCTGGGTGCCGGGGGAGACCGGGATCCCGACAAGCGCGCGGCCATGGGCGCCGCAGCCGCCTCACATGCGGACGTCGTCTTTGTGACCGATGACAACCCGAGATCCGAGGACCCCGCCAAGATTCGGGCTGCGGTTCTGGCGGGAGCCATCTCCTTGGACTCGTCCGCCCCACCAGTGCCCGGGCGCGGGTGGGATGGGGGCCGCGTAGCCCATCAAGGGAGCCTGCGAGCAGGGCCAGCGGCCCGCATCCCTTCCGTGCCGAGAGTCCGCGAGATCGGCGACCGCGCCGCAGCCATTCGTGCGGCCGTCGCCCTGGCCGACGGGGGCGACACCGTGGCAGTCCTGGGCAAGGGGCATGAGAGCGGGCAGGATATCGGCGGCGTGATCCATCCCTTCGACGACCGAGCAGAGCTGAGAGCAGCGTTGGCAGAGCACGATGCACGAGAGCACGATGCACGAGAGCAGGCTGCCGACCCCGCCCTCGGCCACCGGTCTGCCGACGTCTCTGGCGGCGAGGCACAGTGATTGCCCTCAGGCTCAGTGAGATCGCCCGGATCACGGGAGGTCAGCGATACCAAGGCTTCCAGGCTGCGGGGACCGATCCACTGGTGGACGGCCCAGTTGTCACCGACTCACGCGAAGCCGCCGCCGGCAGCCTCTATGTCGCCCGGGTCGGCGCGGCCATGGACGGCCACCAGTACGTTGCGGCCGCCCGCGACCAAGGGGCTGTGGCCGCACTCACCTTGCGGCCGGTCACCGACCTGCCGTGCGTCGTGGTCGACGACGTTCAGGCGGCCTTCGTCTCACTGGCCCGCGCCCTGGTCGAGATCAACACCCACACCATCGTTATCGGTATCACCGGCTCCTCAGGCAAGACCAGTACCAAGGACCTGTTGGCGTCGGTCCTGGGGCGCCACGGAGAGACGGTTGCCAACGTCGGCTCGCTGAACTCCGAGGTGGGCGTCCCGTTGACCGTCTGCCGGATCACGCCGACCACGGAATACCTCGTGCTCGAGATGGGATCCCGTGGGACCGGTCACATCCGTTACCTCACCCGAATAGCGCCGCCCCGGATCGGGGTCGTCCTCAATGTCGGCACCGCTCACCTGGGCGAGTTCGGCACGCGTGAGGCCATCGGCGTTGCCAAGGCTGAGCTCGTGCAGGCTTTGCCAGCAACGGGATTGGCCGTCCTGAACGCTGACGACCCAATCGTGTCGGGCATGGCGAGCCAGACCCAGGCACGCGTCATACAGGTGGGGAGGTCGGCACAGGCATCGGTTCGGGCCATCGACATCTTGCTCGACCCGCAGGCCCGGGCGTCCTTTACCCTGCTCACCAGCGAGGGCAGCGCCCCGGTTGCCCTTGGCCTCCATGGCGAGCACCACGTTGACAACGCGCTTGCCGTCGCAGCCGTTGCCCTGGCCGTCGGTATGCCGCTGCCCGCCGTCGCAGCGGCGCTGGGGGACGCGCGGCCGGTGAGCCGATGGCGCATGGAGGTGCACCAGCGGGCCGACGGTGTCACGCTGGTCAACGACGCCTACAACGCCAACCCGGACTCCATGCGTGCAGCGCTCGAGGCGCTGGCGACCATGGGCAAAGGGCACCGGACATGGGCGGTTCTGGGCGAGATGCGTGAGCTGGGGCCGCAGTCCATCACCGAGCACGACAACGTGGGCCGGCTCGCGGTGCGCCTGAACGTGTCGCGTCTGGTCGCCGTGGGTCAGGGAACGCAGCCGATCGACGCTGGCGCGCGACTCGGGGGAGCGTCGGGCGAGGAGTCGACCTGGGTCCCGGACATCGACGCTGCCTATGAGCTGCTCCAGAGCCAGCTTGCCCCTGGTGACGTGGTGCTGCTCAAGTCCAGCCACGACGCCGGCCTACGGTGGCTCGGGGATCGTCTCCTCGAGGACACAGATGACTCACTGTCGGGGGTCCTTTCGTGAAGGCAGTGCTGCTGGCGGCGGCCGTTTCGCTCCTGGTGTCGTTGCTCGGCACACCGTTGTTCATCAAGTTCCTGGTCCGGCGTCGCTATGGCCAGTTCATCCGCGACGACGGACCGACGTCACACCACACCAAGCGTGGCACCCCCACGATGGGTGGCGCGGTCATCATCGGTGCCTCGCTACTGGCCTACGGCGCCGCGCACGTGTTCACCCTGACGCCGGTCACCGTCAGCGGGATGCTCGTGTTGTTCCTCATGACCGGGCTGGGGATCGTGGGCTTTCTCGACGACTACATCAAGATCTCCAAACAGCGCAGCCTCGGGTTGCGCACCAAGGAAAAGCTGGCCGGACAGACCCTCGTCGGGGTGATCTTCGCGGTCCTCTCCTTGCAGTTCCCCAACAGCCGGTTCCGCACTCCTGCGGTGCCTTTCGTGTCGTTCTTCCGTGACACGAACGTCAACTTCGCCTTCGCCGGCACTTTGCTGGGTCTGATCCTGTTCGTGATCTGGGCCAACCTGATGATCTCCGCCACCAGCAACGGCGTGAACCTCACCGACGGTCTGGACGGCCTGGCAACGGGCGCGGGTGTCATGGTGTTCGCCTCCTACGTCCTGATCGCCATCTGGCAGTTCAACCAGAGCTGCCAGTTCAACCCGGGCGTCAAGTGCTACGAGGTCCGGGACCCCCATGACCTTGCCGTGGTGGCTGCCGCGCTGATGGGCTCCTGCTTCGGCTTCCTGTGGTGGAACGCCTCACCGGCCCAGATCTTTATGGGCGACACCGGGTCGTTGGCTCTCGGCGGCGCCCTGGCGGGTCTGGCCATCACTACCCGCACCGAGCTGCTCGTGGTGATTCTTGGCGGCTTGTTCGTCATCATCACCTTGTCGGTGATCATCCAGGTCGGCTCGTTCAAGATGACCGGCAAGCGTGTGTTCAGGATGGCACCGCTCCAGCATCACTTCGAGCTCGTCGGCTGGAACGAGGTCACCATTGTCATCCGGTTCTGGATCGTGGCTGGGCTGTTCGTCGCCCTGGGACTGGGCTTCTTCTATGCAGAGTGGGTTGTCGGAGCAGCGTGAGCACATTTGATCCCAGCTACGAGCCCCGCCAGGGGTCCCGAGGTCTCACCCACTGCGACGCCGACTGGTCAGGGCTTCGCGTCGTGGTGGCGGGCCTCGGCATCAGCGGCTTCGCGGCTGCCGACGCGCTCTCCGAACGCGGTGCCATCGTGACCGCCGTCAGTGCCGACGCGACGCCCGTCATCATCGAGCGTGCCCGGATCCTGGAGATCCTGGACGTCGACGTTCGCCTGGGCGCTGAGCACCTGGTCGACGTGCCCGAGGACACCGAGCTGGTCGTGACCTCGCCCGGTTTGCGTCCCGACCACCCCATGCTGCTGGCGGCGGCCGCCCGCGGCATACCGGTCTGGGGCGAGGTTGAGCTCGCATGGCGCATGCGCGGGAAGTCGGGCGCGGCGCCCTGGATCACCATCACCGGCACCAACGGCAAGACGACAACAGTCAAGATGCTGGCCTCGATCCTGCGAGCAGGGGGGCTGCGCGCGACCAGCGCAGGCAACGTGGGCACGCCGCTCCTGGAGGCGGTCCTGCACCCGGAGCCGTATGACGTGCTGGCCGTTGAGCTCTCGAGCTTCCAGCTGCACTGGCAGAGGTCGGTGGCGCCGGTGGCCTCGGTCTGCTTGAACCTTGCGCCTGACCACATCGACTGGCACGGGTCCCTCGAGGAGTATCGAGAGGCCAAGGCCAGGGTCTATACGGGCACCGAGATTGCGTGCGTCTACAACGTTCAGGACCCCGCGACGCAGCAGATGGTCGAGGATGCCGACGTCGTCGAAGGTTGTCGCGCGATCGGTTTCACCCTTGGCATCCCGGCGCTGTCCATGGTGGGAATGGTCGACGAGGTCCTGGCTGACCGTGCCTTCGTGGAACAGCGCCGGACCTCCGCGGCAGAGCTGGCCACGCTTGCAGACCTGCGAGGGCACGCGACCTCGGTGGGACCGCACTACGTGGCAAATGCCCTGGCGGCTGCGGCACTGGCACGGGCCTATGGCGTAGGCCCAATCGCCGTGCGTGATGGGCTGCGCGCGTTCGTCCCCGATCCGCACCGGATCCAGGACGTGGCAACTGTTGCGGGTGTGCGCTTCGTCGACGACTCCAAGGCCACCAATGCCCACGCCGCGTCCGCCTCGCTGGTGGCCTTCGAGCACGTCGTGTGGGTCGCGGGCGGCCTGCTCAAGGGCGCTGACGTCGACGCCTTGGTCCAGTCGGTTGCCGATCGGCTGCGCGGCGTCGTCCTGATCGGGGCCGACCGCGCGCAGATTGCCCGGGCGCTGGCGCGACACGCACCTGATGTCCCCGTGGTCGACGTGCCCAGCACCGACACTGGAGTCATGGATCTCGTGGTGGCTAGCGCCGGTGACCTGGCTCAGCCCGGTGACGTGGTCCTGCTGGCGCCCGCTGCGGCGTCGATGGACATGTTCGCCAACTATGGCGCGCGTGGCGATGCCTTCGCCGAGGCGGTGCACCGCTACGCCAGCCGAGACGAAGGGCCCTCGGCATCGTGACGACCACGTCCAGGAGACCCACGTCCTCCGCGTCAGCCCGACGTCGGGACTCCACGGCGGCACGCGCTGACGCTTCCAGGCGTGGCGGCGAAATGCCGCGGTGGCAGCATCTTGAGACCCCGGTCACGACCTACTATCTGTTGCTCGGTGCCACCGCGATGTTGGTCGTCATCGGCCTGGTCATGGTGCTCTCCGCCTCCAGCGTGACGTCGTACAGTCTCAACAAGTCGTCCTACACGGTGTTCCTCAGCCAGCTGCAGGCCGCGGTTGTCGGCGTCATTGGCGCCTTCGTGGCCACTCGCCTGCGGCTTAAAACCTGGAAGCGAATCTCCGTTCCGTTGCTGGCCGTGGCGATCTTCATGCAGGCGCTGGTCTTCGTTCCCGGGCTTGGCGTCTCGGTCAACGGCAACCGCAACTGGATCCAGGTCGCCGGCCAGCAGGTTCAGCCCTCCGAGTTCGCCAAGATCGCCCTGGTCCTGTTCGGTGCCACGGTGCTGACCAAGAAGCGTCGCAAGCTGGGCGAGTTCATGCACGCGATGGTCCCCCTGGTCTTTCCGGCCGGAGCCCTGCTGCTGCTGCTCGTCCTCGGGGGCAAGGACCTGGGCACGGGTCTCGTACTCCTGGCCATCCTCGGCGCGCTGCTCTTCGCCGCCGGCGTCCCGGCCCGGATGTTTCTCGTGGCCGGTGGCGCCTCAGCAGCCCTGGCAGCGGTCATGGTCGTGACCAGCGCCAACCGCATGGGCCGGATCCATGACTGGTTAGCTGGCGGCTGCGCCGACCCGAATGGTTCGTGCTGGCAGACAACCCACGGTCAGTACGCACTCGCCGACGGCGGATGGTGGGGGGTGGGGCTGGGGGCCAGCCGGGAGAAGTGGCAATGGCTGCCCGCGGCCCACAACGACTTCATCTTCGCCATTATCGGCGAGGAGCTCGGACTCCCCGGAACACTGGTGATCATCGCCCTGTTCGCCGTGATCGGGTTCGCGTGCTATCGGCTCGTCTGCGGGACGCAAGACTTCTTCATCCGGGTGGCCACGGCCGGTGTCATGGTCTGGATCCTGGCACAGGCAATGATCAACATCGGAGCGGTGATCGGTCTGCTGCCAGTGATCGGTGTTCCGTTACCGCTGGTCTCAAGTGGTGGATCCGCCTTGGTGACAACGCTTATCGGCCTGGGGATGTTGATGTCCTTCGCCCGCAACGAGCCGGGTTGCCGAGAGGCTCTCGCTGCCCGTCCGGGCGTGGTTCGCCGTTCTCTCGCCATCATGCCGATTCGTCGCGGTCGCAGGCCATGAGTGCACTCCCCGGGCTGGCTTCGGTGCTCCTGGCTGGAGGCGGCTCGGCCGGTCACGTTTCGCCCCTGTTGGCACTTGCGGACTGCCTGCGCCGCCGGGATCCCGATATCCGCGTCACGGCGCTGGGTACGGTGGAGGGACTGGAGCAGCGGCTGGTGCCGGCTCGCGGATACGACCTGCGGACCATCCCCAAGGTGGCCTTCCCGCGTCGGCCCGGGGCCGCGCTGGTTCACCTGCCCAGCGCGCTCACGGCGGCCGTTCATGCCGCCGGTGCAGTCATCGACGAGACCAGGCCGGAGGTTGTCGTGGGTTTCGGAGGTTACGTCTCGACGCCGGCTTATCTGGCTGCCCGGCGACGCAAGATTCCCATCGTTGTCCACGAACAGAACGCCCGCCCTGGCATGGCCAACCGTCTCGGCGCGCGCATGACGCGTTTCGTAGCAACGACATTCGCCTCCACTGCCCTGCCGCATTCCACCCTCATCGGTATGCCGTTGCGCCGCGAGATCGCGCTTCTGGACCGGGCATCCAACCGGGCGGAGGGGTTGGCCCACTTCCGACTCGAAGATCACCGACCGACGTTGCTGGTCACCGGAGGATCCTTGGGGGCGCAGCAGCTGAACACAACGTTTGCGGCACGCGTCGACGAACTGCGTGCACACGGCATACAGGTGCTGCACATCAGCGGTCTTGGCAAGGAGTTCGTGCCCGCGACGACCATGGCCGGGCCGCCCTATGTTGTTGCCGCTTATGCCGATCGGATGGACCTGGCCTACGCCGTGGCCGACCTCGTGGTCGCCCGTGCAGGCGCCAACACTGTCTGCGAGCTGACTGCGGTCGGGCTGCCTGCGGTCTATGTCCCGTTGCCGATCGGAAACGGCGAGCAGCGGCTGAACGCGGGCGATGTCGTTGCGGCCGGGGGAGGCCTCCTGGTCGACGACTCAGCCTTGTCGGTCGAGTGGATCGACGAGATCCTGCTGCCGCTGGCTACCGATGAGCCCCGGATCAGCATGATGGCGGCCGCAGCGGGAACCATCGGAGTCCGCTCGGCCGACGAACGACTGGCTGATCTGGTTGCCCTTGCTGCGGGCTCGCGGGGGGTTCGGTGAATCCCCTACCAGCTGACAGCCTCCCGTCGCCATCCCGTCGTCCCGCCCCAGCGCGCTCGCCACACGCGCACGCAGCCGATGGCTCGAACCGGCGGTTTGACTTCACCAGCGAGATACCGGACGCCGGCAGCCTGGGCTCGGTCCACTTCATCGCCATCGGTGGCGCCGGGATGTCCGGTGTTGCCCGCGTGATGTTGGCCCAGGGACTGACGGTCAGTGGGTCTGACGTGAAGGACTCCCCGGTGCTCACGGCCTTGGCCGCAGAGGGTGCTGAGGTCCACCTCGGTCACGATGCCGGCCACCTCGACGGAGCGGACACCGTCGTCATCTCCTCAGCGATCCGCGAGGACAACGTCGAGCTGCGAGTAGCCCGATCCCGGGGGCTCCGGGTGCTCCACCGATCGCAAGCCCTGGCATCGGTCATGCAGGGGAGGCGACGGGTGGCCATCGCCGGTACCAACGGCAAGACCACGACGACCTCGATGCTGACTGTCGCATTGCAGCACTGCGGGGTCGACCCGTCGTTTGCGGTTGGAGGAGAGCTGGCCAAGCACGGAACCAACGCCCATTTCGGCAGCGGTGACATCTTCGTGGCGGAAGCCGATGAGAGTGACGGGTCGTTCCTGGTCTATCGACCCGACGTGGCCATTGTGACCAGCGTGCAGCCTGACCACCTCGACTTCTACGGCACGTTCGAGGCGGTTCAGGCTGCCTACGCCGCCTTCGTCGCGACCGTGCAGCCGAACGGTCTGTTGGTGACCTGCGCGGACGACCCGGGGTCACGGGCTTTGGTCGACGTGGCCCGGGCGGCAGGCACACCAGTGATCACCTATGGCCTGGCCGGCGATGCCGACGTCCGGCTCACCACCCTTGGTGGCTCCGGATTTCACGGGCACGGGGAGCTGGTGCAGGCGGGGGTGGTCCTCGGTCATTTGGAAATCGGCATGCCGGGTCGGCACAACCTGCTCAATGCCACTGCCTCGTTCGTGGCCGCTACGGAGGGGCTGGGGCAAGATCGCGCCCGCGTCCTTGAGGGACTGGCTGGCTTCACCGGCACCCGCCGCAGGTTCGAGCTCAAGGGAGAGGTGGGGGGCGTTCGGGTCGTGGACGACTACGCACACAACCCGGGCAAGGTGGCTGCCGTGGTCGAGACCGGCTCCGCTCTGGCTGGCGCCGGACGGTTGATCGTCGTCTTCCAGCCGCACCTCTATTCGCGCACGCGCGACTTCGCGGCAGAGCTGGCCATGGCGCTGGCGCCCGCGGACATCGTCTTCGTCATGGACGTCTATGCCGCCCGCGAGGACCCGATGCCGGGGGTGAGCGGAGCCTTGATTGCGGACCGGCTAGCTGACGTGGCCCGGCCTCCGGGTGCCGACAGCGCCCGGTTCGTGTCCTCGTGGTCGGATGTTGCCCCCCTGGTGGCGCAGACCGCCAGGGCAGGGGACCTGGTCCTGACCGTGGGAGCCGGCGACGTCACCATGATCGGGCCCGAGATCTTGCGTCTGTTGGGGCCCGGTCCGGCCGCGACGGACGTCGCTCAGGGAGGGAAATGAGCGGGTTGGGCTCGCGGGCCGGCCGCGTCCTGCGTGCGCGTGGTGCCTCTGTTCGCCGGCCCTTGGGCGTGACCTCTTCGCGGGCCAGGTTCGCCGGTCGAGCGGCCCGGGTCCGTCGTCGTCCCTGGGTGTTGGCCTTATGGCTGGCCGCCACGCTTGCCCTGCTTGCCGGGGGAGTGTGGCTGGTTGAGCTCAGCCCCATCCTGGCTGCCCGTTCGGTCCGCGTCCAGGGAGTGCCAGCGGGGGCGGTCACCGACATCACCCGGCGGGCCGACGTCACGATGGGCACGCCGCTGGCGCGGGTGGATACGGCCGCTATCGCGCGCCGGGTCATCGCCTCGGCGACGTTGGCCGAGGTCGTCGTGACTCGCTCCTGGCCCAGCACGATCCTGATCTCGGCCAGCCCCAGAGTGCCGGTACTGGCAGTGAAGAACCCTAAAGGTCAAGTACAGGTTGTGGATTCCCAGGGTATTGCCTACGCCACAGTGAGCGCCCCGCCCAAGGGCGTGCCCCTGATCTACACGGTCGAGACCCCGCCGAGCGGGGACTCGCTGCGCGCCGGCATCGCGGTTCTGCAGGCCCTCTCGGCAAGCCAGCGGACCCGGGTCAGCAAAGTGACGGTCTCGGGGGCAAACCTGGTGACCCTCAAGCTGGGCGGCGTCACGGTGATATGGGGAGGAGCGTCGGAACCTGTGCTCAAGGTCAAGGTGATCACTGCGCTGCTGAGGCAGAAAGGCGTCCGCACGATCGACGTCAGCGCACCGCGGACACCGGTGACGAGATGAGCAGCCCGACACGCCGCGCTCATGGTTGATCGAGCCGCTCGCAGGCCATACGGTCAGCCTCAACAGGGTTGGGATAACTATAACCCTCTAGTTAACATCGAGATGTATTTCGGTGCGGAGAACGTCCCGTAAAATGCCTTCAGCACCCCCCCAGCGACCCGCGCAGAACGTTTCAGGAAAGGCCCATCGCCGTGGCAGCACCGCAGAACTACCTGGCCGTTATCAAGGTCGTCGGCATTGGCGGAGGCGGTGTCAATGCCATCAACCGGATGATCGACGTCGGTCTCAAGGGCGTTGAGTTCATCGCCATCAACACCGACGCCCAAGCCCTGTTGATGAGCGACGCCGACGTCAAGCTTGATGTCGGCCGCGAGCTGACTCGCGGTCTCGGTGCGGGCGCCGATCCCGAAGTCGGCAAGAAGGCCGCCGAAGATCATTCAGAGGAGATCGAAGAGGTGCTCAAGGGCGCCGACATGGTCTTCGTCACGGCCGGCGAGGGCGGTGGCACGGGCACCGGTGGCGCGCCCGTCGTAGCCAAGATCGCCAAGTCGATCGGAGCGCTCACCATCGGCGTCGTCACCCGGCCTTTCACCTTCGAGGGACGCCGCCGCGCCAACCAGGCGGAGACCGGTATCGCCGGCCTCCGCGAAGAGGTCGACACCCTGATCGTGATCCCGAACGACAGGCTGCTCTCCATCAGTGACCGAGCGGTCAGCATGCTTGATGCCTTCCGCACCGCGGACCAGGTGCTCTTGTCCGGTGTCCAGGGCATCACCGACCTGATCACCACCCCCGGCCTGATCAACCTCGACTTCGCCGACGTCAAGGCCGTGATGCAGGGTGCAGGATCTGCTCTCATGGGTATCGGTTCAGCTCGTGGCGAGGACCGCGCTGTGCAGGCCGCCGAGCTCGCGATCTCCTCGCCGTTGCTCGAGGCCAGCATCGACGGCGCCCACGGTGTGCTCCTGTCGATCCAGGGCGGTTCCGACCTCGGGCTGTTCGAGATCAACGAGGCCGCGCGTCTCGTGCAAGAAGCCGCCCACCCCGAGGCAAACATCATCTTTGGTGCCGTCATCGACGATGCGCTGGGCGACGAGGTCCGCGTCACCGTTATCGCCGCCGGTTTCGATGGTGGTGGTCCAGTTCGCCGCAACGACGACCGAGCTCTCGGTCAGATCGCGGGCTCAACGCAGCGCCCAGCCTCGAACACCGCCGGGAACCAGCCGGCAGATCAGGTTGAGCCGCAGGCTGGCCCGGGTCACGAGCAAACCGGTGGTCATACCGCAGGGCAGGCGCCGTCGGCCGGCACGCCGACCACTGTCGTGCCGCCTCGCTCGGTCACCTTCGACGACAACGACGACCTGGATGTGCCGGACTTCCTGAAGTGACCTCACGGCCACTCTCGTAATGCAGTCCGGGCGACACTTTCGCTGCGGGGAGTCCATAGGGTCGGTCGGCCTTGGGTGGGGCCGGCTGATCCTTCACGTTCATTCGACTCGGTGTCCGTGCAACCTCGCAAAGGTCGAATTGCGTCCTTCTCGGGAATCGGGCTGCCCTGGGAGTCGTCTACGCGCACGGTGATGACCCGTACGGCACCTGGGACATGAGCGACGGTAGGGCACGACAACAGAGCAGGCCAGGCTCGACTAGCGTGGCCTGCGTGTTTCACTGGCGTGAGCAGATCCCCGCGACCGATGGTCGGGGCGTCGACTGGGGGTTCACGTCGAGGCGAGGTGGTTCGAGCGTCGGGGACTTCGCGAGCCTCAATCTGGGCGGACGCGTGGGGGATGATCCGATGACGGTGGAGTCCAACCGCACGCTGGTGGCCAGCGCAATTGGTGTGGGGGCAGATCGGCTGCTGTTCATGAACCAGTGTCAGGGCTCGGAGGTCGTGGTCATGGACGGGCCGTGGGAGGGCGAGCCCCCTGATGCGGACGGTGTCGTGACCACCTCAACAGATCTTGCTCTCGCGGTTCTGGTGGCCGACTGCACCCCCGTCCTGCTGGTCGACCAGGTCGCCGGCGTCGCAGCGGCGGTCCATGCCGGCCGACCCGGTTTGATGTTCGGCATCGTCGGGCGGGCCCTCGATGTGATGACTGAACTGGGAGCCCGTTCCATCCGCGCAGCGGTCGGTCCTGCCGTCTGCGGGCGCTGCTACGAGGTGCCCGAGGCGATGAGGGCGCAGGCCGCGCAGATCAGCCCCGCGGCCGCTGCCATGTCCTGGCAGGGGACCCCCGCCATTGATGTGGCCGCCGGTGTAGTCGAACAGTTGTGGGCCAGATCCGTTGCGGTGCAATGGATCTCCGGCTGCAGCCGCGAGTCCGACCAGCTGTTCTCCTATCGTCGCCAGCACCGTACCGGGCGCTACGCCGGCGTTGTCCGCTTGCTGGATGCCCACAGCAAGGGACGCGTATGACGGCCGCCCTCGATCCGGAGGCGCGGCGTACTGACCTGCGCACCAACCTCGCGCAGGTCAGTGAGCGCATCGGTGCAGCCTGCCGGGAAGCAGGCCGCGCGCGCGAAGATGTTCAGCTGATCGTGGTGACGAAGTTCTTCCCGAGCTTCGACATCGAGGTGCTGTGCGAACTCGGTGTCACCGATATCGGGGAGAGCCGCGATCAGGAGGCTTCGGCCAAGATCGCGTCTCTGCCACCGGGGGTCCGCCAGCGACTTCAGGTCCACTTCATCGGTCAGCTGCAGTCCAACAAGGCCGGTTCGGTGGCGGCTTATGCCGACACCGTGCATTCGATCGACCGGGACAAGCTGGTCATCGCCCTGGACCGGGCTGCCACTGGGGCGGGCCGTGACATCGGGGCGCTGGTCCAGGTGAGTCTGGACGTTGGCCCAGCCGGATCCGCGGGCGAGACCTCGACGACCGGGTCAGGCACAGGGGGAGCAACAGCGGCAGCGCGCGGCGGCATACCGCTTGATGGAGTTGGCGAGATCGCGAACAGCATTGCTGCTGCACGACATCTGCGGCTCCTGGGACTCATGGCCGTGGCACCGAAAGGAGTTGATCCCGCGGCTGCCTTCGCGAATCTGGCCAGCGTGTCGCGTGACATCAGGGCTGACCATCCGGAAGCCACGTGGATCTCTGCGGGGATGAGCGCCGATCTGGAGGCTGCCGTCGCTAACGGCGCGACCCACCTGCGTGTCGGCAGCGCAATCCTCGGTTCCCGCCCCGTCCTTGGGTAGTTTTGGGCCGAACACTTTCGTCGAACCAGACGCAAGCAACTCGGATGACATCACCCACTCGATGACATGCAAAACGTAGGTAAGGAGCTCGCGATGGCTGGGGCACTGCGCAAGACCATGGTGTACCTCGGACTGGCCGAGGATGACGAGCACTACGACGGGTATGACGACTACGACGAGCAGGATGCAGGGCATGAGGCTGGCGCCCGCAACGGCCGATCAGCCGCCGTGACGCCGCTGCCGCAGCGGACGCCCGTGGCGCGCGTCGTGCGTGATGTCGAGGTTGGCGCGTTGAACCGCATCACGACGATCCACCCGCGCACCTACAACGAGGCCAAGAATATCGGCGAGAGCTTCCGTGACGGCACTCCTGTGATCATGAACCTCTCCGACCTTGACGACGCAGACGCCAAGCGCCTCGTGGACTTCGCTGCTGGGTTGGTGTTCGGTCTGCACGGCGCTATCGAGCGGGTCACCAGCAAGGTCTTCCTCTTGTCACCGGCCCACGTCGAGGTCACGGCCAACGAGGTCGAGACCCCCAAGCCTGCTGCCCGTACCTTCTTCAACCAGAGCTGATCGGAACACCGTCAACACCTGGCTGCCCGATTCTCAGCGAACAACGTCATGCTGGGTCTCATGATCCGCGTTCTGTACTTTGTTGTGTGGCTGTTCTTTGCCGCACTGATCTGTCGACTCGTCCTGGACTGGATCCAGGTTCTGGCCAGGGAGTGGCGCCCTCGCGGGCCCATCCTGGTTGTTGCCGAAGGTATCTACACGGTCACTGACCCGCCGTTGAAGTTCCTCCGACGTCTGATCCCACCCCTGTCGTTAGGGACGATTCGCCTCGACCTGGCATTCCTGGTGTTGATGCTGGCTGCCTCCCTTACGCTGAGTCTCCTACAGTCCCTTTTGACCACTATCTGACTTCTTACCGGACCTGCCCGCTAACCCTCCAGGGTTTGCTATAAAGTGGTGCGGCCCCTGACCTGTCTCGACCGAGGTGACTACATTGGCGTTCACGCCCGAGGATGTCCTCAACAAACATTTCACCGCGACACAGTTTCGTCGTGGCTACGACGAGCAAGAGGTCGACGACTTCTTGGACGAGATCGTCGTCGAGCTGCGTCGTCTGAGCGCGGACAACGACGACCTGGGGGTGCAGCTCAAGGCCTGCCAGGAGAGCAAGAGTGTCTCGGTTGCCAAGGGTGCTTCAATCAGCGCGGCAGCCGGCTCCCCCTTGCGCGTCGAGTCCAAGATCTCGAACGACAACGGCAGGGCTCCCGAACCAGCAGCGGCCAGGAATGGCGAACAGGTGGCCCTGAGCGAAGCGCCGGTGGCGGCCACGGCGGTGGCCGAGCGCAACGCCCGGGACAAGATCGCCGCCGCCAAGACGTCGGCGGAGCAGGCCGAGAAGGAGTCCGCCGCGCGGATTTCCAAGGCCAAGACTGACGCCGAACAGGCAGAGGCCCAAGCCCTCGAGCGCGTCAAGGCAGCCAAGGACGCCGCGGACAGGGCGGCCAGGGAAGCCAAGGACGCTGCTGACAAGAGTGTCAAGGAAGCCATGGACGCCAAGGACGCTGCCGACAAGAGTGCCAAGTCTTCGCTCGCCGCGCCAGCTCCAGTCCCCGCCGCCGCTCCGGCGCCTGCCCCCGCCGTCGCCAAGGAACAAGAACACAATGCGGCCGCTGGGGTCCTGGCTCTGGCCCAGAAGTTGCACGAGGAGTACGTCTCCGAGGGTCAGACCACCAGAGAGCGGCTGATCCACGAGGGGCAGGCACACCACGACAAGGTTGTCGGGGAGGCTGCGGCCAAGCATGCCGAGCTCCTCTCGACCGGCCAGGCCAAGCACGACCAGTTCCTGGCCATCGGCCAGTCCAAGCACGCCGAGTTCCTCTCCACGGGCCAGGCCAAGCACGACTCGCTCATCGCTGAGGCGAGCGCGCGGCATGAGCAGATGATCACGGAGGCGCGCGAGCGCTCCACGGGCATGCTTGCCGAGGCCCAGCAGAAGAAGGCCGCCGTACTTGAGGCGCTCGGTCGCGAGCGCGATCTGCTCGAGAAGAAGATCGATGAGCTACGGACCTTCGAGCGTGACTATCGCGCACGCCTGAAGTCCTACCTCGAGAGCCAGTTGCAAGAGCTGGATCACACTGGTGCCGACAAGGGCGCCGACGGTAAAGGCCGGTCCACGGACTCTGGTGACCAGCAGGACGATGGCAGGGGCGGTCAGCAGAACGGCTGACCTGCCGCTCTAGCGGGAGTCGAAACGGGGCGCTGACCATCACGGTCGGCGCCCCGCTCTTCTGGAAAGAGGGGCATCTGGTGACCTTGCCTGGCGGAGCCCCTGGAGGACTAACCACACCCACGGCGGCGTTTCTCCATTGAGTACTGAGCGGCTAGGCCTTATCCTCACGCCACCTGTCCGCATTTCCCGGGGAAGACGCAAAGTGCCACTGTGAAGGGGCCGAACATGGCTGTGAAGAAGGTGACGTCGGCGAAGAAGGCTGCGCCGAGGCTCAAAGTGGTTCCTGCCAGGACTGGCAGCGCCACGGCAGTGCCGGCAGAAAAGCCAGCGACGAAGGGCGCCAAGGCCCCATCCACGCGCAAGCCACCCTCCAAGACCAGCAAGGCCGTGCCAGCCAGGCCCTCCGCAACGAGGGCGACCAGGTCCGCTACTGTGCCTGCATCCCGCAGCGGGTCCCGCACTCCCTCGAAGGCCTCAGCGACCGCGACGCCGTCGCAAGCCCCCAAGTCCACCGCCACGACGTCTCGCGCCCGTCAGCGACCGCTGCGGGTCCGCGAGGACGAGACGCCATGGACGGCGCATGAGCTCAAGTCGGTTCGCGCCGACCTGGAGGCCGACGTCGCCAGGCTGAGCTACGAGATCTCGGTGGCCGAGGCGGAGCTGGCCGGCCTCATGCGAGACGCCGGTGACGGGGCGGGCGATGACCAAGCCGACGCCGGCACCAAGACCTTCGAGCGTGAGCAAGAGATCTCGTTGGCCAACAACGCGCGCGTGATGTTCGAGCAGAGCCGGCACGCCCTCGGGCGGATCGCCGACCGAAGCTACGGCATCTGCGAGTCCTGCGGCAGCCCGATCGGCAAGAATCGTCTTCTTGCCTTCCCTCGTGCGACCCTATGCATGCCATGCAAGTCCAAGCAGGAGCGCCGCTAATTCCCTCTCCCGACACGAGCAAGATGATCAACCCGCGTTCACCGTCGCGACGACCGCTGTTCGTCGGGCTGATCCTTACCGCCGCGGTGGTTTACCTCGCCGACCAGCTCACTAAGGCGTGGGCTTCTGCCAACCTCGAGTCGGGTCAACCGCGCCAGCTGCTCGGGTCAGTGCTCCAGCTCAGCCTGACCCGCAACTCCGGCGCGGCGTTCTCCATCGCCACCGGATCGACCTGGATTCTCACCATCATCGCCTCATGCGTCGTGGTGTTCATCCTCTTCACCGTGCGTCGTCTCGGCAGTCAAGGCTGGGCCTTGGCGCTGGGGCTGCTTCTCGGTGGCGCGCTGGGCAACCTGACCGATCGAATGTTCCGGGCGCCAGGTCCGGGCCGCGGTCACGTCGTCGACTTCCTTGCGCTGCCGAACTTCCCGGTCTTCAACCTCGGCGACTCGGCCATTGTCACGGCGGCCGGCCTGATCGGGCTGCTGGCCTTTCGTGGGATCAATGTTGACGGAACCCGTGCGGTCGACCACGCGCCCAAGCACGAGGCCGCTGAGCAGGCGCCCGAGCATGAGGCCGCTGAGCAGGCGCGCGAGCCCCTGGCGGCCGAGCAGCCGCCCGAGCACGTGGCCGCTGAGCAGCCGCCCGAGCACGTGGCCGCTGAGCAGCCGCCCAAGCACGTGGCGGGAACAACGCACGATGCCTGATGTCCGCTCGCTGTCCGTGCCGGACGGTCTTGAGGGAGAACGCGTCGACACGGCTCTGGCGCGCCTCTTCGGCCTGTCCCGCACAAAAGCGGCTGACCTCGCCGCCGCGGGAGCCGTGACCGTTGATCAGCGCACTGTAGGCAAGTCCGACCGGGTCATCGCGGGTGCGTGGCTCGAGGTCTCACTGCCCGAGCCGAACACCTCCGCACAGCTTGCGTTGGTTGCAGAGCCGGTGCCGGGCATGGCCGTGATCCACGACGACGACGACGTCGTGGTTGTCGACAAACCTGTCGGTGTTGCCGCCCATCCGAGCGTCGGCTGGACCGGCCCGACGGTGATCGGGGGACTGGCTGCGGCCGGCTATCGCATCTCGACATCGGGTGCCGCCGAACGTCAGGGTGTGGTGCACCGCCTCGATGTCGGTACGAGCGGCCTGATGGTGGTCGCCAAGAGCGAACACGCCTACACCGTGCTCAAGCGGGCCTTCAAGGAGCGAACGGTCGACAAGACCTACCACGCGTTGGTGCAGGGCCTGCCGGACCCGACCCAGGGCACCATCGACGCCCCGATCGGCCGCCACCCCAACCACGACTACAAGTTCGCTGTCCTGGCCGGTGGCAAGGCCAGCATCACCCACTACGAGGTCATTGAGGCGTTCAGGTCAGCCTCCCTCGTTGAGGTCCATCTCGAGACCGGGCGCACCCATCAGATCCGGGTTCACTTCTCTGCGCTGCGCCATCCCTGCGCCGGGGACCTGACCTATGGCGCCGACCCGACGCTGGCCAAGGCACTGGGTCTTGAACGCCAGTGGCTGCACGCGGTCGGACTCGGGTTCCAACACCCCGGCAGCGGCGAGCGGGTCGACTTCCGCAGCGCCTATCCCCAGGACCTGCAGAACGCGCTGGAACGCGTCGGCGGCTAGGGCACGTGCTCACTTGAGGCCGCTTTGCTCACTTGAGGCCGGTTCTCAGGCCGATTCTTGCCCCGAAAACCGGCCTCAAATGAGCAAAGGTTCGGTTCGGCCGGATGGAGCCAGCGCTACCTGACCTGCCATCTGGCGGCGACGGGACGGCATACAAGAACTGTCCTTCCCCCGGCATAGACTCGGTGCCGATGCCATCCCAGCCAGCGCCCGACAAGAGTTTCGTCCACCTGCACGTGCACACCGAGTACTCCATGCTCGATGGTGCAGCCCGGATCGACGAGCTCTTCGAGCACGCCGCGCAGATGGCTATGCCGGCCCTGGCCACGACCGACCACGGTTACGTCTTCGGAGCCTTTGAGTTCTGGTCCAAGGCCAAGAAGTACGGCGTCAAGCCGATCATCGGCGTCGAGGCCTACCTCACGCCAGGCACGCACCGCACCGACAAGACCCGCGTCAAGTTCGGTGACGGCGGCCGTGATGACGTCTCTGGCTCGGGCGCCTATACGCACATGACGTTGTTGGCGCAGTCCACCGAGGGCATGCACAACCTCTTCCGGATGAGCTCGCTGGCCTCGATGGAGGGCTACTACTTCAAGCCTCGGATCGACCGTGAGCTGCTGGCGACCTACGGGCAGGGTCTGATCGGTATGACGGGCTGCGCCGGCGGTGAGATCCAGACCCGGCTGCGCCAGGGCCAGTACCGCGAGGCGGTCGCAGCGGCTGCCGAGTTCCGCGACATCTTCGGCGCAGACAACTTCTACTGCGAGCTCATGGACCACGGCATCCCCGTCGAGCGCCAGACTATGAAGGATCTGCTGCGCCTGGCCAAGGAGCTCGGCCTGCCGCTGCTGGCGACCAACGACCTGCACTACACCAGTGCCGCGGACGCCAAGGCCCACTCGGCACTGCTGTGCGTCCAGTCAGGGTCCACCCTGATGGACCCGAACCGGTTCAAGTTCGACTCCGACGAGTTCTACCTCAAAAGCCCTGAGCAGATGCGTCACCTCTGGCGCGAGCTACCCGAGGCCTGCGACAACACCCTGTTGGTGGCCGAGCGCTGCGACGTGGGGTTCACCGAGGGCGAAGGCGCCTACATGCCGCGCTTCCCGTGCCCCGAGGGCGAGGATGAGACCTCGTGGTTCATCTCCGAGGTCGAGCGCGGCCTTCACGTGCGCTACCCGGGCGGTGTCCCGGAGGCTGTGCGCAAGCAGGCGAACTATGAAACCGAGGTGGTCGTCTCCAAGGGTTACGCGGGCTACTTCCTGGTCGTCGCCGACTTCATCGGGTGGGCCAAGAAGAACGGCATTCGCGTCGGTCCTGGCCGCGGATCGGGGGCCGGGTCGATGTGCGCCTATGTCATGGAGATCACCGACCTCGACCCGCTCAAGCATGGCCTGATCTTCGAGCGGTTCCTCAACCCCGAGCGCGCCTCGATGCCCGACTTCGACATCGACTTCGACGAGCGCCGGCGCGGTGAGGTCATCCACTACGTGACCGCCAAGTATGGCGAGGAGCGCGTCGCCCAGATCGTGACCTACGGCACGATCAAGGCCAAGCAGGCGGTCAAGGACGCCGCACGGGTGATGGGCCACCCCTTCTCGATGGGTGAGAAGCTCACCAAGGCGATGCCACCGGCGATCATGGGCAAGGATGTGCCGCTGTCGGCGATCTTCGACCCCCAGCACAAACGCTATGCCGAGGGCGCGCAGTTCCGTCAGGTCCACGACGAGGACCCCCTGGCCCAGGAGGTCGTCAAGACGGCTCTGGGCCTCGAGGGGCTGAAGCGCCAGTGGGGCGTGCATGCCGCGGGCGTCATCATGTCCAGCCAACCGTTGATCGACCTGGTCCCGATCATGCGCCGGGAGCAGGACGGCCAGATCATCACCCAGTTCGACTATCCGAGCTGCGAGGCGCTCGGCCTGGTCAAGATGGACTTCCTCGGCCTGCGCAACCTGACCATCCTGGACGATGCGCTGATCAATGTCCGTAGCAACCGTGGCGACGAGATCGACCTCGACGAGCTGAGCAAGACGCTGAACGACCCGGCCACCTACCAGCTGCTCGGCCGCGGTGACACCTTGGGCGTCTTCCAGTTCGACGGTGGGCCTATGCGCGCGCTGCTGCGCCTGATGAAACCGGACAACTTCGAGGACATCTCGGCGGTCGGCGCGCTCTATCGGCCCGGTCCGATGGGTGCCAACTCGCACACCAACTACGCGCTGCGCAAGAACCACCAGCAGGACATCTCCTACCCCCACCCCGACCTCGCGCAGGCTCTGGAGCCACTGCTGGGCACGACCTATGGCCTGATCGTCTATCAGGAGCAGGTCATGGAGATTGCCCAGAAGCTGGCCGGCTACACCCTGGGCAAGGCGGATCTGCTGCGCCGCGCCATGGGCAAGAAGAAGCGCTCGGTCCTTGATGCAGAATATGTCGGCTTCGAGTCCGGCATGTTTGCCAACGGCTTCAGCCCGGCGGCCATCAAGGCTCTGTGGGACGTCCTGGTCCCGTTCTCCGACTACGCGTTCAACAAGGCCCACAGTGCGGCCTACGGCCTGGTCTCGTACTGGACCGCCTACCTCAAGGCCAACTACCCGGCCGAGTACATGGCCGCGGTGCTGACCAGCGTGCGCGATGACAAGGACAAGTCCGCGCTCTATCTCAACGAGTGTCGACGGATGGGCATCAAGGTGCTCCCGCCGGATGTCAACGAGAGCTCTGCGAATTTCACCGCGGTCGGCACCGACATCCGCTTCGGGCTCGCTGCCATCCGCAACGTCGGCCACAACGTGGTCGAGGCGATCGTGTCCGCGCGCCAGGACAAGGGGCGGTTCGTCTCGTTCGAGGACTTCGTCCGCAAGTCACCGGCTGTGGTCTGCAACAAGCGCACCATCGAGTCCCTGGTCAAAGGTGGTTCCTTCGACTCGTTGCAGCACACCCGTCAAGGCCTGGTCCGCATCCACGAGGCATACATCGACGCCCTCGTGGACGAGAAGAAGCAGGAAGCCATCGGCCAGGACTCGCTGTTCGCCGGCTTCGGTGATGGCGGCGATGGTGACGGTGGCGGCGCTGAGATGTCCTTGCTGGCCATGCCCCCGATTCCGACGATCGAGTGGGACAAGGCGACGTTGCTGGCGTTCGAGCGCGAGATGCTCGGGCTCTACGTCTCTGATCACCCGCTGTTCGGCATCGAGCACATCCTGTCCCAGCATGCCGACACCTCCATCGCGGCCCTGACCGGTGACGACAGCAAGCCCGACGGAGCTAACGTCACCATCGCCGGGCTGATCACTGGTCTGCAGATCAAGCGCACCAAGAAGGGCGACCTCTGGGCCATCGCCACGGTCGAGGATCTCGATGGTGCGATCGACTGTCTGTTCTTCCCCTCCGCCTACATGACCGTGTCCACCATGCTCGGCCATGACGTCGTGTGCGTGGTGCGCGGGCGCCTCAACCGCCGTGACGAGACGCCGACGATCTTCGCCCAGGAGCTCACCCTGCCCGACATCAAGGAAGGGCCTCGGGGGCCCCTGGTGGTGACCCTGCCGCTGAGTCGGGCCACCAGCGGCGTAGCCGAGAAGATCAAGGCGGTACTGGACCAACACCCTGGCGTGACCGAGGTGCACATCAAGCTCACCCAACCGGGGCGCTCCGTGCTCATGCGGCTGGACGACACGCTGCGGGTCACCATGTCGCCGGCACTCGTTGGTGATCTGAAGGCGCTGCTCGGGCCGGCCTGCCTCACCTGAGCCATCGGTGGGGGATGGCGGTCCAGCCCCGGCCAAAGGCACGACATCGCCTATCGACGAGGATGGACACCATGACCGAGTTCATATCCGCACTGAACACCCCGAGCCCCTATGACGCGCTGCCGCCGGTTCCGTCGTTCACGCTCACCAGCGAGGACCTCACCGACGGTGGCCGGATGCCGGCAACTCACGTGTCCGGTGAGGGAAACCTGAGCCCGCAGCTGAGCTGGTCGGGCGCGCCAGCGGGCACCAACGGCTACGCGATCACCTGCTTCGACCCGGATGCGCCGACCGGCAGCGGCTGGTGGCACTGGTTCGTCCTGGGCCTCGGGGCAGACATCACCTCCGTCGCGCGCGGCGAGCTCCCCACCGGCGCCTACTGCCTGCGCACCGACGGCGGGAACAAGCGCTATGACGGAGCCGCGCCCCCACCCGGGCACGGCACACACCGCTACATCTTCGCCGTACACGCCCTTGACCAGGCCGACCTCGGGGTTCCTGCGGACGCGAGCCCGGCCGTCGGCGGCTTCAACCTGACCTTCCACACCCTGGCGCGCGCGATCCTGGCGGTGGGCTACTCGCGCTAGGGACTCCGGGCAGAGACGATGTCGGCTACCGTGCCTGCGTGAGCACCGTTGAGCCAGTTGTCGCCAAGCACGTTGAGCACGTCCGTGAGCACCACGGTGACCGGGTGGTCGACCCGTTCGAGTGGCTGCGCGACAAGGACGATCCGGCGGTCATTGCTCACCTCGAGGCAGAGAATGCCTACGCCGAGGCGATGACGAGCCATCTTGAGCCGCTGCGTGCGCGGATCTTTGAGGAAATCAAGTCGCGGACGCAGGAGACGGACCTGTCGGTGCCTGCGGCCTACCAGGGCTGGTGGTACTACTCACGCACTTTCGAGGGAATGCAGTACTCCGCACAGTGCCGGGTTTGCCAGGTGTCGGGTCGGGGGCGGCCCCAGCTCGAGCCGGGGGTCGCTCCCGAGGGTGAGCAGGTGCTGCTCGACGGCAACGTCGAGGCCGAGGGGCACGAGTTCTTCTCGCTCGGGGCGTTCGAGGTGAGCCCGGATGGGCGCCGGATCGCCTATGCCGTCGACGTCGAGGGTGACGAGCGATTTGCCTTGCGGGTCAAAGACATTGGGACCGGAGTCGTCATCGACGAGGCGGTCATGGAGATCGGCTACGGCGCAGTGTGGTCCTTGGACGGGGAGCAGCTCTTCTACACCCGGTTGGACGAGTCATGGCGCCCTTTTCAGGTCTGGCGCCATGAGGTCGGAACTCCAGCGCAGGGCGACGTCTTGGTGTTCGAGGAGGCGGACGAACGGTTCTGGATGGGCATCGGGTCCTCGCGCGACGATGCGTGGGTCATCATCTCGGTGGGTTCTAAACTGACCTCCGAGGTGCTGCTGCTCGACGCGTCGGCGCCTCTGGGTGAGCCCAGGGTGGTGGCTCCTCGTCGTGACGGGGTCGAGTACGACGTCGAGCCGGCAGGGGATCGGCTGCTGATCGTGCACAACGCAAACCACCCCGACTTCGAGCTGGCCCAGGCCCCGCTGGATGCGCGGAGTCATGAGCAGTGGTCGCCGTTCGCTGAGGCCGTGCCCGCGGAGCGAATCCTCGGTGTCGAAGCGTTCGCCTCTCATGCGGTGGTGTCGTTGCGTCGTGACGGGCTGACTGCACTGCGGGTGATTCCGCGGGACCCTGCGCTCGCATCCGGTTTCGGGACGGCGCATGATCTCGTCTTCGAAGAGCCGCTGTACTCCGTTGGTACCGGCAACAACCCGGAGTACGACAGCTCGGCGCTCCAAATCGTGTTCGAGTCCCTGGTGACTCCGAAGACGATCTCGGACTACGACCTCGCGACCGGGGAGTCCGCGTTGCTCAAGGCGCAGCCGGTGCTGGGTGGCTACGATCCCGCCGACTACGTTCAGCGTCGCGAGTGGGCCACCGCAGCAGATGGGACGCAGGTGCCGATCTCGCTGGTTCATCGCAGCGACGTGAACGCGGATGGCACGGCTCCAGGGCTGATCTATGGCTACGGCGCCTACGAGATCTCTATCGACCCGTACTTCTCGGTGGCTCGCCTCTCCTTGCTGGACCGGGGATTCGTTTATGCCATCGCCCACGTTCGCGGGGGCGGAGAGATGGGCCGCCGTTGGTACGACACAGGCAAGATGGAGCACAAGACCAACACCTTCACCGACTTCATCGCGTGCGCGGACCATCTGGTCAGCGCTGGGTGGGTGGCGCCCGATCGTCTTGTGGCAGAAGGGGGTTCGGCCGGGGGCTTGCTGATGGGGGCAGTCGCCAACCTTGCGCCCAGACGATTCAGGGCGATCCATGCGGCGGTGCCGTTCGTCGACGCGCTCACGACGATCCTCGACCCCTCGTTGCCCCTGACGGTGCCGGAGTGGGAGGAGTGGGGTGACCCCCTCCACCATGCGGACGTCTATCAGTGCATGAAGGGCTACACGCCGTATGAAAACGTTGCGGCTGCCCCGTATCCGGCCATACTGGCGACCACGAGCCTGAATGACACCCGGGTCTATTTCGTCGAGCCGGCCAAGTGGGTGGCTCGCCTGCGCGAAACCGTCACGAGCGACCAGGTGGAGCGACCAATCCTCTTCAAGATCGAGATGGTCGCGGGTCATGGCGGCAAGAGCGGCCGCTACGACGCATGGAAGGAATACGCCTGGGAACTCGCGTTTCTGATGGACCAGGTCGGCGTCAGCTGATCGGGTCCGGCTCCCTGGATCAGGTCTGCCAGGTCACGCCCGAACCTGGTGACTATGTCCCGACAGGTTCGTCAAACAGGCAAAGGCGCCTGCTCAAGAGATGACCCAAGCCCTGAGGCCAGCGAGAGCGGACTAGTTTGCCTGTCTGACAGGTCTTGCGACCCGACCACTTAGCGTGAGGCCATGCAGAGCAGGCCGTTCGACCTATCAGACACCGTGGTGGCCGTGGCGG
>JBBQUB010000002.1:0-34557 GCA_038212865.1 Actinomycetales bacterium
CGCCGGCCCTGGCCATCGACCACCAGGGCACCAGACTCGGGCAGGGTGGCGGCTGCTACGACAAGGCGCTGCCCCGACGGCACCCCGATGCGGTGATCGTGGCGCTGGTCAACGACGAGGAGTATGTCGCGTGGCCGCTTCCGCGCGACCCTCACGACGTGGGCGTCACCGCGGTCATCACCCCCGGCGCCGGCCTCCGCGCCATCGCTGGTCCATGGTCAGCTCCCTGACGCCCCAGGGGTCAGGGTCAGCTCGTCACCGCCACCGTCGCGAACGGCCTTCTCACTGAACGGCCAGGGAAAGGTCTCGTTGGCGGCCCATGCATCGGCCTGGTCGACATAGTGGTCGTCGAAGGGGTGGCCTGAGTTGCCGCTCTGGTTGACCCAGCGCGACGCGTCCAGATCCCCCAGGTTGACGACCATCCGCATCGATGGAGCCCAGTCCACCTGGTAGCCATTGCTGGCGTCCCAGCCGTTGGCGTTGACGATGGAGGAACCGCCCGGCAGCTGCCAAGGTCCTCTGTTGAACACCGCTCGGACCGGACCGGGGACGGAGCTCCCACCAAGCACCTTGTGCTCGAGGCTGAGCTGGTGCAGGCGGCCCCACTGCCAGGTGCCGGGGTTCTTGCCCAGGTTCTCGGTCAGGTCCTTGCGCGCCTCCACCAGGGACTGGCGCAGAATCTCGTCACGACCTTCGGTCAACCCGGGAGTCAGCTTGTTGTCCCACCAGACATTGGTGGGCGCGCTCAACAGCCGGGAGACGGCCTCCATCCACCGCGAGCCGCCATCGGGCTTAATATCACCGAGCTCGGCGCCAAAGGTGAGCCGAAGAACGTTGCTCCACACCGCGTTGTAGAAGGCTGCGGCAGCTCCCGACGGTGACCGGCCGCTGGGCTGGGTGTAGTCCCACGTGCGCAGGAGATTCTGCGCCTCCTTGGTGAACGGGTCACCGTCGAGCTTGACCGTCAGCAGCGCCTTGACCAGCTCTGGTGCGAAGTCGTTACGGGTGTCGCCCTGGATCTGGGACATCCGCTCCGGTGTGACCTTTGGCGTGGCCGTGATGAGGTTGCGGATGCGCTCGCTGCGGTAGCCGAAGTCCCACTCGGTGGTGAGGAACGGGGTCGTGCTGGCCGTCACCGCCTGGTTGGCCGCGACGAGGTATCCCTCGGCTGGGTCGTATGCCGTGGGCATCTGCTCGAAGGGCACAAAGCCCGTCCAGTCGAACTTCGGGTCCCAACCCGGTGCGGGCCAGTAGCCCGGTGGTGCCCCGGCGGTCGAGGAAGCCCGGATCGGGACCTGGCCCGGGGCCTGGTAGCCGATGTGGCCTTGGGTGTCTGCGTATAGCAGGTTCTGCGCCGGGACCGCGAAATCCCTTGCGGCGTCACGGAACTGGGCGAAGTCCTGCGCAGTGTTGAATTTGAAGATGGCATCCGCGGTGTGGCCGGGCAACAAACCCGTCCACGCCAGGGACACGGCATACGAGGTGGTTTGGGCCTTGCCCTCGACCAGGGCGGTCTTGCCGGCCTGGGCCACCGATGAGATCACGTCCGAGAGCAGCGGGCCGTGAACCGTCTCACGGACCGTGATCGTGACGTCTTGACCGCCCGCGACCCTGATGGTCTCTGTGCGCGCCTTCATGGGCAGATAACGCGTGCCGCGTCGATAGGAGTCTCCCCGAAGCTGCTCGAGGTAGAAGTCACTGACATCGGGGCCAAGGTTGGTGAAGCCCCACGCGATGCTCTGGTTGTGCCCGATCACGATGCCGGGCATACCGGCGAACGAGAAACCGGTGACATCGAAGGGGCAGGCCGCCGAGACGGTGCGGCAGTGCAGACCGGTTTGGTACCAGATGCCGGGGATGCCGACACCGAGGTGAGGATCGTTGGCCAGCAACGGTTTTCCGGTCGAGGAGCGCTTCGGACCCACCACCCAGGAGTTGGACCCGATGCCGTCGCCCCGGCCGACCATCTCCGGCAGCTGGTCAAGGGCGGTGGCCACCGCGGCATAGACGGTGCGCGTCGCCTGGTCGCCAAGCACGGGCAGGCGCGATGGGCTCGCCGGGACTGGCCGCAGCGCCGAGGCTGAACTCCTGGTCGAGGTAGCGACACCGGGGCGCCAGTCCTGTGGCGAGAGAATCGGGTGGTGGGACTCGATCGGGTAGGGCGGGAAGATCTGCGCCAGGCGGGCCGGGGTGATGCTCCCCGAGAGACTGGCGCGGGTGAGCTCGTCGTCGTAGTCGCCACGCAGATCCCAGGCCATCGCCTTGAGCCAGGCCAGCGAGTCCGAAGGTGACCAGGGCTCGACGCGGTAGCCAGGGTACTTCTGCCCGAGCACCACGTACTCCAGACCCATCTTGTCCGGACTGCCGGCTTGGGCGATATAGGCGTTGACCCCCTCGGCGTAGGCCTGAAGGTACTGCCGGGTCGTGGACGCCAACCTCGGCAGCTCGGCCTCGGCCACGCGGCGCCAGCCCAGGGTCCGGATCACCCTGTCGGTCTCGACGCCGTCCTGGCCAACTATCTCGGCAAGGCGACCGGCGGTGATGTGCCGGCGCAGGTCCATCTCGAAGAACCGGTCCTGAGCGGCCACAAATCCCTGCGCCCGGAAGAGGTCGTGCGAGTTGTCGGCATAGATCGCAGGGACGCCACGGTCATCTCGCAGCACCGTGACCTTTGCAGTCAGGCTCGGGACGCTGAGCTCACCGGAGGTCTGCGGAAGGGACCGACGGACCAGACTGACGCCGATGACTGTGACGACCAGGACCACAACGATGACCAAAGCCAGTGCGGACACGGAGATACGACGGGCAAGTTTTGCTTTGGACACCCTGCGAGACTAGGACACATCGAAGCCATGCCTGCTTTCACTGTCTCGGACCTCGACCTCTCCCTGCTGGTCGGGACCCTTGTGCTGCTGGTCTCCGTGGCGGCGGTTCGACTCTCGGTTCGCTCTGGACTGCCCTCGCTGCTGCTCTATCTCGGCGTCGGCGTGGCCATCGGTGAAGCCGGCCTCGGCATCCGCTTCGACTCAGCAGAGCTGACCCAGGTCCTGGGCTACAGCGCCCTGGTCCTGATCCTGGCCGAAGGCGGGCTGACGACCTCCTGGGACGGAATCCGGCATTCGATTGCACCCGCCGCGTTGTTGTCGACCCTCGGGGTGGTGATCTCCGTCGCGGTCGTGGGGGTGGCCGCTCACGTGGTGCTCGACGTGTCGTGGACGATCGCGCTGCTGGTCGGCGCCGTCCTTGCCTCCACCGATGCTGCGGCGGTGTTCTCCGTGCTGCGCAGGGTGCCGCTCCCCCGCCGGCTCACCGGTCTGCTCGAGGCCGAGGCCGGTTTCAACGACGCCCCCGTGGTGATCCTCGTGCTGGCCCTCGCCACCCAGGCCTCCCCCAGCGGCAGCCACAGCCCGTGGTGGCAGCTGCTTCTCATCGCCGTCGGCGAGCTCGCCGGCGGCGCCGGCATCGGGCTGTTCATCGGGTATGCCGGCGGGCACCTGATGCGAAGAATCGCCTCCTCCTCGTCAGGGCTGTTCTCGATCGGTGTGGTCTCACTGACGGTGCTTGCCTATGCCGCCGGCGCACTGGTGCACACGAGCGGTTTCCTCGCGACATACCTCTCAGCACTGGTCCTGGGAAACATGCGACTGCCGCACCGAGCCGCCGTACGCGGGTTCGCCCAGGCGTTGGGTTGGCTGGCCCAGATCGGCCTGTTCGTCCTGCTCGGCCTGTTGGTATCCCCCGCCCTGCTGCCGGGGCAGATCGTGAACGCCATCGTCATCGGCCTTGTGCTGCTGCTGGTGGCCCGGCCGCTGTCGGTCATCGCGACGATGACGCCGTTCCGGATGCCGTGGCGCGACCAGGCGTTCCTGTCCTGGGCCGGGCTTCGAGGCGGCGTGCCGGTTGTCCTCGCCACGGTGCCGCTGACCGCCGGGACACCTGACGTCGACTGGCTCTTTCCCCTCGTCTTCGTCCTCGTGGTGATCTTCACGCTGGTCCAGGCTCCCCTACTGCCCTGGGTGGCTGGGCGGCTCGGGGTGACCGACGCCGACCGGGCGGTGGACCTCGAGGTCGAGTCGACCCCCCTGAACGAGATCGGGGCCGACGTCCTGCAGGTGAGGGTTGGTGCCACGTCGAAACTGCATGGCGTCGAGGTGTTCGAGCTGCGGCTGCCACCGGGCGCCAACGTCACCATGGTCATCCGCGGCGGCCAGGGGTTCGTACCGGCCCCGAATACCGCGCTGCGCCATGGTGACCAGCTCTTGATCGTCGCGACCGCCGAGACCCGGCTTGCCGCCGAGAGCCGCGTGCGTCAGATCAGCCAGGCTGGCCGGCTCGCCGGCTGGAACAGACCCTGACTGGGGCGAGTTAGACGATCTTGACTAGGGGCCCCGTTTGGTCGGCGCAAGCCGGAGCGGCGCAGTAAAGCCCGAAGAAGCCATCACCTTGGACGATGAGCTGCGCATTAGTAGCCTGCGAGGGACGCAAGGGTACGAACTTCGTCACAGGCTGCCCGGTCTTGCCATCGACGTACGACACGTCGCGAACGGTCAGAGACAGCCTCAGCTTCTGCGGGTCGCCAGTGCATGTGCCGGATCTTTCGGTCGTGGCGTTGATGCCGCCGTCCTCACCGAAAAGCTCAGGGATGCTTGCTGGATCTCGCTGCGCGAGGAGGGCGTTAAGAGAAAAGCCCTTGTTCTTCGGACAGGTGAACCTCACGCGCCAGGTCACCTTGGTTCCCGCCCTGTTGACGTTCGCCGTCTTGGCGACGCGAACGGAGGCGTCGACTGCTGTCGGTGCGCCGCGGGCGCCGTCATTCGGCTGCGCCTGGGCCAGGCCGACGGGTCCGCCCGCGCCGACGGGTCCGCCCGCCGTGAGTAAGAGTGCTGAGAGGCCTACGGTTACCGCTTTCATCTGGGGTCGCACGCGTACCTCCGAGTCTGTGCTCCGCGCGGACCTACCGGCTCGCCCGGGGTATGTTAAAAGTAAAGGGCTGGTATGAATCTGGTCAAGAGGCCGCGTCGTTGCAGTTCTTACGCGACGCCGCTATGAGCAGTCAGCTTCCACTGGTCTCACGCACCTCGAAGCCCGCTGCCGGCTAGGCGCTTCGCGACTTCAGCGAGGAGGTTGTCGGCGTTGCTGGGTGCGCTCGACATCGCTGCCGCAGCCATCGTCGGTCACTCCAGCGGTGGATATGTCGCGCAGCGCTTCGCGCCCGACCACCCGGACCGCGGGCTCCCTGCTGGAACAAACCCTGAATGAGTCGCCCTATACCCCCTGGGGTATAGTTTACCTTCCAGTCAGAACGACAAAGGAGCGACCCATGTGTAGTCCCGCCCGTTGTTCGCGTTGCGGAAAGATCACCTGGTCCGGCTGCGGCAAGCACAGTGACGCCGTCCTGGCCAAGGTTGAGCCCGCCCAGCGTTGCACCTGCCGCTGATCGACAAGCAGCCGTGGCACAAGTCCCCAACCGCGTGGGCGCAGAGCGAGCTGGGACCGTATCTCGCCAGAGGGTTGGACCCGCTGGAGCACCTGGTGAACACCGACAGAGAGAGGCAAGCGGATGGCACTAACTGAGTCAGACTCGGATGCAGCATTCCCTGGCGCTGGCGACGACGGGCGTGCCGCCGCGCGTCTTGGGCAGCCGTCCGGCGCGATGTCGCACAGCGGCTTCCACAACGCCGCGAACGCGTGGCCCCGTCGCAGACTCGTGAGTGCCGTAGCGCTGTCCCCGGTGCTGTTCATCATTCTGATCTCTGCCGCCGGGGGCTGGGCGCCGGGCCTCGCACCTGGATGGACGGCACTCGTCGCCCTGGTCGCCCTTGGGGCTTCGGCCACCTTGGCGTCATACCTTCCGCGACCTGGCTATGGCCGCAGGCTCGACCTCGGCTGCACTCCGTGTGCTGCGGTCGCGGCGTTGAGCGTGGTGGGCGCCGCTTGGGTGCTGCGTTCGACCCCAAATGACCTGTCCAGCGCCGCTCTTGCCCTCGTCATTATCGGGTTCGGGCTCACCCAGCGGCTGACCAGCCCGAGCTCGTGCGCGGCGCCCAGCCCTCGGGTGACGTCTGGTGACCAGCGCCGCCCATAGGGCAGCGAAGCGGCCTGGTGTTCGTCTGAGCTCGATGTTTGTTCCCTTCCAAGGTCAAGGACTTTCCGTGGGACGTCCACGGTTACACTTGGCAGTCAGACCCTGAGAGTGCCAACCGGAGGAACCGTGCCGACGTACGCCTACACGTGTACCGCGTGCGAACACAATTTTGAGATCGTCCTGTCCTACACCGACGACTCGTTGACTCAGTGCCCCGAGTGCCAGGGCCGCCTGCGCAAGCTGTTCAACGCCGTTGGTGTGGTATTCAAGGGCTCGGGCTTCTACAGCAACGACTCCCGCAGCGACTCCCGCAGCGGCAAGGGCTCCGGCAGGAGCACGCGCAGCGGCTCCGGCACAGGCGCAGGTGGTCCTGCCGCGTCATCGAGGGAGTCGGGTGGCTCCTCGTCGTCGGACTCCTCCTCCCCGGCATCCTCGGCGTCGTCGGACGCCTCGCCGAGCGCCGAAGGGACGAAGTCGGCCAAGAAACCGGTTTCCCGATCAGAAGGTTCAGCTGCCTGAGCCTCCCTCCCGTCGGAGCCTTCTCCACAGGGGTTCGGCTCCTCACCCCGGCGTCCACACAACACTCGATCAGCCTCCGATCAGCGCCGACCCGGCGGCTATTCTCGGCCCATGACACCCAGCACAGACACCCTTACCGCTGCCTCGACCCGCGCTGAGCTCGGGGTCATAGGGGGCTCAGGGTTCTACGAGTTCCTCACCGGCTCCGAACGCATCAGCGTGCAAACGCCGTTCGGTGACCCGAGCGACGACGTAGTCATCGGAGCTCTCGAGGGTCGGCGCGTGGCCTTCCTGGCTCGACACGGGCAGGGCCATCGCTTCCCGCCGCACCGCGTCAACTACCGCGCAAACCTCTGGGCCTTGCGCTCGCTCGGTGTTCGGCAGGTGCTGGCACCCTGCGCCGTCGGTTCCCTGAGGGCAGAGCACGGACCGGGCACCATCGTCGTCCCGGACCAGGTTGTCGACCGCACCTGGGGCCGTGACCACACCGTCTATGACGGCGTCGGCGGCGTAGCTCACGTTGGGTTCGCCGACCCCTACTGCCCACGTGGTCGGCAGGTCGTCATCGACGCCGCCCACGCGGGCGGCGAGAGCGTGGTTGACGCGGGCACACTGGTAGTCATCAAAGGCCCACGGTTCTCCTCGCGCGCCGAGTCGCTCTGGCACCAGCAGGCCGGATGGTCAGTCGTCGGCATGACCGGTATGCCGGAGGCCTCCATCGCGCGCGAGCTCGCCATGTGCTTCACCACGATCGCCCTGGTCACCGACCGTGACGCCGGTGTGGACGGAGGCGAAGCCGTGACCCATGCAGAGGTGCTCAGGGTCTTCGCCCGCAGCATCGACGGGCTGAAGAACCTCCTGCGCTCGGCCGTTGCCCTGATGCCGGCCGCCGAGGAGGACGCGACGGCCACGTGTTCCTGTCGGCGTTCCCTCGATGGTCTGACCCTGCCGATCACCCTGCCAACATGAGTCCCGGATCCGTGAGCCCGCCGCCCGCGGGGACTCAGGGGGCGCGGCGGCGTGGAGTGTGGCGCATCCTGCCGGTCGCCCTGATCGGTGAGGATCGGCGATCGGCTTGGCGTCGTACCCGGGTGCGTCGGCTGGTTTCGGCCGCACTGGTCGCGACGGCCGCGTGGTTGGCGCTGAGCGCCTTTCTCCCCCAGAGCGCTCCTCGAGGTGTCCCGATCGTGATCGCCGCCCAGGACCTGATGCCCGGACACGTGTTGACGCGCACCGACCTTGGGGTGGCGGACTGGCCCAGGGACCTGACCCCCGGGGGCTCCGTCGCTGATCCGGTACCGCTCGTGGGCAGGGTGCTGGGTGCGGGTATGTCGCGCGGAGAAGCGATCACAGCCGCCCGGATCCGAGGCCCGGGACTGTTGGCGGGCGCGCGTTCCGGTCAGGTGGCAGCCCACGTCCGGCTTGCCGACCCAGCCATGGCCACCATGGCGGCGCCCGGCGACCACGTCGACCTGATCAGCTCCGCAGGCAAGGTCGTCGCCGCAGACGTCGTGGTGCTGGCTGTGGACCCGGGTTCGGGGGGAAGCGGAGGCTGGTCGCCTGCGGCAGGATCCGGGCAGCCCGAAGGGGTGCTCGTTGCGGTGGCGAGCGAGGATGCCAAACGGTTGGCCACCGCCGACCCTTCCGGTCTGTCCGACATGACGTTCAGCCTCGTTATCAGGGCGCCCCCGACCTGAACCTGGCCCCGAGCCCATCTATCTCCGCTTCCGACCCTTGACGACGTTGACGTGCGTAGATTCATCAATCCGAAAGGGACTCACGCATATGCTCAAGGGCTTCAAGGACTTTCTGATGCGCGGAAACGTCGTCGCCCTCGCAGTCGCGGTGGTCATCGGTGCAGCTTTCGGACGGGTTGTCCAAGCACTGGTCGACGGCCTCATCAACCCCCTCCTCGCCGCCGTCGCCGGCAAGCAGGACCTGAGCATGGTCGGCCTCTTCACACTGAACGGCGCGACCTTCAGCGTCGGTCATGTGCTCACCGCCGTTGTCAACTTCGTGATCGTCGCGACCGCCATCTTCTTCGTGGTGATCCAGCCGCTCAACAGGCTGGCGCAGCGGCGTGCCAGGGGTACCGAGCCTGAGACCGCGGCCCCTAGCGAAGAGGTCGCGCTGTTGAGCGAGATCCGCGACCTGCTGTCGGCCACGACACGGTGATCTGAGGACTCCGCTACCATCCGTCCGTATGGCGCGAGTCCCACCCAGGACTGGCGCGCTGCTCGTCGCCTCACCTGAGGTGAGCTCCCCGGTGCACACGCCGGTCCCGTCCGTGCATCCGTCCAAACCCTGAGGTGATCCTGATGTCTGTGGCTCTTCCCACTCCGATGCTGCCGCTGGTGCTCGCTGACTTCTGGTCGCGCACCCGCGTGGCCGATGCGGTGACGGTCGTGTCCGCCGCCGCCCTGACGACGGTCAGCGCCCAGATCGTGCTGCCGGTGCCGGGCACCCCGGTCCCGATCACCGGCCAGACCCTGGCCGTGCTGCTCACCGCAGCAGCGCTCGGTCCAGCGCGCGGTGCACTGGGGCAGCTTCTCTATGTGATCGCTGCCTTCGTGGGACTGCCCGTCCTGGCCCAGGGATCCGGCGGCTCGACGGCGGTATTCGGCGCCACTGGCGGCTACCTGCTCGGCTTCATCGTTGCTGCGGCAGTTGTCGGCCGCCTCGCTCAGGGTGGCTGGAGCCGCACCCCCGTCCGGGTGTTCGCGTCCTACGCGCTGGGGTCGGTGGTCATCTACACGTTCGGAGCCACGGTGCTCGGCTTCGTCACCAACCACGACCTGACGTGGGCGGTCCAAAAGGGTGTCCTGCCCTTCCTGGTCGGCGACGGGCTCAAGGCGTTGCTGGCGGCGGGGCTGCTTCCCCTGGCCTGGGCTGCGTTGCGCCGGATCAGCCGCCCAACGGGTGACGAGGGGTCCAAGGGTTCCACCGCGCGTCCGTAGTTCCGCCGATGCGTGCGGTTCTCTTCGAGCAGTTCGGCACGCGACCGTTGGTGGCTCAGGTGCCCGATCCGGTGTGCCCATCAGGTGGGGTGCTGATCGAGGTCCGCTCCACCGGGCTGTGCCGTAGCGATTGGCACGGGTGGATGGGTCACGACGACGGCATCGAGCTGCCGCACGTGCCCGGTCATGAGCTTGCCGGCGTGATCGCCGAGGTCGGACCGTCCGTCACGGGCTGGCAGGTGGGCGAACGGGTCACGGTGCCGTTCGTCTGCGCGTGCGGCGAGTGCGCGACCTGTCGTCGCGGCGACGGGCAGGTCTGTGAGCGGCAGTCCCAACCGGGTTTCACCCACTGGGGGTCGTTCGCCGAGCTGGTGGCCATCGACCGTGCCGAGGTGAACCTGGTCCTGCTACCTGACCACATGTCGTTTGATGTCGCGGCCAGTCTCGGCTGCCGGTTCGCCACTGCATACCGTGCCGTCGCTCAGCTGGGGCGCCCAGAACCTGCCGACTGGTTGGCCGTGCATGGATGCGGTGGCGTGGGACTGTCCGCCGTGATGATCGCGGCCGCTCATGGCGCACGGGTGGTGGCGGTTGACATCTCCCCCGACGCACTTCACTTGGCTCGGGAGGCAGGGGCGGCCGAGACAATTCTCGCCACCGAGCGCACCGACGTGCCCGCCGCGATCATGGAGATCACGGCCGGCGGCGCTCGGGTATCGATCGACGCGCTCGGCAGCGTGCAGACCTGCCGCAACTCAATCCTCTCGCTCGGCACCCGGGGCCGGCACGTACAGGTCGGTCTCCTGCTCGGTAGCGATCTGGACCCACCGATACCGATGTCGCGGGTGATCTCCCACGAGCTGGAGCTGTACGGCACCCACGGCCTGGCTGCGCAGTCATACCCGGCGTTGCTTTCGGAGATCGAGGCGGGCGTTCTTGCGCCACACAAGCTCATGGCCCGCTCGATCGATCTGACCGGGGCCTGCGACGCGTTGATGCGGATGGGTCAGCAGCCAGGTGTGGGAATCACCATGATCCATCCGTGAGAGCGGACCGAGAGAGGACGACCTGCGTAACAGGAGGGCTGTAAAGGCTGCCATGCTGTCCGCATGACGGACACATTCCCCAGCGACCTTGACATCGGCCGGGCCGCCGACCTCCTGCCCATCGAGGAGGTCGCGGCCTCCGCAGGCATCGCGGCGGAGCACCTTGAGCGCTACGGAACCTACATCGCCAAGGTCGCGCCTACGGCCCTCGCGGCGGTGGCCGATCGGCCGAAGGCGAAATACGTCGTCATCACTGCCGTCACACCCACGCCCCTTGGTGAAGGAAAGACCACCACGTCGGTCGGGCTCGCCCAGGGCCTGGCGTTGCTGGGTCACCGCTCGATGCTCTCCCTCCGACAGCCGTCGCTGGGGCCGACGTTCGGGATCAAGGGCGGCGCCGCGGGAGCTGGCTACAGCCAGGTCGTGCCGATGGAAGCCGTGAACCTGCACCTGACGGGCGACTTCCACGCGGTCACCTCGGCGCACAACCTGCTCGCAGCCATGGTCGACAACCATCTGCACCACGGCAACGAGCTTGGCATTGACACGCGGACGATCGCCTGGCGACGGGTGCTGGACGTCAACGACCGCGCCCTGCGCAACATCGTTGTCGGCCTCGGCGAGCGGATGGACGGCGTGCCCCGACAGGGCGGGTTCGACATCACCGCGGCGAGCGAGGTGATGGTGATCCTGTCGCTGTCGACCTCGCTTCGGAACCTGCGCGAGCGTCTTGGCCGCATCGTCATTGGCTTCACCGACGCTGGCCTGCCCGTCACAGCGGAGGACCTCAAGGCTGCCGGAGCGATGGCCGTTCTGCTGCGCGACGCGGTGAAACCAAACTTGTTGCAGACGTTGGAGAACACGCCGGCCCTGATCCATGCCGGGCCATTCGGCAACATTGCCACCGGCAACTCCTCGGTCGTGGCCGACCTGCTCGGCATCCGCACGGCGGACTACCTCCTCACCGAGGCAGGCTTCGGCGCCGATATGGGCGCCGAGCGCTTCTTCAACGTCAAGTGCCGGGCGTCCGGGCTGAAACCGGACGCAGCAGTCCTCGTCGTGACTGTGCGAGCGCTGAAGACACACTCCGGTCGCTACCAGGTCGTCGCCGGCCGCGCGCTCCCACCGGAGATGCTCGAGGAGAACCCTGAGGACGTCCGGCTCGGCGCTCCGAATCTGCTCCGCCACATCGAGATCGTGCGTCGCTTCGGGGTATCACCGGTGGTGGCCATCAACGCTTTTCCCACTGACCACGATTCCGAGCTTGACGCCATCCGTCAGATCGCGGCGGACGCCGGTGTCCGCGTGGCTGTTACCCGGCATGTCGCCGAGGGTGGCAAGGGGGCGCTGGAGCTGGCTGCGCTCGTTGTTGAGGCAGCGGAGGAGCCGACGTCGTTCCGCTACCTCTACGAGCTCGACGCGCCGCTCGTCGACAAGATCGAGAAGATCGCCAAGGAGATCTACGGCGCTGACGGCATCGACCTCTTGCCCTCGGTGGCAAAACAGCTGAAACGGTTCGAGGTGCTGGGCTACGGGGAGTTCCCGGTGGTCATCGCCAAAACGCACCTTTCGCTGTCCTCGGACCCGACCCTTCGTGGTGCCCCCACCGGGTGGCGGATGCCGGTGCGGGAGGTCAGGGCGGCTGTCGGTGCCGGCTATGTCTATGCCATCTGCGGCGAGATGCGGACGATGCCAGGGCTGGGGAAGCACCCGGCGGCCGAGCGGATCGACATCGACGAGAACGGCAACATCGTCGGCCTGTCCTGAGGCTTCGACCCGCCCGGTGGCACCTCGGTATCGCTGGTGACACGTTCGCAGGTGCCACCGGTGATACTCCAGTGCCATCGGCGCCCGGGAGGCCTACCTCGCGGACATCGCTGGACTGCCGACCGAGCCTGGCCGCGGTACAGCGACCGGCTGAGGGTGATTCAGCCCCAAGTGCGGTGGACGCTCCGCCGGCAGCCACTCGTCGTGTCCTCGCGACGGGTGAACTTTGCCGCCCCCCACCGGGTGGGTGGATGATGGCGCACTGGAGGTGGCGAGATGCTCGCGTGGATGCGGCGAAGCATGCGGAAGAGCCACGGCAGGATGGGAGCCGCGTTCGGAGCCCTCGCTGACGTGCTCAGCCCTGGTGCAGCCCGCGCCCGGGAGAGCCTCCGAGCCGACAATCAGCGAGTCATGCCGATACCCAGCCCTGGAGACAAGCTGCTACGGGACGGCAAGATCATTATTGGGCTGCCCTCCGAATGAACCGCCAAGGGAAAGTACTGCTTGAGTGGGCCAGGGAAAGATGCGGGCCGCTTGTCCGGCTCACAGGCCCTTGATGCGCTGCGCGACCCCATCTCTCCCTCGCCCAATGTCGCTACTTGACCAGGATCGCCTCGTTGATCTGGTCCTCGCTGATCTCCTTGGTGCAGAAGAACCAGTCGACGCAGTTGACACCGGCCGACTCGTCCTCCATGCGCTCTTTGGCCGTCCCGCAGGAGCCGGGAGGAGGAACGATCACGGGCTCGCCGGGCCGCCAGTCGGCTGGAGTGGCAACGCCGAAGGCATCTGCGGTCTGTAGGGCAATGACGACGCGGCGCAGCTCATCGAAGTTGCGGCCGAGGCTGAGCGGGTAGTAGATGATGGTGCGGATGACCCCGATCGGGTCGATCACGAACACGGCGCGGACCGCTTTGGTGGAGTCTTCGCCGGGCATGATCATCCCGTACTTCTTGGCGATCTCCATGGTGATGTCCTCGATCAGCGGGAACGTCACCTCGACATCCTTCATGTCGCGGAAGACGATCTTCTCCTTGATCGTGCGTAGCCAGGCGATGTGGCTGAAGAGGCCGTCAATGGACAGGCCGACCAGCTTGGTGTTCAGCTTGGCGAAGTCCTCCTGCATCGAGGCGAAGGTCATGAACTCGGAGGTGCACACGGGCGTGAAGTCCGCCGGGTGGCTGAACAGGATCACCCAGCTGCCGTCGTAGTCGGCCGGGAAGTTGATGTCCCCCTGCGTCGTCGTGGCGGTGAAAGATGGTGCCGGGTCGCCGAGGCGGGGCATAGGGGTTGTAGGTGCAGTGATGGTGGACTCGGTCATGGTGCTCCTTCTCTAGGGTGACGCTGGGGTCAGGCAAGCACGCTGCGGAGCATCCAGGCGGTCTTCTCATGCACCTCGAGCCGGCGCACCAGCAGGTCGGTGGACACCTGGTCCGGAGCGGCTTCGGCAAGCGGCAGTACGCCACGGATGGTGCGGGCGGTGGCCTCGTGTCCCGCGACCAGACGGCGGACCATCTCCAGCGCGTCGGGCACGTCGATGTCCTCGGACACCGAGGACAGCTCGACGAACTGTCGGTAGGTAGCAGGGGCGGGTGCCCCCAGGGCGCGAATCCGCTCGGCGATCTCGTCGACGGCCAGCGCCAGCTCGGTGTACTCGACCTCGAACATGGTGTGCAGCGAGTGGAACATCGGTCCCACCACGTTCCAGTGGTAGTTCTGGGTCTTCAGGTAGAGCGAGTACGAGTCCGCGAGGGTCCGCGAGAGTCCGTGAACAACCTCCTCGAGCGCAGCGGCCGGAATGCCGATCTGGACGGGCTCTGTCATGTGGAGCTCCTTGTTCTGAGAGTGGATAAGGGGGAGTTTGAGCGACAAACGGGGCATCTGCCCCAGAAGATGACCTCGGCCTCGTCGACCTCAAAGCCCTGCCCATCGGGTGGCACGACGCAAGGCCGGTCGGCGGAGTCGCAGTCGACGTCGGCGACCTCCCCGCAGTTCCTGCAGACCAGGTGGTGGTGGTTGTCCCCGACCCGGCGCTCGTAGCGGGCCGCACTGCCCGCCGGCTCAATCCGACGCAGCAGTCCCGCGCAGACGAGGGTGTCAAGAACATGGTAGGCAGCCTGCATCGACAGGGCGCCAATCCGTTCCCGGACCGCGGTAGCCACCTCATCGGTGGTGAGGTGGCTGCGCCCGGCGAGGACGTCCAGCACCGCAATGCGGGGCGCGGTCACCCGTAGGTGCTGTGCCCTGAGGAGCTCTGGCGCGTTCTTCATCGACCCAGTGATATCACATGATTAGAACGACTCAAATGTCAGGGTCATTCAGATAGACAACGGACACTCATCCCCAGTGCGGCGGCTGCTGAGCCCGCAGCCATTCGTCGTGCGACTCCTCGCGGGGCCGCTCACCCCAACCGGCGTCGGTGTCGTCGCGGGTCTGTTCGGGCTTGGACGGCACGCGAGTGGCTTGTGGATCGGTGTCCCGCAAGGCCATCTGGTCGGGCTCTTCGCGCGGCGCAGGCACGGACTCCTGGCCGCTCACGAGCTCCTGGCCGTTCACGAGATGCGCCTCCGAGGCCCGGCGGACGGCAGCGGTGACCCGAGCGACGTCGCGCGCCGGATCACGAAACAGGTCAGTGCTCCAGATCCGCACGTGCTCCCACCCGAGACGGCGCAGCTGCTCGATCCGCAACCGGTCGCGATCTCTGGTGCTCGACATCGCGGCATAGCGGGGACCATCAGTCTCGACCGCAACCAGCACCCGGCCGCGCCTGCGCGGGTCCTCGATGGCGAGGTCGAGTCGTTGTGCCGACGTGCCATAGCCAGTGCGCACCACCAGACCATTGACCCGCAGCCGGGATGCCAGGTCGGCGACCAGAGGATCCATTGCGTCTCCTACGCCGGCCGAACCCCCCGGCGCGGACCGGGAGCGCGGCTTGGCGTGAAGCTCGTGGACGGAGTGGGAACCCGGCTTGTCTCCAGGCTCTGGGAGGGACTGGGAGCCGCCATGTGCGGCATACGAGAGGAAGTCCCGCAGCATCAGCGCACCTCGTGCCTTCAGTCGCGTGGGGTCCAGATCAGCGGCGGTGAACGAGGACACGACCGTCATCCTGCAGCGCGCGCGGGTGATCGCCACGTTGAGGCGGCGCTCGCCGCCGTCGAGGTTGAGCGGCCCGAATCGGTGCAGCACCCGACCGTGCGGGGTCTTGCCGTAGCCGATCGAGAGGATGATCGCGTCGCGCTCGTCGCCCTGCACCCGCTCGAGGTTCTTGACGAAGAACCGCTCAACGGCGCCCTCGTCGAAGAAGTCGCCGACCCCCTCGGCGTTGGTCAGTGCCAGACGCAGTGCCTCATCGATCCGGGTCGCGTGCTTGATGCCGAGGGCGATGACGCCCAGCGACTCGCCGGGACGAGTGCGAGCATGCGACAGAGCCAGGTCGACGACGCGGTCGACCTCGGCCTGGGTGGACTCGATCGCCTCGAGGCCCGGTTGAACGGGCGCGAAGCCATCGACGACCTCGAGCCGGACAACCTCCTCATCGCCGGTGCCCGGAAAGGTCACGAGCGCGCCGTCATACATCTCGGTATTGGCGAAGGAGACCAGCCGCTCATCCAGCGAGCGGTAGTGCCAGGTGAGCCTGCGCACCGGCAACGCAGCCGAGAGAACGTCCAGGATCGACTCGAACCCCTCGGTCAGTGAGTCGTCGCCGGGATCCATGGCGTATGCGGCCCCGTCGTCATCCGTCGCCGCCGTGAAGAAGCTGGTCGGGGGAAGCTGCCGCTCGTCGCCCGCAACGACCACCTGCGTGGCTCGTGAGATGGCCGAGACCGCCTGCGCGGGCGGGATCTGCGATGCCTCGTCGAAGATCACGACGTCGAACCAGCGCCCGGCCGGCAGGATCGAGGCGACCACCAAGGGGCTCATCGCCCAGCAGGGCTTGATCGCGGTCAACGTCTGGGCGGCACGGGGTAGCAGGTCGCGCAGGGGTCGGTGCCGCCGGGACTTGCCCGCCTCAGCCCGTACCAACGCCTCTTGCTCCGGGTGGTCGGCGAGAACCTCCCGAAGTCGACGCCCGACCGCGGCTCGAACCCGTTCGACGGTTGCGGCCAGGTGCGCCTGGTCGGCCTCGATGTACTCCGCACCCACCCGGCGAAGGAAGTCGCCATCATGGGCGCCGTAGGCAATGTCGCGGATGGTGATGTCATCGAGCAGTGAGGTCCACCAGACGAAATCCATCTCGGCGGCCACGTCCACGGCGGCCACCCCCCGCCCAGCGAGATCGTCGACCAGCGGCCCCAGCCCCGACTCGCGCAGATCGTCGATGACCGAGACCACGCGGGGTAGGACACCGAGGCGGTCGCGACGCCTGGCAAGCTCGGCCAGGCGAAGCTGCAGGTCGTCAAGAGGTGACCCCAACAGGTCACCACCGACGGCCGTAGCTGCCAGCCGGGCACCGAGCCAGCTCAGATCGAGCGCGAGAGCGTCGTAAAACTGCTCGGCCTCGTCAATCCCGCCGGGAACCTCTGGGCGTCCACCGACTCCGGCCAGATGACCCCAGAGGACGCGCTGCTCCTGGGCAACCTTGAGGGCCGAGTGCAGATCTGCTGGCGGTTGGCCGGGGCGCAACAGACTGCGCGCCTGACGCCGCAACCGGATCCGTGACCAGAGACCGAGCCGAAGTCCATGTCTGCCGCGGTAGTCCTTGCCACCAGTGGCTCCCACCATGGCGGTCAACGGCACGTCGAAGACCTCGGCACGGAAGATCTCCAGGGTCTGGCGCACCTGCCCCACGACACCCAACGCGCGACCCCAGTCCTCTGGTCTCTTGGCGGCGGGCAGGCCGGCTTCACTCATCGCGACGGCCAGTCGCTTCCCGACGGCCTCCAGGCCACCACCCGCCAGACGGCTGACTATCTCGAGCGCCGTGGCCGCCTCATCCGGGGACGTGACGCGCGCGCCATACCAGGGGTCGTCGTCCTCCCCCACGGTCCAGGCTCCGAGGGAGGCGGCCTCACTGAGAGACCTGCTCAGCTCCGCGACCCGGGCGCGACTGATTCCTTTGAGAGCATCGCCATGGAGGCGGACCCGCGAGGTCGGCGGCCGGTTCCTGGCCCATAGCCGAGCGAGCGCGACCTGCGCATCGAAAGCGCTTACGCCCCAGGGGTCTCGCTTGTCATGCAGGGCGGAGACGTGCTCCGCCAAGCGGGTACGCCGGTCGGTCACCGCCTGTTCGATCTCCGCGGTGTCCGGGTCCTCAGCGTCACTCGCCCGGTCCAGGGCCGCGCCGAGCTCTTGGGCCAGTCGTCGCTTGTTGGAAGCGCCGTCATAGACGTCCAGGACCAGGTCACCCAGGCCGAGGCGCTCCAGTCTCCCGACCACCGCATCGATGGCGGCTCGCTTCTCGGCGACGAACAAGGTTCGCTTACCTTCGCTGGCCAGGGAGGCGATCAGGTTGGCGATGGTCTGGCTCTTTCCGGTGCCCGGCGGGCCTTTGATGACCAGGTTGGCCCCGCTGCGCACAGCGTCGATGACGGCTTGCTGGGAAGAGTCAGCGTCCAGTACGAGGTGTTCGCGGGCCGGGTCGGTGTTGGCCGGCGAGTCCGGGACGGTAGTGCGAACGGCCTTGAGCGCGGCAGGGTCACCGGCGAGGGCGGCAACGACGTCGTGGTTGGCGAGGGTCTCGAGCTGCGCCGTCAGGTCGGCGACCATGGGCAGCTTGGCGTAGGAGAACGTGCCCAGAACCAGCCGCGGCGCAATCTCGAACCCCGGAATTCGCTCACACATCCTGCCGAGCGCGGCGAACACCGGACGAGCGTCGAAGCCCATGGTGACCGTGGCCATCTCCTCGAGCGCCTCGGTGTCCAGCTCGATGCCCTGCTCGGATCGAAGATAGTGCTCGAGAACCGGGTTGAACTCAACGTCGTCGCCGAGGTCGATGTCGAAGTCCTGTTGGGCGGCACCGGTCGGTCTGAGCACGCACGAGCGCAGCAGCACGGGTGCACATGGTGGGCGAGGTGCGCCGGGGACCTGCCAGGTCGCCATACCGACGGCAACGAATCCGGCTGTGATTCCACGCTCTTCGTGTAGCTCGAGCATCTTGGCCCGGATCGTCCGAACGCGTCGACGAGCCTCGTCCAGGGCTGCGGGCTCACGGGCGAGATCGGAGAGCTTGGTCGGCGCTCCGGCCAACAGCTTGGCCAGGCCGCCGGGATGGGCAGTCGTCAGGTCGAGGGTTCCGGAGGGCAGATCGCGATACCAGAGCAGAGTATTGCGACCGCCCAGGTCTACCAGGTGCCGCTGCCAGGTGCGCACCGCTGCCGCCACCCGATCCCCGCGCGGGTCGCCGCCGTCCCGGGCATCTGGCGCGATGGACGGCTGCTCGACGGGGTCCTGCGGGGACTGACTCACGACTGCAGGCTAACGAACCCTCACGCCGGTCGCCGCGCCCGCTTGGATCGCACCGTGCTGCCGGAACGGTGGCCAAGCCTCGCTCAGCGAGCCCACAGCCCTCTTGCACCGGGGTCCCAGCACCATCGAACCTGCCAACCGGGCAGACTGTCCTTCGACCTCAGCGGGACGGTGACTTCTGGGGCACGATCACCGGCGGCACCGAATTCATCCCTCGCGGGTAGAACCACTCAGGGCAAGGGGCGTGCGCGAGAGGCGAGCGCGCCCAGGCCCAGAGCCACCGACAGCGCCGCCGCGATCAAGGACAGCATCGGGTAGCCCCACACGCCGACGATGACGCCGGACAACCCGGCGCCAAGGCCGGCCGACAGTCCCATGACGAGGTCGGAGGCTCCCTGGACGCCGGGGCGGTCATGCTGGGCGACGGCAGCCGTGAGCAGGGTGGAACCGGCGACCAGCGTTGCGGACCAACCGAGTCCGAGCAGGAAGAGCCCCACGACCAGACCATCGGACCAGCCCTCCGGCGCCTGTGAGGAGACCAGGGTGGCGACCAGCAAGGTCGCCGCGCCACCGATGACGACACGGCGGCCACCGGCCCGGTCGACGAGCCAGCCCATGACGGGAGAGAAGGCGTACATGCCGAAAACGTGGACGCTGATGACCAGCCCGATCAGCTTCAGCTCGGCGCCTCCGTGGTGCATGTGCAAGGGGGTCATCACCATCACACTCACCATCACCGTGTGGCCGACCGCGACGGCACCCAGCCCGAGCATTGCCAAGGGGTGCTGGAGGATCACCCGCAGACCGCGCTGCACCGAGCCATGCGACGCCTGCGTGTCACCCGCAGCAGAGGCGATCTGACGCGCCATCAGCAACGGGTCGGGACGCAGCCGAAGGGACAGCACCAGTGCGGCGAGGATGAACCCCACCATGCTGAACAGGAACGGCCCCGACAGCGATGGCAAGCCCAGCGCCTCGGCAAGGCGACCGGCCGGGTCCACCAGGTTTGGCCCCAGCACGGCGCCGACCGTCGTCGCCCAGACCACGATGGACAACGCCCGACCCCGCCGATCAGGCGCGGCGAGGTCCGCGGCGGCAAACCGGGCCTGGTTGTTGGCCGTGGTGGAGGCACCGAACAGCGTCGCGGCGACCAGCAAGAGCGGGAAGCTGGACAGAACCGCGGCGGCCACCGCCAGGACAGCACCGACGATCCCGGTCAGGTATGCCGTGGCGAGGCCCACTCGGCGACCGCGCGCAGCCATGAGGCGGGCCGCCGGAACGGACAGGAGAGCCGATCCCAGGACCTGCGCGGTGTTGGCCAGGCCAGCCAGGTCCGGCGAGCCGAGGATCTGCTCGGCCATCAGGCTGGCCACGGCGATGCCGCTGGAAACCCCTACGCCGCCCAGCATCTGGCTGCCGACCAGCGTGCGGACGGTGCGCCGCTGGACCGAATCGATCGAGGCGGCATCAAGGAAGAGATCGGAGGACACCACGCAAGTATGGGGGGCCGTCACCACCTCCGGCACCGGCGCGACTTCGGGGCAGCCCTCCGCTGGATAGTCACGCTGGCGTCCGCTGTCGATCCTGCTGCCCACATCTCATGTGGGAGCCCAGAACCATCGTGCAGGAATTTCACAGCCTGGTCACGGCGAGTCGGGGCGGCTACCTGGCTGTCGTGAACCTCGGTGTCGACGTCTGACGGTAAGATCCGCAGGGCGGGCCTGAGGCAGGGTTCTCTTTGCCCCGCCCTCGTAGCTCAGGGGATAGAGCAACCGCCTCCTAAGCGGTAGGTCGCAAGTTCGAATCTTGTCGAGGGCACCAAACCGCATGCCACAGGAGCCGGCCTCTTTGCGGACAGCTGGCGGTCAGCCGATGAGCGCCGCCGTCGTGGCATAGCCAACAGCCACAGCAGCCAGACCGGCCAACACGCTCACCACGACATTGGCCACAGCTGAGCCATAGGACTTTTCCTCGATCAGCCGCCAGGTCTCGAAGCTGAAGGTGCTGTACGTCGTCAACGCCCCGCACAACCCGGTCCCGAGCAGCGACAGCACTGCCGGCGACACCGTGGACCCGGCCCCCGTCAGGGCCCCCAGGATCAACGACCCGACCACATTGACAGCCACGGTCCCCCACGGCATCACCATCTGGTGACGACTCTGGACGGCACGGTCCGTGAGATATCGCGCTGGCGCACCCACCGCCGCACCGAGCGCAATCATGAGCAGGGTCATCGCACCCCATCACCTGACCGGCGAGCGGCCGCGGTCACTCGGCGAACGGACAACACGCCGACCACGACCGCCAGCAGCGCACCCAGCCACGTGGCAGCCAGATACACGATGGCGACCAGGGGATGACCCGACCTGACGAGCTCATGGGACTGCACGGCATACGCGGAGAACGTCGTGAAACCACCGAGGACGCCGACGCCCAGGAACGGCCGCAACAGCCGGTGATGAGCGGGCCACAGAGCCAGGACCGCCATGAGCATGCCGATCAGCAGGGATCCGCTCACATTGATTAGGAACGTGCCCCAGGGAAAGGCTCCTGCCGCGGTGGGCAGCGCCTGACCCACCAGATGGCGGGCCACCGCACCCAACGCGCCACCGACCGCGATGGTGGTCAGGATCGACACGTGGTGGCGGACGAGCTCACCACGATCCATGGGGAGGTGCAGGTCGACGTCAGGGTCCACGGGGTCCAGGGAATGCACGCTGGCACGATATCTCGTGGCTATGCATCTGGCCCCTCACCGCCGAAGGGGTGAAGGGCCAGAAGCTGCACGGCGGGGTATGCCGGCCGGTGACGCGAGTGCGTCGGTCAGACGCGGCCGTAGGTCACGCTGGAGGAGTAGATGGAACGCAGCGAGACGGCTGAACCGGTCTGCGGGGAGTCCCACATCATGCCGTTGCCGGCATAGATGCCGACGTGGCCGGACGGGGCCCCGAAGAAGACCAGGTCGCCCACCTGCGGGATGGACACCGGGGTGGCGGACTGCCGTTGCTCCTCGGCCGTGCGAGGCAGGCTGACGCCGATCCGGTTGAAGACGTACTGCGTGAAGCCGGAGCAGTCGAAGCCAGCAGTGGTGGTGCCGCCATAGATGTAGTAGATGCCGGCCAGGCTGGCGGCGATGCCGAGAACGCCGGCGGAGCGGGGAGCCGGGACCGGTGCCGACTGACTCAGGGGGACCCTGGTGGCCGATCGGCTGACCCGCTCAATGGTGCGCGTTTCTACAACGGGCTTGGGGACCGGCTTGGGCTTGACAACACCCTTGAAACCGATGTCTCCGAAGGACGGGGATACCAACGGCACCTGTGCTGTCTTCGGCGCGGCGAGCGCGAGGGCTGCGACCGCCGCCTGAGCCTTGGGCTTGACGCCGTTGGTCAGCGGTTCCGCGGACGCCGGGAGGGCGAAGGAAGCCACCATGCCACCGGAGATGGCGATCACGGCGGAGGCTTTGGCTGCGGGTTTCGCTGTACGCGAGATCGCCGCTGAGAGGGACGAGGCGGGGTTCAGACGAATGGACGCGCGATGACGACCAGAGACGTGGTTCGACACAGTGAATAAACCTCTCCAAACGCCTACGAGGTCAGCTGTCGGGTTCGGGTGGGAGATATCACCCGGCCATCACATCTGGTGAATCGACCGAAGTCGAGCTACCAGCGAGAGGGCTTCACCCCAAGGAACGTCTCGCGACGTCCCAAAAGTGGGTCCCCCGCCCCTGCCAAGCGGAAACTAGAAAGTCTCGAAGCGGTGACAGGACTAGGCGAACCGCGTCAAGAACTTCGCCCGGAAAGGCGAAGCCCCACCAAGGTACACACGGGGCACCCAAATGTCACATTCTGATCACGGCGGGTCAGGAACCGGCCAAAAAATCGAGCTGGACCCGGGCTAGAGCTGGGCTGGACCCAGGCTAAAGCTGGCTGGACCCGGGCTAGAGCGGACTGTCGGCGAACACGTGGGCTGCGACATCCTCGGGTAACGAGACCCCTGCGGCATCCTCGGAGTCCTCACGGACCACCACGATCCGGCCACCCTCACGGCGTACGCGAACACGCTGCCCGGGCATCAGGCCCGCCTGGGTGAGCAGGTTCAGGGCCTCGGGCTCGACCTGGGCCGGCTCACCGATCCGGCGTACGGTCACGACTCTTGGCGCCTCGAGGGCCAGTTCGACCAGGCTCGTGACGCCCCGACGGAAGTCCTCGTTCGGCTGCTCCCCCAGCTCGTCGAGTCCGGGGATCGGGTTGCCATAAGGGCTCTCGCGATGCTCACCGATCAGGGCCAGGATCTTGCGCTCAACCCGCTCGCTCATGACGTGCTCCCACCGGCATGCCTCTTCGTGGACGTACTCCCACTCGAGGCCGACGACATCGAGCAGCAGACGCTCGGCCAGTCGGTGCTTGCGCATCACCCTCGTCGCGAGCAGGCGCCCGTCGAAGGACAGCTCGAGGTGCCGGTCGCCAGCGAGGGAGAGCAGACCGTCGCGCTCCATGCGGGCCACGGTCTGGGAGACGGTGGGACCCGAGTGGCCCAGACGCTCGGCGATGCGGGCCCTCAAGGGCACAGTGCCCTCCTCCTCCAGCTCGTAAATCGTCCGGAGGTACATCTCGGTGGTGTCGATCAGGTCCGTCACGCCCACAGCCTCTCACTAATCGCGTGCGCACCGACGCGTTCGGCGCGAGGGTCTAGCGTTCGATCCCATGAGCGAGTCCTTTGTCGTCCCGACCCGGTTCTGCGGGCCACCGATGTCGGGCAACGGCGGCTGGACCAGCGGTCACCTGGCCCAGCTCGTGGACGGGGCGCTGGAGGGTGGCACGGTCACGGTCCGCCTTCGGACGCCACCACCGCTGGACACCGAGATGGCGATCTCACGCGGCGACGACGGCACGGTCGAGGTCTGGGACGGGCAGATCCTCGTGGCCCAGGCCTTCGCTGCCGAGCCACTGGACAGCACTGACCTCCCCGCGCCGGTGACGTTTGCTGAGGCGGAGGCGGCCGGACCGGCATACGAGGGCCTGCTCTCGCATCCGTTCCCCACCTGCTTCACCTGCGGCACCGGCCGCGACCCCTCAGACGCGCTGTGTCTGCACACCGGGATGGTGCCCGGGCACACGTGGTTGCGCGCGGCGGCCTGGACACCGCGGGAGTCGACCCCCGAGCTGGTCTGGGCCGCACTTGACTGCCCCGGCGCCTGGGCCTGTGGGGTCGCCGGACGCGAGATGGTGCTCGGCACCATGACGGCAACAGTGCATCGCCTGCCCCTGGTCGGGGAGCCGCACGTGGTGATGGCCTGGCCGCGCGGACATGAGGGACGCAAGTACGACAGCGGAACCGCCCTGTATGACGGTCACGGTCGCCTGCTCGCACAGGCCGACGCCGTGTGGATCTCGGTGGACGCCACGATGGTTCGCCCGGTCTGAGCTCGGGTGAGCGCCGAGTCTCGACCAGCCGCTGAGAGTTAGCGCCGCGTTCGACCAGCGGCCGAGCCGGGTCCACCCGGACAAACCCGTTGCGAGCGCCCTTCTGGCGACCTACCGTGTAAAGACACGAGAAAGGGAGGTGGTCCGCCTAGTGCATAACAAACGGACGCGTGAGGTGGCTGCGCGCTAGCCCAGCCGTCCCTGACCGCCCCTTTGGGGTGATCAGCGACAGGACGCAGCGGTGACCGCATTTCCAATGCAGACGCCGCAGCCCGTGAGGATGTGCGACCCGTCCATCGCACCCTGGCACTGCCAGACCTCGCGGGCTGTCCCATGCCTTGCTCACTTCAGGCCGGTTTGCTCACTTCAGGCCGGTTTCTGGGTCGATTCTGGCGCCCTGGAGCGGCCTGAAGTGAGCAAGGGTAGGGAAAGCAGCCTGAAACTCAGCCGAGCAGGACCCGAGCCAGAAGGTCGACCGCTTCCTCCGGCAACCACTCCATCGTGGCCGGACCGACCGTGAACTCGGTCCAGGACCACCCCGGTACGTCCTCCGAGTCCTTCCAGGGGGGAGTTACCGCCAGGCGTTCGCGTTCCATCACCGTGACGACCCGTTCGGCCACGACGTCACCGGGAGCCTCGACGAAGAGTCGGAAGGCGTTGCAGTGGGGACGATCGGGGAAGGTGCGGATCCCCTTGGCGCTCAACAGCTTCGCCATCTCGAGCGCCCGCTCGTGATACTCGGCCATGCGGGGCAGCTCGTCGCGGAGCCCACGCATGGCGGACACGGCATACGGGAGCATCGTCCACAGCGCGCCGCCGTGACGGCTGCGCCAGAGCCCCACCTCGGCGACGACGTCCTCGGGCCCGGCAACCGCCGCACCAGCCAGCCCGCGCAGACCCTTGTAGAACGAGACGTAGACCGTATCCGCAAGCCCAGCAATCTCCGCGGGGCTGTGTCCGAGATGCGGGGCGGACTCCCAGATCCGGGCGCCGTCCAGGTGCAGGGGCACGCCACGATCGTGGCAGGCACGCGAAAACGCCTCGAGCTCCTCCCACGACGGCAGCAGGTAGCCCGCGTCACGCAGCGGCAGCTCCAGCAGCGCCGCACCGAGCCGCCCCGGGATGGCCGCGAGGTGCTCGACCGTCGGGACCACGCCCCCGGTTGTCAACGGTGCCCACTCGAAGCCGTTAAGCAGCCGCGGACCGTCCTGCTCGTGGTGCAGCAGGTGGGACAACGCAGGTATGGCGATCCGCCGGCTCCCCTGCCGATCGCTCCAGACCCGAAGCACCGACTGCTGCGCCATGGTGCCGCTCGGGAACATCACCGCTGCCGGCTTGCCGAGGACCTCGGCGACCTGGCTCTCCAGGGCGGCGACCGGACCGTCCTCGCCGTAGCGGTCCCAGGTCGCGGCTGTCCCGTCGGCGGAGCGGTCGAGCTCGGCGATGAGGCTGCGCAGCTCGTCCTGCGGCGACACCGGATGCCGGCCCATGAGACTTCGCTCGACACCCGGCGTCGCGAGGCGACGTCGCTCGGCCACGGACGGCGCCTGCTCCTTTTCAGTCATGGCGCCCATCCTTGCCGGTCGACGACTTCAGCGCAGCGCGGTTCGTGCGTACGTGCTCACTTCAGGCCGGTTTGCTCCGTTCGGGCCCCTTTCTGGGCCGAATCCGGGCCTCGAGAGCGGCCTGAAGTGAGCAAGGGGTATTGCGGTTGGCGCCGCTCACCTCGCCAGGGCCCGGCATCGTCGAGCCGCCGCGGATAAGGTCCCTTCCGTGATCACCATCAGACCAGCTACCGAACAGGATTGGCCCCGCATCTTCCCCTTCTACTCGGCCATAGTGGCGGACGGAAGGACCTACGCGTTCCCCGAGGGGCAGACCCTGGACGAGGCACGCCCGTGGTGGATGGAGGTGGCACCGGGGCAGACGGTGGTCGCGTTCGAAGACGAGGCCATCCTGGGCTCAGCGAAGATGGGCGCGAACCGACCGGGCAGAGGCGCGCACATGGCGACCGCCTCGTTCATGGTTGACCCGGCCCACCAGGGCCGAGGCGTGGGGCGAGCGCTCGGGCAACACGTCCTCGACTGGGCCCGTTCATCAGGGTTCAGGGGCATCCAGTTCAACGCGGTGGTCGAGACCAACACTGCGGCCGTGCACCTCTGGCAGTCGCTCGGGTTCGGCATCCTCGGCACCGCGCCTGAGTCGTTCGACCACGCCGAGCACGGACTGGTGGGCCTCCACCTGATGTACCAGCGCCTGTGACCCCCGATGTACCAGCGCCTGTGACCCCCGATGCACCAGCGCCTGTGAAGCGACGCCTTCGTAGCCGTCAAACATGCACACCCGCGTGCCGGCGCCAACGTCCAGGCCTAAGCGTCGCCAAGTAAGGGCACCTTTGCCTGTTTGACGGCCGCCGTGCTCACTTCAAACCGGTTTCTGGGCCGAATCCGGGCCCCGAGAGCGGCCTGAAGTGAGCAAGGGGTATTACGGCTGGCGGCGCTCCAGTCGCCAGGCGCCGGCATCGTCGAGGGCACCGTCCCCGATGCGGACGAAGACCAGCCGGTCGTGGAGCCGGTTGCGTCGCCCAGCCCAGAACTCGACCTCGTCGCAGGCGATCCGGTACCCGCCCCAGAAGTCGGGGACGGGCACATCGGTGGAGCGGCCCAGGTCAGACCACCGGGCGGCATACCGCTCGTACGCCTCCTCCAGACTGGAACGGCCTTCGACCACCTGCGACTGCTGCGAGGCCCACGCGCTGATCCGCGAGCCCCAGGGGCGCTCGCCGAAGTAACGCTCGACCTCGTCCCGGCCGAGCTGATGGGCCGTCCCACGGAAGCGGATGGCGCGATACATCCCGGCCCAGACCAGAGCTGCCGCAACCGCCGGATTACCTGCAATCTGAGCGCCTTTGGCCGATTCGAGGTTCGTGACGAAGCCGGGGCCGGCTGGGTCGAAGAATCGCATCAGAACGGCGCGGACGTCAGGTCGCCCATCCGCATCGACGGTGGCCAGCGACATGGCCAGCGGCTCGGGCACATCGTCCCGCTCGACCGAGCGAGAGACCGCGTCATCGACCCAGAGCCGCGCTTGCGCCCACGGGGTGGCGGCCAGCTCGGACTCGGTCAGACCCTCGCCGGAGTACTCGCGGCGCAGCACATCGCTCATGCCACAAGATTAGGCTGGCCGAACTGACACTCGAGAGCGAGGGCACCATGGCGGGCAAGGCAAAGGCACTGACCAATGTCGTCAAGCTGGGGGTCAAGTACGGCCCGGCGGCGTACGAGGCGATCAAGCACGGGAAGGAACCGGCCAAAGAGTTCGCCCAGAAGCAGCTGGGCAGGCTCACGGCTCGTAAGCAGGCGCTCGCCCACGCCGAGGGACTGATGGACGGCTCGGCGATGCCCGTATGGGAGGGCGACCAACAGGTCTGGGTCGTTTTCAACGGCGACGAGCCGATCGCTACCCACCCGAACGTCACCACGCCGCTGCTCTCACTCATCCAGGGTTACGACCTGGGCAAACGCATCCGGCCCACCATCGACCAACGCCGGAAAGCCAATCTCCTCAAGGCAATTCGCGGCAAGAGGTAACCATCAGGGCGTTGGTTCGCGGGCGTCATACCGCAAGAAACCCCGCTGCCACGCGCTGAGTGCGATGACCGCGAGGACGCAGGCGATGCCGCCGGCGATGGCCGCAAGGGCTTCGCTGTATGCCGTCGCGACAGATCCGGCTACGAGGTCGCCGAGGCGCGGCCCGCCGGCAACGACCACGATGAACACACCCTGCAGTCGTCCCCGCAGGTGGTCGGGGGTGGCGGCCTGCAGGATCGTGGTGCGGAACACCGCGCTGACCGAGTCGGCCGCGCCGGCGCAGGCGAGGAACAGCGCGCCCACCCACAGAGCCGACGTCCTCGTCAGCCCGTTACCAGCTGAGCCGACTGCCATTCCGAAGCCGAATACCGAGACGCCCCATAGAGCGACGCAGACCACGACGGCAAGCCCCTGGCGCCGAAGGTGGCCGAGCCGCCCGGAGAAGAGCATTGCCACGATCGAGCCGGCCGCGATGGCGGCGGCCATGAAGCCCACTGTCCTGGCCCCACCACCGAAGGCCAATGCGGCCACCGCTGGGAAGAGCGCCCGCGGCATGGCCAGGATCATGGCGCAGAAGTCCGCAAGGAAGGTCATCCGCACGTTGGGACGAGTTCCGAGGAACCGCAACCCATCCAGCACACTGGCGAGTCCGGCCCGACCGGCCGACAACCCCCGCGGATGAGGCTCGGGCCGGATCGGGGGCAGCCGGAACAGACCCCAGAGCGCGGATGTGAACAGAACCACATCCACGGAGTAGGCAAGCGTGTAGCCGCCACCGGAAACCAGGAAGCCTGCCATCAGCGGCCCGACGGTGAGGGCGACGTTGAACGCAAAGACGCCGAGCGCGTTGGCAGCCGGCAGGAGCTCGCGTTCGAGCAGCCGCGGGTAGATGGCCGAACGGGCCGGGCTGACCACTGCGAAGCCAGCGCTGTTGACCGCCACCAGCAGGTAGAGAACCAGCGGGTTGGTGTTGCCCAGCAAGGCCTGAAGCGCGGTGAGGATGCCCGAGACCCACATCACCGCGCTGGCTACCAGGCCGACAGTGCGCCGGTCGTGCGCATCGATGAGGGCGCCGCCATACAGCCCCATGATGATGATCGGCACGAGTGCGAAAAGGCCAACTAGCCCGACCGAGAAGGACGACCCGGTCAGCTCGTAGACCTGCAGCCCGATCGCCACGATGGTGAGCTGGCTGCCGATGCCGGCCAGGGTGAAGCCGGCGAACAACCGCCGGTATGCCGGGCTGACCCGCAGCGGGGTGAGGTCCAGCAGGATCGGCACTGCGCCAGCCTAGGAGGGCCAGCGCAAATTTCGACCCAACGGGCAGATTGGCAGTGCAGAATGGCTTGCGGCGCGGAAACCACGCCAACCCGTGAAAGGGTCTACGCATGAGCGACAGCGACTTCAAACCAGGTCTCGAGGGCGTCATCGCCTTCGAGTCAGAGATTGCCGAGCCCGACAAGGAGGGCGGCGCGCTGCGCTACCGCGGCGTCGACATCAACGATCTGGTCGGGCGGGTGTCCTTCGGCAACGTCTGGGGCCTGCTGGTCGACAACAAGTTCAACCCTGGGCTGCCGCCGGCCGAGCCCTTCCCGCTTCCGGTCCATACCGGTGACGTACGGGTCGACGTCCAGAGCGCCCTGGCTCAACTCGCTCCCGTCTGGGGACTTCGGCCGGTTCTCGACATCGACGCCGAGCAGGTGCGCGACGACCTCGGGCGCGCCTCGGTCATGGCACTGTCGTTCGTCGCCCAGTCGGCCCGCGGCCAGGGGCGCCCGATGGTGCCCCAGAGCGAGGTCGACAAGGCCCAGACCATCGTCGAGCGGTTCATGATTCGCTGGCGCGGTGAGCCCGACCCTCGTCACGTCGAGGCCATCGATGCCTACTGGGTGTCTGCTGCCGAACACGGCATGAACGCCTCGACGTTCACCGCCCGCGTCATCGCGTCCACCGGGGCCGACGTCGCAGCCTGCCTGTCCGGTGCCGTCGGCGCGATCAGCGGCCCGCTGCACGGTGGAGCGCCCTCACGTGTCCTGCACATGATCGAGGGCGTCGAAAAGAGCGGCGACGCCACGGCATACGTCACGGGGGTGCTCGACAGGGGCGAGCGTCTCATGGGGTTCGGTCACCGCGTGTATCGCGCGGAGGATCCTCGCGCGCGCGTCCTGAGGGCCACCTGCGAGCGCCTTGACGCGCCACGGTTCGCGGTCGCAGCGGCGTTGGAGAAGGCCGCCCTCGACGAGCTCCACGCCCGGCGTCCCGACCGGGTCCTGGCCACGAACGTGGAGTTCTGGGCGGCCGTCCTGCTCGACTTCGCGGAGGTACCCGCGGCGATGTTCACGCCCCTGTTCACCTGCGCGCGCACGGCCGGCTGGTCCGCCCATGTCCTCGAGCAGAAGCGGACAGGTCGCCTCATCCGTCCGTCGGCTCGCTACGTCGGCGAGGCACCGCGCGGGCCAGAGGACGTGGTGGGCTGGGGCGCCTCCGGCGCGTCGGTTCACGCTCTCTGACCTGCCGCGGGTCAGTGAGCTCGTCCCAGTGAACGGACCACTGGTCCGACCCTGCGCGGTGGCTGCCACACTGGCCCCTCAGCGATCTGCCAACGGAGTCAGGTCGGGTTCTTACCCGCCACTCTCACCCGAGGTGATTTTGCGTGACTGACACCGCCACCATGTCCATCCCCGCCGACCTCCTGCCCCAGGACGGTCGTTTCGGCTGCGGGCCCAGCAAGGTCCGTCCCGCGCAGGTCGACTACCTCGCCTCGCTGGGCCGTAGCGTCCTGGGCACGTCTCATCGCCAGGCCCCGGTCAGGAACCTCGTCGGTCAGGTCCGCGACGGGCTGGCCGAGCTGTTCAGCCTGCCCGAGGGTTACGAGATCATCCTGGGCAACGGCGGCTCGACCGCGTTCTGGGACATCGCCGCATTCGGCCTGGTCCGCGATCGCGCACAGCACCTGGCCTTCGGCGAGTTCTCGGCCAAGTTCGGCTCTGTCACCCAGAAGGCCCCGTTCCTTGGCGCCTCCACGATCATCAAGGGCGAGCCAGGGACCCTGTCGACACCCACAGCGGAGGCTGGCATCGACGTCTATGCCTGGCCGCACAACGAGACCTCGACCGGGGTCATGGCGCCGGTGAAGCGGGTCGAAGGCGCCGACGAGGGCGCGCTGGTCCTGATCGACGCCACGTCCGGCGCGGGCGGACTGCCGCTCGACGTTACAGAGGCCGACGTCTACTACTTTGGGCCGCAGAAGTGCTTCGCGGCAGACGGCGGCCTCTGGCTCGCAGCCTTCTCACCGGCAGCGTTGGCCCGGGTCGACGAGATTGCGGCCTCCGGCCGGTGGGTGCCCGACTTCTTCAGCCTGCCGACAGCCATCACCAACTCACGGCTGAACCAGACCTACAACACGCCCGCGGTCTCGACCCTGATCCTGCTGGCCAACCAGATCCAGTGGCTGAACGGCCAAGGTGGTCTGGACTGGGCCGTGAAACGGACGACCGACAGCTCCAGCCGGCTGTATGAGTGGGCGCAGGCCACGACATACACCTCGCCGTTCGTTGCGGACCCCGCCGCGCGTTCGCTGGTCGTGGGGACGATCGACTTCGCTGACGAGGTCGACGCCTCTGCGGTGGCCAAGGTGCTGCGCGCCAACGGAGTTGTCGATGTGGAGCCCTATCGCAAGCTCGGGCGCAACCAGCTGCGCGTGGGGATGTTCCCGGCCGTCGACCCCGAAGACATCTCGAAGCTCATCGCCAGCATCGAGTACGTCGTCAACCGCAGCAGCTGATCCACCGAGTGGTTGATCAGAGGAGTTCCTGATCGGCCGAGCAGGGCAGCCCGCGCGTCTGCTCAGGTGAGCCTGGTTGAGCAGTTCGCCTGATCAGACGGGGGCTCCCGCACGCACCAGTGCCACGAACGTCCCACCCGGTGCGAGCAGCAGCAGCTTCCCGGCGGCGTCAGTGAACCTCGTCGGGGCGCCGGCGCTGGAGCGCGACCACTTGCCGTTGATCTGCCTGCCGCCCCGGAAGAGCACGACCCGACCAGAGCCAACGGACTTGGTGTACATCGTGGGGTTTCCGTTGACGTCGTGGTCGTTGCGGTCCGCGATGATCTGGCAGAACTGCACCAGCACGTTGGGCTTGGCCACCTGTTCGCCGCTGGCTGTGAGAATCGGCTGGCCCCCAACGGTGCGCACATAGCGCCCGAGCTTGGCATCCCAGACGAAACCCACTGGAGTGGACCCCACTCGGGTACTCACGGTCGTCGCCGCCGTGGCGCTGGCAAGCCGACTCTCGCTCTTCGCCCAGTTGAACCCCACGTCGCGCACGCCATCGGCCTTGATCGCGGCACTCACCTTGGCCAGGTCCGAGACCACGTTGTATGGCGCCGGCCGTGAACGATCACGGGAGAAACCCACTTGGCCGCGGTCGTTGATCACGCTGTGCAGGCTCGAGCGGTCCAGAGTCTGGATCGCCTGGCGCCCGCCCCCACTGGCGACCACGGTGATCTTGCCGTACTGAGCCAGGAGCTCCGGGTCGCTGGAACGGATGCTCCGCACGGCCCGGACCTTGGGCTTGGCGCTGGCGAACACCGCCACCATCCGGGTCAGCCCGCCCTCGACCTCCTCGATGTAGATCACATCGGCCTTCTCCACGCCCATCGAGGGCCGGCCTGGCGCGGTGTCGTCCACCTTGACGGCAATCACCGGGCCGGTCGGTGGGGCTCCGACGCCGGTCAGGGGATTGGTGCCGATCGGGGTCAGTGACGGCCTGGGAGTCGGCGTGGCCGTGGGAGTAGCCAGCAGGGCCTTCGGTTCGGCGTCGCCGCTGCACGCCCCCAAACCAGCTGCCGCCATGGCACCCACCGCCAACGCAGTGGTCACTCGTACGGCGAATGTGGCACCTGTGTTCGATCGAGCCGTGCGCACGTCACTCCCCTGATCCTGGGTCATCGATCCGATGACGCCGCTGGAGGGAAGTGAACCACGTCAACATCAGAACATTTGGATCTCATGAGTTTTTCATGACGCGCCCCGGTCTAGCCATCATTCGTGCATACCCTTACTTGAAGTGGGTAAGTGCTTTTCAAGACTTCCTCAAGGTCCGCCGCGAATACTGCCCGATGTCACGAGATTGGGGCTCGATCCTCATCAGCTGCCGATGGCCGTCGAGCCGCACACACGCAACGACTATGGAGACCTCCAACCACGGAGAAACGGCATGTCGAACAGCAACGCAGTGAGAACGATCGTGGTGCCCTGGCGCAAGATCTGCGTCAGCCTGCCAGCGGTCGCGTTGATGAGTGCTGGCATCGCCTTCGCGGCGCCGGTCTCCCCTCTGCAAGACTTTTCCGGCGTCGCCGTCTCGAGCGACTCGACGGCGATCGTCGTGCCCGACACCGCCATGACCATGCCGGCCGGGCGCTCGCCGGAGTGGACCAACCCCTTCAGCATGGCCGCCCCGGAAGCACCGGGCCTGGTGCCCTCGCTGAGTTCGGCACCGGTTCTCGTTTCGCCCGAAGGCACCATGAGCGGTGGCTCAGGGTCTGTCGCCCTGGACGGCACCGGCATCCCGGTCCGGGCGCTGGAGGCCTACCACGCGGCCGCCCTGCTGGTCGATGCTGCCGACCCTGGATGCCATGTCGACTGGGCGCTGCTGGCCGCTTTCGGGCGCGTCGAGAGCAACCACGCTCGCTTCGGTGGCAACCAGCTGGACTCCAGCGGCGTAGCCCAACCGGGCATCATCGGCCCCCCGCTGGACGGCACGAACGGCACCGCCCGGATTCTCGACAGTGACGGGGGCCGACTGGACCGGGACCCTGTCTACGACCGAGCGGTAGGCCCGATGCAGTTCATCCCCGGCACATGGCGGGTGATGGGCGTCGACGCTGACGGTGATGGAGTGAAGAACCCTCAGGACATGGCCGACTCTGCCTCGGCAACCGCGGTATATGTCTGCTCCGGCCCCGGGGACCTTAACCGCCCGGGCGACCTGCATGCGGCGATCATGCGATACAACGCCTCGGAGGCCTACACCAGCACGGTGACGGCCCTGGCGGCCACCTACCGCCTCGGAGTCAGCGCCCTTCCGGCCCCGGACGTGCCAACCGCCAACTCGGCCCCGTCGCCGTTCGTGGCCACCTCGGCTCCCTCGCCGTTGATCGCTGCCACATCGACCCCGCCGACCTCCTTCGTGACCAGGGCGGCACCCATCAGCCACGCGCTCACACCCGAGGGGCGGACGCCAACCGCTCAGACTCCAGCTGGGCTCAACCCCGCGGCACCCGAACCCGCAGCAGCCGCACCCGAACCCGCAGCAGCCGCACCCGAACCCACATCCGTCACGACGCCGGTCACCACGACGCCGGTCACCACGACGCCGCCCGTCACAGCAACGCCGCCGGTCACCACGACGCCGCCCGTCACAGCAACGCCGCCCGTCACTTGTCCGCCCCAACCCAGACCGACCGACCCGGTACCGACTGTCGTCACGACACCCGGCCCTTGCCCACCCGATCCCTGCCTGCCCGTCCCCACGACGACGCCAACGCCAACGCCGGCGACGACGCCAACGACAGGCACTCTTCACCCGTGCTCCGTCGTGCCGACTGGGCCCTCCACCCCCTGACGGCCGACCACTGCCTGATGTCAGGGGCGCGGCCAGGCCTTAGAAGATCAGCTGCCCCACCACGACGACCAACAGCATCGCCACGAGGGCGATCAGCACGATGGCTCGGCGAAACCTCGGCGTCATCACCGTGCCATCTCCGGCA
>JBBQUB010000003.1:0-32639 GCA_038212865.1 Actinomycetales bacterium
AGGAGGATGGACCGCGGGCTCTGGGGAATGGCTTCGCGATACCACGGATAGACGATCCAGGTCCCCGTGAGGACGGTGCCCCAGAGCGCCACGGCCATCGTGACAACAGCCACCTTCAGCATGCGGACCGGCCCACCAACAGCCGCAGCATTGAGCTTCTTCGGCCGGAGCCTGATCAGCCCCATGAGTCCAAGGGCGAAACCGATCAGAATCAGCGTCCCGAGCACGCTGCCATGGATCAAGATCCAGAATGCGCGATCCATCCTTGCACCGCCTCTCGATAGGTCGAATTGACGATCATGATGGATGAATGCGTTACGTCCTCATCCGGAGTCCGGGTCTGGTCAGGCCCGGACCAAACGGATCCGCCAGGCCTCGGGGCCGCGCTCGATGTAGTCGACGTTGAACAGCCCCGGCGAGCGTTCCTCGAGCTGAGCCAAGAGCGGCAGCGGGTCGTGCGGCGCCACCAGCACGAGACCGCCCCCGGCTCCCAGCGAGTCCAGGGCACCGAAGATCGTGGCGTGCCGTATGGCGTGTGGTACCGCTCGCGCGTCGAGCTCGGGCAGGACCCCGGCCGGATCCTGGTGACCGCAGCCGCACTCGCCCCCGCATCCACCCTCGGTTTTCGACTCAGCGCTCGACTCGGAGCCCTCGCCGTCCTGGTGGCCACCGAGCAGGTCATGCATGCCAGCGAGGATCACCGCGAGTGATACCTCGTTGGACTGGGCCAGCAGCGGCAGGATCTGCTCGTTCTCCTTGACCAGATGCGAGTCGAAAAGCGACTGCAGCGCCTGGGCGTTCGCTGCTGCGCGCACAGGGGTCGTTGCCTTGCCGATTGCCTCAACCAGCTCGACCAGGTCGCGATGCTCGGCGAGCATGGCGTCGACGAGCAACCGAGCCCGAAGATCCTCGCGGGCCTTGGGATACATCGTCTTCTCCTCGGCGAGCGCATGCGGGATCAGCTCGGCTCGGCACCAGAGGACCAGGGCCTCGGACGCAGCGCCGGCACCGTCCTGGTCGCCCCTCGACGCGGCATCGAGCAAAGCCTCCACCAGAACCGACAGGGCACCGGCCAGCTGTGCGTGATGGTCCTTGACGGCTTCGACAGCCTGGGCGTCTGCTTCGCTGGTTGCCACAACCACTGTGCTCATGGGAACTCCTATAACTGTGGTGCGATGAGGAACCCTCAGGCACCTCGGCCCGTCTCGATTGGCGAAGCCTGCACCAAGTTTATTACACTCTGTTCCGTGGAAAATACACGGGTGACCAACACCGGCCCGCGCCCCGGCTACGGCCCGTTGCCAGCGGCACGCGTAGGCCAGCGACGGACCCTCATCTCGGCCGCACGCGCGGGCATCCTGGATGTGCTCATCGACCAGCCCGAGCCGTGCACGGTGGGGGCCCTCTCGGCGTTGACCCGTCAGCACCCCAATACGATTCGCGAACATCTGGATGGGTTGGTGGCCGGCGGGTTGGCCACCCGGAGTCGCGCCCCGGCGCACGGCCGCGGACGCCCCGCCTGGCTCTACAGCGCCACGCCCGACCTCGGATCCGACCAGGGAGCCAACGACTATGCCGGTCTGGCGTCAGCGTTGGCCGCGCAGATCATCCGCACCAGCCAGCAACCGGGGGCCGACGCCATAGAGGCGGGCCGGGGATGGGGTCGCGATCTGGTGCGACGCTCCCACGTGAGCGCTGGTAAAGGCGAAGGTCTCCCGGCTTCCGACGAGGCGAGGGCGCCCAGTGCCGTTGCGGCTCGCCGCGCGGTGGTCACCCTGCTGGAGGAACTCGGTTTCGCTCCCAGCCCGGATGCGCGTGCAGCCGTCATCAAGCTTCGTCGTTGCCCCCTGCTCGAGGCCGCCCACGAATATCCGGAGGTCGTCTGCGGAGTCCATCTCGGCATCGTGCGGGGCGCTCTGGACGAGCTCGGCAATGACCCCGACAGAACGGAACGCACGGCGCTGCAACCCTTTTCGGAGCCCGGGGCCTGCCGTCTGGACCTGCTCCCGCGTTCGGGGAGCGGCCGATGAACCGCCGCATTCTCTTCCTCCTCCCGGCAGGCGTGGCCCTGCTTGCGGGCCTGAATGGGGGCCTGCTGCTGCTTGGCCTTCCCGCACTTGTCACGACCGACCGGATGCCCGATACCCACGGCATGGTGATGGTCCTGGGATTCGTGGGCACCGTCGTTGCCCTCGAGCGCGCAGTTGCCCTGCGCCGCCGCGCCGGATTCGCTGCTCCGGTCCTGCTCGGTGCGGGCGGTCTACTCCTGATCTCCTCGGCACCCCTGCGGCTGGGGCAGGTGGCACTCGCGACCGGCGCGACCGCCCTCGTCGTTGTCTACATTCCACTGTGGCGCCGACAGCGCGACGATTCCGTTCTCGTACAAGCCTTTGGCGCAGTCTTGGCCACCGGTGGGGCGATCCTGTGGCTCGGCGGTGTGCCGGTCGCCCATCTCCTGCCCTGGCTGGCAGGCTTCGTCGTACTCACCATCGCCGGCGAGCGACTCGAGCTCGCGCGCGTGATCCTGCTCGCGTCCGCGACGGTCGGCCAGTTCCTCACCCTCACAACACTGATCACCGTCGGGACCGTCCTGACATTGCTCTGGCCGACGGTCGGGTATCCGGTGCTCGGCCTGTCCCTGCTGGCCCTGGTCGGATGGCTGATGGTCCACGACGTCGCCCGGCGCACGATCCGGGCCACAGGGTTGACCCGCTTCATGGCGGGGTGCCTGCTTGCTGGGTACATCTGGCTCGCAGTTGCGGGAGCCATCTGGGTCCTCGCCGGGGCAGTCACGGACGGGCCCGCCTATGACGCTGCTATCCACGCCGTGTTCCTCGGATTCACGATGTCAATGATCATGGCGCACGCACCCGTCATCCTTCCTGCGGTCCTCCGCTGCCGGTTGCCCTACCACCCGGTGATGATCGCGCCGCCGGCCCTGCTGCATGCCTCGCTGCTCCTGCGGCTGGCCGTGGGCGACGCCCGTGGACTCGACCCAGCGCGTCAGATCGGTGGCGTGCTGAATGTCGTTGCCCTGCTTGGCTTTGTCGCCATTGCCGCTGGGTCGGCCGTCCGGGCTGGTCGACGCGGCGGGTCCAAAACAGTTGCCCCCGTGCCTGCTGCCACCAGCGCCCCCGCGCCGACTTCGGCACTGGCTCGCGCCCCCGGTCCGACTTCCGCGTCTGCTTCCACCCCCATGTCCCCTGTCCCCGCTCCGCGCACGAAGACGGTCACCTCCAGATGAAGCTCGAAGTCTCCTCGCCCATAGCTCTGCGCGACCGCACCGCGTGGCATCTCGGCGCCAACGCACCTGTCGCCTTCTGGCTGACAGCACTGTTCGGGATCGCCCTGTTCCACCGCGCCGTCCCCGAGTCGCCATGGCTGCTGGTGCACCTGCTGCTGCTTGGTGCCGTGACCAACGCAATCTTCGTCTGGAGTGCCCACTTCACAGACGCCCTTCTGCGTCGCCGTACAACTCCCGGATCACGCCGCTGGCAGATCGGCCGGCTAGTCGTCCTCAACATCGGCGTCGTCATGGTCGTGGCCGGCATGGTGACTGTCGAGTGGTTCATGACGCTCGCAGGGGCGGTGATAGTGGGCGTCGCGGCCGCCGCGCACGGCACCGCGCTGGCTTTGCAAGCCGAAACCGCCCTGCCGTCTCGTTTTGGAGCAACGGTGCGGTACTACATCTGCGCCTCGCTGGCCCTACCGTTCGGCGCCTTCCTTGGTGCGATGCTGGCCGGCCATCCGGTCGAGCGGTGGCACGGACGGTTGGCGATCGCTCACATCACCCTCAACCTGTTGGGCTGGGTCGGCCTCACGGTCATGGGCACACTGGTCACCCTCTGGCCGACGATGCTGCGAACCCGGATCGCCGAAGGCGCCGAACGCGTTGCGCGCCAAGCACTTCCGGTGTTGGTCGCCTCCATCACCGTGACGGTCATAGGCGCCCTCGTTGGGGTTCAGGCGTTGGCTGCGCTCGGCGTGGCGGGTTATCTGGTGGGGGTCATCTGGGCTGTCCGCCCACTTGCGCAGGTGGCTCGCACAAAGGCGCCGTCGGCCTACGCCACCTGGTCTGTCATGGCAGCCGTCGTCTGGCTGGTCGGGTCCCTCTTCGGCCTGGTCATCGCGTTGGTCAGCAGCCCGACCTGGCAGCTGGTCTCCGATCGCCTCGAACTGCTCATCACGCCCTTGGCCGCCGGGTTCGCCGCTCAGCTCCTTCTCGGCGCCTTGTCCTACCTGGTCCCCGTCGTCCTGGGCGGCGGACCCGCCACTGTGCGAGGAACGCAGTCCCTCCTGGAACGTGGCAACGCCCTGCGGGCTGTGCTCATCAACCTCGGCCTCGTCGTCTGCGTCCTCCCGGTTCCCAGCCTCGTGCGTGTTCTGGTCTCGATGCTTGTGCTCGGCGCGTTCGCCGCCTTCCTCCCGCTCCTGATCGCTGCAGTGCTGTATGCCCGGCGCGCCAAACGTGCCGCGCGCCAAGTGGCCCCCGGCCCAACCCACGTGAGCAAGCACGTTCCTGAGGCGGACGGGCTGGTGCGCGGACGGCATACCGGTCTGGCTGCGGTGGCTCTGGCCGCTGTCGTGCTCGCGGTGGCGGGCGGAGCCGCACTCGACCCGGCGGCGCTCGGCAATGGTGTCGCCGGAGCCTCCGGCGGTGTCGTCGCGACTGGACAGGTCACCACGGTCAGCGTGGTCGCCAGCCGGATGCGTTTCGTTCCCGCGTCCGTGGACATACCCGCCGGCAACCGCCTGATCCTGATGGTGACCAACAAGGACGCCGATGTTCACGACCTGGCCTTGGAGACTGGCCAGCAGACGAGCCGGATCACGCGTGGCAGGACGGTGCGTCTGGACGTCGGCGTCGTTGGCCGCAGTCTCAACGGCTGGTGCACCATCGTGGGGCATCGAGCGATGGGAATGGTCTTTGCGGTCAACGCGATTGGCGCGAAGAAGAGCACCGCGGCCGGCCCAACGTCTGCCGGCACCATGGCGCACACGGGGGCGACCACCCGTGCGGCAGGCACGGCGCCGAGCGCGGCCCAGGACCTGGACTTCATGGCTAGCCCGGCAGCCGGGTTCACGGCGCGCGATGCGAAGATCCCGGCGCTGTCGGCCGAGCGCATCCACCACGTCACCATGACGGTGAGCGAGGTCGAACGTGAGGTCGCCGTCGGGGTCCGGCAAAAGCTGTGGACCTTCAACGGCACCGCGCCAGGCCCAACGCTGCACGGGCGAGTGGGTGACGTCTTCGAGGTGACGCTGGTCAATGACGGCAGCATCGGGCACTCCATTGACTTCCACGCTGGGGCGCTGGCCCCCGATGTGCCCATGCAGACCGTCGAGCCGGGCAAGTCCCTGACCTTCCGATTCACCGCCACCCACAGCGGCATCTGGATGTACCACTGCGGCTCGATGCCCATGTCAGCCCACATCGCCAACGGCATGTTCGGCACGGTCATCATCGATCCACCCGGCCTTGCGAAGGTCGACCGTGAGTACGTGCTAGCTCAGTCCGAGCTCTATCTCGGGCCGCAAGGCGAGCCTGTCGACACCGCCAAGACTGCCGCCGAGGAACCGGATGCGGTGGTGTTCAACGGTTTTGCCAAGCAGTACGACTTCGCGCCACTCGAGGCCAAGGTCGGTGAGCGGGTACGCATCTGGATACTTGCCGCCGGACCGAACCGTGGGACGTCCTTCCACGTCGTGGGCGCACAGTTCGACACGATCTTCCGCGAGGGTGCCTGGCTGTTGCGCCCGGGAAACACCGCAGCCGGGGGAAGCCAGGTTCTGTCGCTGGCCACCGCACAGGGAGGCTTTGTGGAGCTGAGCTTCCCGCAGGCCGGGCACTACCCATTCGTGTCACACGTCATGGTCGACGCCGAGCGTGGGGCTCACGGCCGGTTCAACGTCAGGCGATGAGCCGGCGGCTGCAGATCAGCCCAAGCTGACCCCCGGGGCCACCTGCCGCGTTTGGTCGGCAGATGGCCTCGGAAGCCTCCAGCGCGGCTCTCTGCGCGCAAGAATCGGCGCCTGCTCAGTTCCGCGCGTTTGACACTCACGCGATGACCCGCGCATATACCATCAGCGCGTGACAACTTCAATGGACAGCCGTGGGCAGATTACGTCGTACCGTTCCTGGCTCCCACGACTGTCCGGCACAGTCATGCTGGACCTCAGGTTTTGGATGATGGGCTTCGGGCTGCTGATCGGCTTGGCCTTCCCGTTTGTCGTGGTCATGCTGGGAGTACCGAGCGACCTCGCCCTGCGTCCGAGCTTCTTTGCCGCCACCTTGATAGCCGGACTCGTGGTCGCCGAGGTCAACCATCTGCTCGCCCGCGCTGTCGTTGGAGTGCGGCTGAGGTCCTTGGTTCGCGGAATGGTCCGCGTGGAGGGATCCCTGGTTGACGCCTCCCAAAGTGGCGACTGGGCGGGGTGCGACCCGACTGCGTGTGCGGTGCCCGTCGACTCGACCGACGAGCTGGGCGAAGTGGCCACCTCGTTCAACCGCTTGGTCGATGGGCTGTCCACCAGCCATCGGATATCTGACGGGATCAAGTCGCTCTCGAAGGCATTCGCCGAACACCTGGAGTTGGGCGCTCTTGCGGAGGCGACCTTGCGAGAGCTGTCGATCCGTACCGGCTGCGACGCAGCGGGTTTGCTCGTCGTCAGCAACGGAAGGGTTTCGGTCGCCGGCTCGTGCGGCATTCGCCAGGCCGAAGACTTGACGACCAACGAGACCGTGCTCGCCGCTCTGCGAACAGGGCGGCCAAGCGTGCTCCACCTGTCGACCGATGTCATGGTCAGCGGGTCACTGGTCGAGTTCATCCCGCAGGAGGTTCAAGTCATTCCGGTGAGCTACGGGGTGGTGCCCGTGGGCGTCCTCGTGGTGGCCTTCGCGCAGCCGAGCAGCCAGGAGGCCGGGGCCGTTCTTAACGCCACCATGCCTGGTCTTGCGGTCGCGTTGAACAACGCCTTGAACCACGAGAACCTGCAGCGAGTCGCCGCCCTGGACCCGCTGACCGGTGTCTACAACCGACGCTTCGGCCTACAACGTTTGACCGAGGAGTACGGCCGCTCGATTCGGTCCGGCGATCCCCTCGGCCTGTTGATGCTCGACCTCGACCACTTCAAGGCCGTCAACGACACCTACGGACACGTGGTTGGCGACCGGGTGCTGCAGTCCGTGGTTCGCGCGACCCGGCAGGTCCTGCGAGAGGGAGACGTGCTCATGCGCTACGGCGGCGAGGAGTTCATGGTCGTCCTGCCCGGGGCAGGGCGTGATGACCTGGTGCAGACGGCCGAACGTGTTCGTCGGGCCGTGGCCGAGGCTGAGATATCCGAGGCCGGCCAACGCATCGCCGTCACCGTGAGTATCGGTGGGTCCGGGCTACCGGACAAGAGCGCCACCTGTGCGGAGGACCTGATCGTGGTTGCCGACGCGGCTCTGTACACCTCGAAAGAATCCGGGCGCGACCGCTGGGTCGTCGCCTGACCACATCGACCGCTGGGTTCTGCCCTGACCACATCGACCGCTGGGTCATCGCAGCATCACCACGCGGGGCCAGTGTCGCGAGAGCGACGCCAGTGTCGAACAAACGAACAATCGCTAGATTCGCGCGAGCCCAGTCATCTCGACGTAGTGGCACAAGGCGTTGACAGCGCGGAGCTGCTCCGGGGTGTGTACCTCGGCGTCGAGCAGATCAGGACTGGCCACGATGACAGTCAACGCCTTGGCCCGCGACACGGCAACATTGAGCCGATGAAGGTCAAAAAGGAAATCCACGCCGCGCGGCGCGTCGGCTGCGCTGGAGCTGGCCATCGAGTAGATGACAACTGGTGCCTGTTGACCCTGGAACTTGTCGACCGTGCCGACGCGCGCGCCCGTGGGCAACGTGTCTAGGAGCCGGGCCACATGCCGGTTGTAAGGTGCCACCACCAGCACGTCGTCCAGCGTCATTGGATGCTCGACCCCCAAGACGTCGAACCAGGTGCCGCGACGCACGTCAGCGATGAGCCCGGCGACCGCCTCGGCCTCCTCGTTGCTGGCCGATGCGTTGCCACCATGGGCCACGGGATGCCACCGTAGGCCTGACCCGGATAGCGCTCCAGGAGCCGAAATCCGTTGCACTTCCAGGCCTTCGGCCGAGGCCAGTCGGCCGTCGTAGGAAGCCTGGGAGACGAAGTGGGTGATCGCAGGGTGCATCCGGTACGTCTTGTCGAGGAACACTCCGCGGTCGGCCGGGATCGTGACCTGACCGTCGAGCAGGTGGTCGAGGGCCGTGATGCCGGCGCCGTCGGGGTGCACCGCCTGACTCGGCTGGGTCAGCTGCTGCGGGTCGCCGAGAAGGACCATGGACCGCGCTGCGGAGGAGACCGCGACAGCGTTGGCCAGTGAGAACTGCCCGGCCTCGTCGATCACGATCACGTCCACCAGGTCCTGCATGTCCGCTCGGGCCCAGAGCCAGGCGCTCCCACCCACGAGGTTGGCAGTCGCGTTGGAGAGTCCGCTGACGACAGCGGCATTTGTGCCAACGACAGTGATCTGGTCGGACCTGCCTCCGTCCTGTTCTTCCCATTTCTGCAACGCCGGGCGATCCACCTTCAGGAGCAGGTTGTTGATGACCTTGTGTGACAGCGCGGTCACGCCGACCTTGAGCCCGTCGTCCAGGAGCGCCCGGATCAGCGCAGCACCTGTTGTCGTCTTGCCAGAGCCGGGAGGGCCCTGAACCGCCAGCACCTGGCCGGACAGAGCCCGACCTGTTCGAACCACCAGATCTGAGGGTGACTCCCCCGCGTTGACGCCGGTGTGGCGCGATGCCAGTTGGCGCGATGCCAGCTCGAGCGGCACGTCGCGCTCCAGAAGCGCTCTGCCCAAAGGTGACTCACCCGCCAAGACCTGTTGGCCAACTCGAGCGATGGCGGCCTGCAACACCTTGACGTTGATCGGACCGTTCGGCCCGAACCCACGTGGGCTCGCCGGCTCGCTCCTGTTGGACTTCTTCAGGACGATGTAGCCGGACACCGGATCCAGCTCGACCACCTCGCCCAGAGCGTCGTGCGGCTGGTTGACGTCGACGGCCTGTTTGCCGACCGAGAGCTTGCAGTCCTGCGGCTCAAACTCGTAACGCCAGAGCCAGGAAGCCTTGACCTCGCCGACCCGCACCGGTGCGGACAGCCCGCCGATCGTGGAACCATCCTCGACCAGCATCTCGTCATCGAGGTCCTCGACCCGGAAATACTCCCACCATTTGGGACGGTCCTCCCGCCGGTGCCATCCGACCAGTCCGGCCAGCAGCGGCTGCCCGGCCTTGCGCAACCGTTCGGCCAGGTCTGCCTCGGCCTGCTCGGCCGCCGACGCCTCGTCACCGGCCAGACCGTCCTTCAGCTGGGGTCGAGCCTGTGCACCGTGCAGGGTCTCGAGCTCTTCTCGGCGCAGCTCCAGCCACGCGTGCAGGTCGTGCGTCGATCGCACGTCCTCGCGGTTGTAGCTCTCGATCGAGTCCAGGATCGCGGCGTCCCCCTCGACCAGGAACCGTTCGTACTCAACAACACTGGTCATGGCATCGGCGACCTCGGTGTCTGAGCCCGCCGAACGCGTCTGACCCCAGTAGAAGTCTTCGAGCTTCTTGATGGAGTAGGAAGCCTTGCTGATCCGGATCCCGCCCCGCACCACCGCGTAGAGGTCGACGAACCGCTCCCCGCGCAAGAGGGTGTCGAGCTCGGTCTCGCGCGTCCCGTGACGGCCGGTCAGGCGCTTGAGCGCTGTCTGCTCATAGGCCGCGTAGTGGTAGACGTGCATGCCCGGGTCGGCCTTGAGCCTGCCGATCAGATCATCGATGAGTTGCTCGGTGAGAGCTGCCTCATGCGCGAAATCGTGGGCCCACCACGAGGTGAACGTGCCCTCGCGGTCCCACAGGCCCGCCAGGTATTCGCGGCCGGCCCCATCATGAGCGAAGGGGTCACCCTCGAAGTCGAGGTATACGTCGCCTGGACTGGGCGTGGGCAGCCCAAGAAGCCCCTTGCCCGCATCAAGTGAGAGCAGCTCGTATGCCGGCACGCCTGTTGTCCGCTCGGCCATCTGGAGGCGGGCCTGCTGGGTGAGCCGCTCCCGGGAGGGTCTGCCGATGGTGCGCGGGAGGTCGGCGGGACCAGCCTTGCCCAGGTCGGCCACGGTTGCGATCCCGGCAGCGACGAGGTTTTTGCGATGGTCGCTGCGCATCCCGGCGACCAGGGACAAGTCATCCGAGGACTCCCAACAGTCGCCGCACCGGGTCGCCCAGCGACACTGGGAACAATGACCGACGGGCACTGCCTGGGTCGCCGGCCGGGCATTGACGGCATCACGCAACCGGCTTCGAGCCCGCCGGGCATAGTGCGCCACGTCTGACAACCGCCAGGGATGCTCAAGCCCGTCGCCCGTGACCACGGTGAGAAACTCGGGATGCACCCCCTGCAGCTGGGCCAGGCGCTCGGCATAGGTGGCCATCTGGAGCAGGGCAGGCACCTTGAGCCGACGGGCGAGCTTGGTATCGGCGATGTCGTAGGACCAGTCACCGAGGTCACTGGGCCGATCGGTCCGCCGCAGGAAGTCGGCCTGGCCGCCCCACTGCCCGTCGTAGAACGTGGCCTGGTAGATCACGTCCACCCCGGTCCGCATCGCAGCCAGAGTCTCCTGCTCGGCCTGGCGGCGACCGGCCACGTCGAAACGCGTGGGGATCTCGGTGATGTTCAGCCCCGAGTCGCTCAGGCGCTGCAGATAGGCCCTTTCGTGTTCTGTGCCCTTGCTGAAGATCAGGTTCAGCGAGTCGTCCGCCGTCTTCGCCCCTCCATGGGCCTGGTCACCGTGGTCGGTGTCGGTCAGCGACCACAGATCCAGCGTCGTGACGTGCGGACATGCCAAGTGTTTCGTGAGGTCCGTCGGGCTCAGGACCAGCTGGCCATCAATGCGTTGCACGCGCCTTCATCTCCCCCAAGCTCCGAGCACCATTCCGGGCGGTGGCTGAAGGCTACGACCTGCCACCGACAGCCGCCGACCCGCGGGGCCGGTGGGCCGTATGCCGCGCTTGGTCGGCAGATTGCCGCGAAATCGCAGGGCCGGGGGGCCGTATGCCGCGCTTGGCCGGCATACAGCCCGAAGGGAAGGGCGACGTGAGGCCCCGACTGCGGGCTCTGACCGGCCTGCCGGACAATGGCGGGGTATAACGGCGGTTGTGTGCCCGCGGTCCTCGCGGTCACCGAGCGCCACAACGAAAGGCAGACCGCTGACATGATTGTGTGCGCGCCAGTGACACCTGAAGGCATGATCGCCCCCGGTTGGGGTAGGGCTGAGTGGGTTGCGGTAGCCGATGTCGTCGACGGCGAGATCATCACTTGGCAGGAGATCGAGGTCTCCTGGAACCGCCTGCACGATGAGGGCACAGACGGATCTCACCACGCCCGGGTCGTCTCGTTCCTTCGCGACCAGCATGTCGAGACCGTGGTCGTGAGCCACATGGGCGACGGCATGGTGCGGATACTCGACACCATGAGCTTGCCGGTACACCAGGGGGCCTCCGGTGACGCCCGCACGGCCCTCCAGGCTGTGAGTTTCGAGCACTAGGCGCTGCTGTTGATCAGGGGCTGCAGTTGATCTGTCCCCACACAACGCCGCTCCCGTGGCAATTTCCGGACTAGATTGGGCGACGACCCGCCCGGCTGATCCGAACCAGACGAAATGCGGTACTCCTATGACTTCCAATCAGTCGTGGACTCACCCCGACCGCCCCTGCACGGACGAATACCGTTACGTGGAAAGGCTTCTCACCTACGGATCGGGGACCAAACAGGAGCGGGAGCGGATGGCGAGAGCATGCCTTGCGTGCTCCAGCTACCTCGACTGCCTGGAGGACGTCATAGCTGACGGCAAGGCGTGGGAGCTCCTCGAGATTCAGACGGTCATGACCGAGGCGCAAAGCGGGCGCCCAGCCGGCACCAGCGCTGCCAAATAGCGGTCCCCGCACGCCTCCGAATAGCAGTCCCCGCACGCCTCCGAATAGACGGGCCGAGGGCGGCGCGCACCCGGTTCGGTGGCCCGGTGCCCAACCTCGACGCCACCGCCCAGATCGTGTCTCGCGGCCTGCTCGCCTAGGAAATCGGACCAGACGCGCAATTCGCCTGCCCGCTGTCGTGAGTACGACCTAAACTCACCAGCGTGAGGGGATACCGGCATTTCTTTACCCATGTCAGGCCGTCGTTCAAAGCCACTGGCGCCTGGCCCCAAATACGTTCAATGCTCAAAGTGGGAATGATCGGCTTCGGCGGCGGAAGCGCCCTGATCCCGGTCCTGGAAAAGGAGCTGGTCTCTCGCCGTGGCGCGCTGACCGAACCGGTCTTCATCCAGGACACGGTCATCGCCAACATCACCCCTGGTGCGCTGCCAGTGAAAATTGGCGCGCTGTCCGGGCTTCAGCTAGGCGGCCCGTGGCTTGCGTTTGGATCAGCGCTGGCCGTGGCATTCCCCGGCGCAGCAGCAGCCGTCGCCATTTTGGCCTTCTTTTCCTTCCTCGGTAACGGCGCGGTCCGAGTCATCGAGTACGCGTCCCTGGGTATCGCGGCGTTCATCCTTTTCCTGCTCGGTGCCTACATCATGAAAGTTATTAAGAACGGGGGAAATCGGCGCCGCCAGTACATCGCGATAGCCGTTTTCTCCTTCATCCTGACCGGTGCCGACAGGACGCGCGACCTCGTCGCCATGGTGGTCGATATGGACTCGGTGCCTGCACTCCCCCAGATGTCGGCTCTGGAGCTGATTGCCGTGGCCCTTCTGGCCATCGCCGTCCTCTCGCTGCTTCAGCTGCGCAAGGCAGTTCGCGCCCGTGCGGCTGTTACCCGCCCGCCCAGGCTGCGCCCCCGCGCGCCGCGTGGCATCTGGACCGCAATCCGTATGCCGCTCGCCGCGGCCGCACTGGTGGCGCTGGCGGTATGGCTGTTCGACCAGGGCGGCCGCAGCGGAGAGTTCATGGTTCTGCTTGCCACCTCGACCCTTTCCTCGTTCGGCGGCGGGGAAGCCTTCGTGGGGGTCGCAGATGGGTTCTTCGTCACTTCCGGGTTTGTCACTTCCGATGCGTTCTATGGACAGATCGTCCCGGTCGCCAACGCTCTGCCCGGTCCCATCCTGGTCAAGATCGCTGCAGGCATCGGCTACACCCACGGAGCCTCACTGAACGGTACCTGGCTGGGGATCGCCCAGGCGAGCGCGGCCTTCCTGATCACGATCGGCGCCAGCGCAGCCGGAGCGCTTGGCGTACTGGCCGGATATGAGCGGGCCAGCCACTCGGTATTCATCCAGAACGTCGGGCACTACATACTCCCCGTGATCTGCGGCCTACTGGTCTCCACCTCCATCTCGATGCTGATCTCCAATGCCGAGATCGGGATGGAGGCCGGGCTACCCGCGACGGTTGTGATCGCCGCTTCCCTCGCCCTGGCCACCACGATCTGGTGGCTCCATCACCACTGGCGGGTGCCCGACTTCATACTGCTCGGAGGAGCTGGAGCCCTCTCACTGGTCGCGCTGCTCGCGGCTTGAGCCCACGAGGCTCTCCACCGCCCAGCGGCCGGCTTGGCGGAACATGGTCTCAGCGCCGCCCCGGCTCAGCGGGTTCGCGCAGAGGCGGACCCAGTTCCCGCGGCGGGGTACCAGTGTCGACACGAGCTCCCCACGCGACCGCCATCAGCAGCCCGAGACACGAGAGCACAGCAACCGCGAGCACCGAGTATGCGGCCGCCACGCCGGCATTGAGCTCCTGTGCGCGAATAGCCAGCCCCAGCACCATCTCGGCCGCGAACAGCGTCGCGAGCACGACGCCCCACCGACGTAGCCGCTGATTGCGCGCGGCCACCACGGCCGTGATCACGACGAGCGCTGCCCCAAGGCCTGCCAGAACCAACCTCACGACCTGAAGCCAGGGGTGAAGGTCGCGCTCGATCATCGACCAGATGGGCCAGCCCAGGCACCGGGTGTAGGAAAGTGGCCCTGCGGCGAATATGCCGGTGACGTGCATCGCGACCAGGACCGCGAGGCTCAGCGCTGCCAGGCGCCATACCTGGACCGGGCGCCGCGCTGCAGCCAACCCCGACGTGGAGTTGGGATCGGGGGCGGCGGCGCGGGTGCCCACCATGACCGCAGCCACACCCATGGCCGTCATCGCTGTCAGCGCGGACAACAGGTCGACCGCACCCAACCACGTCGGCAGACCGCTCAACACCGCCAGTCTTCCGAAGGCGCCTGCTGCCACGGCGCCGACCAGCGCCACCCGCGGCAGGATCCGCACCCACCGGTCCGGCCCGCCCATCCGCAAGGACATCACTGCGGCGGCCAGCACCAACGGTCCGGCAGCCATCGCGACCACCCTGTGGGTGAATTCGATGAGCGGGCTGAGCTGCCACTGCGGGGCGATCTGGTCTGGGCGGCAACCCGGCCAGGTCGGACAGGAAGCCCCTGACTGGGTCGCGCACACCAACGCCCCCATTGCCACGGCCAGGAAGGTGAACAGCGCCGAGAGACGGAACACGGTCAGCGCAGCGGTCGACGGAGCGGAAGGGATCTTAGGCATGGAGGTCTCTCCTGGAAGATCATCACAGTGGGCCGCACGTGAACGCTCGACACCCTACGCATCCGGCAGCAGTCCTCCGCCAGGGCTCGCTCATGCGCGCGCTGGGGCCGTTCCCGGCTTGGCCGATTGTGGTGCCCTGGCCGGCCCCGCTCAGCCCGGATCCGCGCTCGACAGGTCGTCGTCCTCGCCTCCGACGCCCGAGACGTCGGTTCCGATGAGCCGCCGTTGGTCAGCTGGTTCCCGTACCGAACGTGGGCCCACGGGCGAGCGGCCCGACGTTGCCCCGAAGCGGTGTTCCTGGCCGTCGACCGAGAGGTCTACGAGGCAGCCTCAGCCAAGGTCATGGCGACCCTTCGCGGAGTCGATGCCGTCGTCGAGGTACTCGGCTGGGACGAGGCGTTTCTTGCTGTCGAGACCGACGATCCTGAGGCGTCGGCTCAGGAGATCCAGCGGCGCGTCCGTGCGGCCACCGATCTGGACTGCAGCGTGGGCATCGGCCAGAACAAGCTGCAGGCCAAGCTCGCTACTGGTTTCGGCAAGCCGGCCGGCATCTTCCGGCTGACCCACGAGTCCTGGTTTGCGGTGCTCGGCGAGCGGCCGACCGACGTGCTGTGGGGCATCGGCTCCAAGACCGCCAAACGGCTGAGCGCGATGGGCCTCTCCACAGTTCGCGAGCTCTCGCAAGCGGATCCACAGGCGCTCGTCACCACCCTTGGACCCGCGACCGGTCCATGGCTGGTGCGGCTGGCACAGGGACGGAACAGCTCGACGGTGGTGAGCGCGCCGTACGTGTCCCGCTCGCACAGCCGCGAGACCACCTTCCAGGAAGACCTGGACGACTGGGACCGCGTACGACGTGAGGTCGCCATCCTGGTTCGGCGAGTGGCTGACGATGTCGCCGCCGAACAACGCCGCGCCATACGCGTCGTCGTCAAGGTTCGCTACGCACCGTTCACCACCCAAACCCACGGCCGGGCGCTGAGCGCGCCATCCTTGGAGGTGAAGGCGATCGAGCGGGCCGCGCTGGCTGCGCTGGACACGTTCACCTCACGACGGCCAGTGCGGTTGTTGGGTGTTCGAGCCGAGCTCGAGGTCTGACGGCGCCTGTCCGGTCAGAGCCGGTGCGCGCTTTTGGAGCGTAGATCGTCACCGAACGCGGGACGCTGAAGTTGTCGCCTGCAATGGCCGGGATCGTAGTCCCAGCGGCTGCGGAAGGGACGTAGCCTCTGCACATGGACCAGACAACCGATACGAACGCAACCATCTGGAATTCCGAGGAGGTTGTCCAGCACTGGACGGCCACGGCCGAGGAGCGCGAGCGAAAGCGCGCAGCACAGTGGCGGCTCATGGGTGAGCTCCTCCCCTTCGGGGTCCAGGACGCCTTCACCTTCTTGGACCTGGGGGCTGGTACCGGGGCCGCGGCGAGAGGGATCCTGGACCTGTATCCCCGGAGCACCGCCATCCTCACCGACTTCTCAGCGCAGATGATGGGTGAAGGCCAGCGGGGGATGGCGCCGTTCGCGGGGCGCTTCCAGTACATCGAGTTCGATATGTCGAGCAACAACTGGCCGTCGGCGATTCCGGCCACACTGGACGCAATCGTGACCTCCATGTCTATCCACCACCTGCCAGATCACCGCAAGCAGGGTCTCTTCGCCGAGATCTTCGAGCACCTCACCCCTGGTGGCTGGTATCTCAACTACGACCCGGTGACCTCCGCGGATCCCGTGGTCGAGGCCACCTGGGAGCGCGGGAATGATCGCAACGACCCCGAGGCTGCGGTCAAGCGTCTCCATCGTTCGCCGGACGAGCATGCTCGGTTCGAGAACCACGTGCGCTACATGATCCCCCTTGAGCAACAGCTGGAGTATCTCCGGTCCGCCGGTTTCCAGGGGATCGACGTCTACTGGAAGCTTCTGGAAAACGTGATCTATGGCGGTTGCCGGCCAGCGTGAGAGGCGGCGGATGCTTCGTCGCATGGCTGGGAGCGCCTCCTCGACCATCTCATCCGAGTCAGTCAGGGAGATGCGGAAAAGCAGCCCGGTGCCACGAGGGCCGGGATGAGCTGGTCAGAGGGCAGGCCCGGAGCCGATCGCACCAGGTGGCAGGACGGGGCTCCACGGGAGGAGATCGTCCAGCACCATGCTGCTGGTGGACTGCCCATAGATCGACAGCCGGTCGAGCAGCGTCTCGAACGCCGGTATGTCCTCAACGGCGACAAGCAGCACCGAGCAGTCGTCGCCGGTGACGCGGTGCATCGTCTGCACCTCGGGCCAGTTGTGCACCGCCGGGTCCCGCAGCACGCACGTCGGTCCGTAGCAGTGCATCCGCACGATGGCCCGAACGCCTCTGCCCGCCCGGACGGGATCGACCTGGGCGTGGTAGCCGGCGATGACGCCGCCGTCCTGCAACCGGCGCACCCGATCGGCGACAGCCGGTGCGGACAGGTTCACCCGGCGGGACAGCTCGTTGAAGGACAGCCGGGCGTCGCTCTGGAGCTCGGCCAGAATGCGCCAGTCAACCCGATCCACGAATCCTCCTTGCGATTATGCCCGTTCAGCCGCCAAAACCTTGCGTACAAAAGGTACAGTCCCTGATCGCGGCGGCGAGAGCTATTCACATCGGAGCGGTCCGGGACCACGATGATGGGCATGGACGCACCGACATACAACACGATCATTGAGCCCTTCCGGATCCACTCGGTGGAGCCGCTCCGGATGACCACAGCGGAGCAGCGGAAGGCTGCGATTGCCGCGGCCGGCTACAACCTGTTCAAGGTGAACGCCCAGGACGTGCTGATCGACCTGCTCACCGACTCGGGGACCGGCGCGATGAGTCGCGACCAGTGGGCCGCCATACAGCACGGCGACGAGTCGTATGCCGGATCGCCCTCCTTCTTCCTGTTCCGGGATGCCGTCCGCGAGCTGTTCCCGTTCGAGCACATCCTCCCGACCCATCAGGGCAGGGCGGCCGAGAAGATCATCTTCAGCGTCCTCGGCGGGCCCGGAAAAGTCGTCCCAAACAACACGCATTTCGACACCACCCGGGCCAACGTCGAGGCCTCAGGTGCGACGGCGGTCGACCTGGTCATCGCCGAGGGCCGGGACCCGCAGGCCGACCACCCCTTCAAGGGCAACATGGACATCGCCGAGCTGGACGCGTTGCTGCGCGAGCGCGGGGACGACGTGCCGGTCGTGTTCATGACGATCACCAACAACAGCGGGGGCGGGCAGCCGGTCTCGCTGGCCAACCTGCACGCGGTTCGCGAGGTCTGCGACACGTATGGCAAGAAGCTGTTCCTGGACGCCTGCCGCTTCGCCGAGAACGCCTGGTTCATCCATGAGCGTGAGCCGGGGCACGGCGACCGCGACGTGGCCGACATCGTGCGTGAGATGTCCTCGTTGGCCGACGGCATGACGATGAGCGCCAAGAAAGACCCGATGGGCAACATCGGTGGATGGCTGGCGATGAACGACGACGAGCTGGCCCAGCAGTGCCGCAATGTGCTCATCCTGACCGAGGGGTTCCCGACGTATGGCGGCCTGGCCGGCCGCGACCTCGAGGCGCTGGCGCAAGGGCTCAAGGAGGTCGTCAGCCACGACTACCTGCGCTACCGGATCCGCTCGACCGGCTACCTCGGCGACGCGTTGGTCAAGGCCGGAGTGCCGGTGCTGACCCCGATCGGCGGACATGCCGTCTACCTAGACGCCCGGGCCCTGCTCCCCCACATCCCGCCACTGGAGTACCCCGGCGAGGCACTCGCGGTCGCCCTGTACGAGGCGGGCGGGGTGCGCAGCGTCGAGATCGGCACGGTGATGTTCGGCCGCCAGCCCGACGGCTCGGAGGTGCCTGCCGCCCTCGATCTGGTGCGGCTGGCCATCCCGCGGCGGACGTACACGCAGAGCCACATCGACTACGTGATCGAGGTCTGCGAGCACGTCGCCCGCCATGCGGATGAGCTCACCGGCTATCGCATCGTGGACGAGCCACCCGCGTTGCGGCACTTCACGGCTACCTTCGAGCCGCTGGGCTGACCCCATCGATCACCGACCGGATACGTCATCTGTCCTGTCGCGTGCCTGAGTTAGGCCGAGCTCGACGTGTTCGACCCGAAGCGACTCGCGGGCATCATCGCGCGCTTCGAGGGGGTCCGCCGAGGTCAGGGAGATCAACGGCGGCGTCGAGACGGTCTACCACCTCGTCTACGAGTGTGAAGGAACGACCAAGCCGCCCTGCGTGGCCGATATGGTCTGGCGCTACTACGCCTGACCTCCGGCCGGGGCGGGCTCCTTGGCAGGCTCCGTGGCTGGCGCACTCCATGGCCGACGGACTCCATGGCAGGCTCCGTGGCTGGCGGCTCGGGTCTTGGCTTTTGAGTCCTTCTGAGGCTTTCGAGGGTTAGACTCGTTTCTGAGCAGTGGCGCTTGAGCGGTGACTCACGATCCTTTGGTTTTTCGGTCCCGCGCTGCGGTGAGCCGCCATCTCGGCGGTGTGATCCGAAGGACGCCCAAGGTGTATGACCAGCAGCTGTTTCTTCAGACATTGTCAAGGTTCGCCGTGGTTCTGCCGGCGCGCTACGACCTCGAGACCGCGCTGACCGAGCTCACCGAGAGCGTCACCGCAGTGTTGGGTCTGTCCGGCAGCGGGGTCACGATGGCAGAGGAAGGGCGGCTGCATTTCGTGACGGCGGTGAGCCACGCTTCCGGGGAGCTGGAGCGCATTCAGGAGGAACAACAGGCAGGCCCGTGTCGCGATGCCTACGACACCGGTGAGGTGGTTCGGGTCACCGACGTGCGAAAGGAGTCCGCCCGGTGGCCGGCATTCTCGGCCACCGCCGCCCGCGTTGGCGTCGCCGGCGTGGCTGGCATCCCGATGCGCCTGGCCGGCCAGACCATCGGCGCGCTGAACATCGACTCGCCGGAGCCGCGGGTGTGGTCGGATGAAGATATCGCCGTCGCCGTGGTGTTGGCCGACGTAGCGACAAGCTATGTGGTCAACGCCTCAAAACTGCGCCAGCAGCAGCAGCTCAGCGAGCAGCTGCAGCAGGCGCTGGAGTCTCGGGTGGTCATCGAACAGGCCAAGGGGATCACCGCCCAACAGCACACCGTCACCATCGAGCAGGCCTACCAGCGGATGCGCCGACACGCCCGCACGAACAACGCCAGCATGCGGGTGGTCGCCGAGGCCATCGTTTCCGTGGGGCTTCAGGTCTGAGCTCGGAGGGCTTCCGACTCCGCTATGAACTCCGGGGCTCACCTCTATTAGTGCCTGCGCGTTTTGGGTGTAATGTCGGAGTTCAACGTCCCCCAGACCTTGGGTCGTTCGCTTCTCACCGTGCTGCTCCCGAATGTCGGTGGCCCGTGTCTTGATTTTCGGGACCACCGAATCGAGTTCGCCGTGGTGCAAACACCCAAAAATCCGCTCCGCGCTAGCGTCGGCGTCGTTGGCCAAGGTGCCGACATGTTCTCCTTCAAGTCGGTCAACCTCGTGTCCCCAGATCCCCACCGGCCGATCAGAACCTACACAGCGCGTCAGGTGGCCATCCTCGAGACTTCCGGGCTCTTCGGCGATGCGGTCGAGGATCTGGACCCGGCGATCGAACTGGCCTTGGCCAAGACCCCGCGAGGCGTGGTGTGCGACCTGACGACCATGCTCGAAGGTCCCCAGCCGGGCGACATTGACCTGCTGGCGAAAGCAGGACGGCACGTGCGCGACTGGCCCGGGATCCCGGTGGCCGTGGCCTGCCCAGACCCGCAGGTCGGTGTTTTGCTGGCCGCCCATCCTTTGGGTGCGCACCTGATCGTGACCGCGACGATCCTCCAGGCACTGTCAGCAGTTCTCCGAACCCCCACTGTCGCCGTTGAGTGGCTGCACCTCGCGCCGCATCCGACCGCCTCACGTGCCGCGCGGGACTTCGTCACCCGCACCTTGCTGGGCTGGGGGTTGAGCAGTGCCACTCCCACCGCGAGCTTGGTGGTCAGCGAGCTCGTGACCAACTCGACGGTGCATGCCGGCACGAAGATCGACCTTTCCATCGCCTGGGACGGGCCAGCAGTTCGCCTGACGGTTCAAGACCGCGGCACCGGCCGGCCGCGTCCGCGGATAGCAGGCCTTGGCCCGCACGGTCGTGGGCTCACCATCGTCTCTGGCCTCTCTCGCGGTTTTGGGTTCCTGCCCACTGGTGACGGAGGCAAGGTCGTCTGGGCCGTGCTTGAGGTCCCCCTGCCGAGCCCGTTGACCGGCCCAGAGCCTTTGGAGTATGCCGCGCCACATCAGGAGCCGCCGCACCTGTCGATTCCTGTTCTGCAGAAAGGGTAATCGTGACCACCATCATCATGGAGAGCGGCGTCGACACCGACGAGTTCGACCGTCTCGTCTCCAGCACCGTCCAGGCCATGCGTCACAGTCTGGGTGTCTCCTGTGACGAGCTGGCGAAGGCGGCCGGCATACCAAGTTCACGCATCGAGGCGATCGAACGGGGAGGAACGACGACACGCTCCGAGCGCCACGACATCGCCAACGCGGTTGCCTGGTTGTCAAACCATGCACGGGCCAGGGCTCTGTTCGCGAGGGCATAGTCCAGGTCCCGTTCCGTCAACCGCCCCGTGGGTATCACGAGGTAGGTGAGGCAGTCCCAGAGCCAGTCCAGGACGACAGTCACTAGCTTCTTCATGACCCTGACGATTCGCTCCCCAAGGAGCGTGGTCGTCAGGTAACTGACGTCACCAATTGCAGGGGGCAGGCTGACCGTCGTGATCTCGGCTGGCGCCGTGATGCCTATTGGGCGGCGTTCTTGTGCCGGTTGCGCAGACTGCGGACCCAAGGCTTGATGATCTGTATGGCGAACGGCAACGCGCCGGACTCGATCTCATCGGGGATCGAGGCAGTTGCCCCCAGCACGTCATCCAGGGTTCGTTCGGCGGCACGAGCCGGGACACCCACGGCCTCAGCGAAGGCAAGCAGGGATTTGCGTGAGAGGCCGTCATGCCTGCCGCCCATCGCCAGCGCGAGGGTGTGATCGCGGTAGGGCAGCGTGGAGGGGAGGTCATACGCCGGCGAGACGCGCCATTCGCACGTTGGTGTGGCCAGGATGGAGATGTTCTTCGCGTGGACATCGCCGTTGCCGGTGAGCCAGGCGAAGCACAGCTGCCGGAAGATGTCACGGGCCGCGAGCGCGCGGGCGGCACAGACCTCGCTGAGGGCGGCGACCACTTCTTCGGCGGAGGTGCGGTACTTGTCGCCGGGGTAAAGGTCCAGGACTTGAGCGGCGTCCTCGACTGCTAACGCGATGGGCTGGCCATCCGGGCCGTTGACGCGGTCGAAGCGCTCCACCAGAAGCCCGGGGCGGCCGGTCGCGTCGTGGACGGTGCGTGCACGGACGACCGGGAAGCGGGCGAGGGCTGCGCGTCGGATGAAATAGGCCTCGTTCTCCACCACGTTGGGGAACTCCGGGGGGTCGACCTTGAGGATGTAGCGTTTGCCGGCTTGCCCGACAGGAACCGAGATCATGCCCGCCGAAGCCTTGTCCTGCACCCCGGCCAGGGCCACTGGGTCAATGACGCCCGCGGCCTCCAATATCTCGGAAAACGTCACCTCCTCGAAGGCCTTGTTCACGTGGACCAGGGGCTCCGCCGGGGTCGGGTGCTGTCCGGCCGGGACGATCTGGACGTCGCCGACCGGGTCACGGCCGACCGCCAGCAGCAGGGTGAGGTCATCATCGGCTGACGTCTTGACCGCCATTCGCAGGCCGATCAGCCGGCGGCCCTCCGGCAGCAGCCCAGCAAAGTAAGTCGGCACCGCTCCCCTCCCAGTCACGACCGGCTCTTCAGTCAGCGGGAGAGTCGTCGCCACAGCGATTCCGCCCTGGGAAAGGTACTCGGGGTCGTACTCGAAACGGACCGTCCCGGTGTCGCGGACGAGCCGCGCCGCCAGCCGCCCCTGCTTGTAGACGTCTGCGGCCGCGACCTTGGTCAGCTCGGTGACCGAGGGAGCCCGGCCGGCTGGACTGCTCACCGGCGCACCTCGGCCCGCAGGGTCAGGCCAATCGAGTCCAGCACCGCTGTCAACTTGTCTAGGCGGATCGTGGGCTTGCCCTGCTCGAGCTCCATGACGAATCTGGCGGAGACTTCGGCCAGCTCGGCCACCTCCTCCTGTGTCAAACCAAGGTCTTTGCGGCGCGCGCGCACGTCGAGGGCAAGATCGCTACGTCCGGCTGGCTTCTTGACCATGTGTGCCTCCGGTATTCACCATTTGTGCCTCCGGTATTCAAACCGAGTGATCGCTCAGTTCGTGATCTGTTCTGTGACTCTGCAGCCGAGAATAGCAAAAATCTGAGTGATCGATTAGTTATTGGCGCGATGGATGGATTTTTGGGAGAACCCCCAGCTCAATCTGAGCGATGCTGCGGTTTGCGAAGGCCGAGCGGACCACCACCTGGCGTGACAAGCTACGAGCAATCGGCTACACGAGGGGTGCAGGGGTGCTTGAGGGACTGTACGAAAGCCTGTTGACGAAGAGGCTGCAAGCCATCCTCGACGAGGTGACAGGTTCGGGGCTGACCCCGAACACCGAGCCCGTGGACGCGGCGGAACAGCCCGAGGTGCTTGCCAGACATATTCGTGATGCAGTAATCCGAGCGCTTTCTGCAGAGTCGAACGCAGATCGTCGACGCGACATGGTGAATGCGCTCCTGCGGCAGCTCGGCGCTAACGAAGACCAGCTCGCCGGGTCGCCAAGCCGGCTGCTCTCGCTGGTAGCCCTCGCTGCACCGGGCTCAGCAACTCGGAAGACCAACCGACCGGCGACGCCCCTGTCGGACGCAGCGCTGCTGACGAATGCTCACGGGGAGCCGTCCTTGGGTCACGAGGTCAGGTCAGAGCTGGATACCGCTGACCAAGTCGACCTTTTGTGCGCCTTCGTCAAGTGGTACGGGTTGCGGGTCATCGAGCCCCAGCTGCTTGACCTCAAACGGCGCGGCGTCCCGCTGCGAGTCATCACTACCACGTACATGGGTGCCACCGAGCGGCTCGCCCTGGAGCGTCTCGTCCGCGACTTTGGCGCAGACGTCAAGATCCAGTACGACTCCGTGCGCACCCGCTTGCACGCCAAGGCCTGGCTCTTTCGACGCAACACCGGGTTCAACACGGCATACGTGGGCTCCTCGAACCTTTCTCGGTCCGCCATGTTGGACGGGGTCGAATGGAACGTGCGGCTCTCGTCCATCGCCACTCCCCCGCTGATGCAGAAGTTCTCGGCAACCTTCGAAACCTATTGGAACGACACAACATACGAGGCCTACGACCCGGATCGCGATCGTGACCGGTTGGACGACGCGCTCGCGGAGGCGTCGGGCCGCCGGCAAACCGATCGAGTGACTCTGTCCGTTTCGGGGCTGGAGGTGAGGCCCTATCCCCACCAGTCCGAGATGCTGGAGTCGCTCGAAGTTGAGCGCGTGGTTCACGACCGGCACCGAAACCTCATTGTGGCCGCGACCGGCACGGGGAAGACCGTCATCGCCGCGCTGGACTATCGGAGCCTTTGCCCACCGTCGACCAGTGAGCGTCCGTCACTGTTGTTCGTTGCCCATCGTGAGGAGATCCTGAGACAGTCCCTCCGCACGTACCGCGAGGTACTGTCGGACCCCAGCTTCGGTGAGCTGTATGTGGGTGGCGCCCGTCCCGAGCGTTGGCGACACGTCTTCGCGTCTGTTCAGTCGTTGACCGCGTATGGGGTCACGAACATCCCGGCGGATGCCTACGACGTGGTCGTCATCGACGAGTTCCACCACGCGCAGGCGATGACCTACCGCCGGATCACCGACCACCTGAAACCGCGTGAGCTCCTTGGCCTGACGGCAACGCCCGAGCGCGCCGACGGCACAGATGTCCGCTCCTTCTTCGGGGGACGAGTCGCCGCAGAGCTGCGCCTCTGGGACGCGCTGAGCGCGGACCTCCTCTGTCCCTTCCACTATTTCGGGGTCGCCGACGGTGTCGACCTCACCCAAGTCCAGTGGAGCCGGGGCATGTATGACCAGGGCTCTCTCTCTGGCGTCTACACGGGTAACGATGCTCGGGCGCGGATAGTCCTGAAACAGGTCCACGACAAGGTCGCCGACGTTCATTCGATGCGCGCTCTCGGCTTCTGTGTCTCGATTTTGCATGCCGAGTACATGGCTCGGGTCTTCAACGAAGCGGGCATTCCATCCCTGGCGGTCACGAGCGGACCGGGATCTGCCGACCGCGCAGATGCCTTGTCCCAATTGGCTGCTCGCGAGATCAACGCCGTCTTTACCGTCGACATGTTCAATGAGGGCGTCGACATCCCCTCTGTCGACACGGTCCTCTTCCTCCGACCCACCGAGAGCGCAACGGTCTTCTTGCAACAGCTCGGTCGCGGCCTTCGCCGAGCCCAGGACAAACCGGTCCTCACCGCGATCGACTTCGTCGGTCATCAGCGCAGAGAGTTCCGTTTCGACACTCGTTACCGCGCCATCACCGGGGCAACCAAGACAGGTCTCCAACGCCAGGTCGAACAAGGCTTCCCATTCCTGCCTGCAGGCTCGCAGATCGTGCTGGACCGGCAGTCCCAAGAGATCGTCCTCGCGAACATCAAGAGTCAGCTGAGGACGAGCTGGAAGCAGATCGTCGCCGAACTGCGCTCATATGGTGACCTGACCTTGGCCGATTTTCTTCACGAGTCAGGACTCGAGCTCGGCGATGTCCTCAAGAGTGACAGGAGCTGGACTCGGCTGCGTCAAGAGGCCGGATTCCAGACTCGAGTTAAAGGACCTCACGAAGCCGCCCTGCTCAAGCGCGTCCGCGCTCTGGCGCATGTCGATGACGCCGAGCGCGCACACGCCTACCGGCGGCTTCTCGCGGATGATGGTCCGACATACCAGGACCTCAGCTCGGACGAACAGCGATGCGCGCGAATGCTGTTCTTCTCGATGTGGCCCAACGGCGGCGGATTCGACTCGTACGCCGATGGATTCGCCGCTATGCGATCGGAGCAGGCTGCCCGCGATGAGCTCACCGTCGTGCTCCAAAGTGCCTTCGACAATGCCCAGCACCTAGCCGAGCCCTTGGCAGGACGTCTCGCGGCGACGCCGCTGCGCACCCACGCCCGGTATTCGCGTGAGGAGATTGTGGCTGCGCTCGACTACGCGCACCTCAAGCGCCTGCCCAACAGCTTTCAACAAGGGGTCCTGCGGGCAGAGGAGTGGAAGTCTGACGCCTTCCTGATCACGCTCAACAAGTCCGAGACCGACTATTCCCCCACGACCATGTATCAGGACTATGCGATCAGCCCATCGCTTTTCCATTGGGAGACACAGTCGCGGACCTCGGTCGCCTCACCAACCGGACAGAGGTACATCCGTCACGCTCAGGAGGGCAGCAATATCCTGCTCTTCGCGCGCGAGCACAAGGTCTACGACTTGGGCACGGCTCCATACCTCTTCCTCGGAACCGGGCAATACGTCAGCCACACCGGCGATCGTCCGATCGCGATCACCTGGCGCCTCGACAGACCCATGCCAACCGACGCCTTCACGACCTCCACCGTCGTCGCTTAGCCCGCTCGCTCTCGTTGCTTTGTTCGCAGTCGATTTCAGTGGCGTTTCGGGCGTGATGTCAGAAGCGTGTGGACGTAGATGGCGAATCGGCTTGGGCTGCAATGTTATTCCCTTGTCGAGCGAGTTAACCCGCAGCACCATTCATAGATGAGCCGGCGGACAATACGGCGCCACCCACGCGCTACCGAAGGGCCTGGACGACGTCCGGGCCCTTCGGTCTCTCGCTTGAGCGATCAGCTGCAGCCGCTGGTGCTGCCGCATCCCTCGCACACGTAGCAGGAACCAGCCGGCCGCATCTTCGTGCCACAGGTCAAGCAGATCGGAGCATCCGCCGACTTGCCCTGGAACCGCTCCATCAGCTCAGCCGATGAGTGCACGCCTTCGACCACCTTGGCCGAAGCGGCACCCGAGCCGGACCTGTCCAAAGGCGCGAACTTCGCCTCCGTCCGCTTGTCGGCTTTCCTGACAAGCTGGGCCGACTGGGCGAAGCCTTCGAGCTCGTCCGAGACCTCCTCATCGGACTCGGAGTCCACCGGCGCCGCATACGAGCCGGTCTCGAGCTGACGCATCCGCTCGTCAGCGCTGTAGATGCCCATTGCGGAGCGGGTCTCAAAGTCCATGTAGTCCAGCGCCAACCGGCGGAACGTGTAGTCCATGAGCGACTGCGCCATCCGGATGTCCGGATCGTCGGTCAGCCCCGCAGGTTCGAAGCGCAGGTTGGTGAACTTCTCGACGAAGGTCTCCAGCGGCACGCCGTACTGCAGGCCGACCGAGACGGCGATCGCGAACGCGTCCATAACGCCGCCCAGGGTCGAACCCTGCTTGCCGAACTTCAGGAACAGCTCGCCCAGGCCGTCGTCGGGATAGGAGCCGGCGGTCAGGTAACCCTCGGCGCCTCCCACGGAGAACGAGATGGTCTGGCTCGGGCGACGCTTGGGCAGACGCTTGCGGACCGGGCGGTACTCGATGATCCGCTCGACCTTGCCAGCCGCCTTGACTGCCGCGGCGTCAGTGGCGGTCGAGCCGCCATCGGACAGGGGCTGGCCGACTTTGCACGAGTCCCGGTAAACAGCCATTGCCTTCAGTCCAAGCTTCCAGCCCTGCAGATAGACGTCCTCGATCGCCTCGACCGTGGCATCCGCGGGCAGGTTGACGGTCTTGGAGATCGCACCCGACAGGAACGGCTGGGCGGCCGCCATCATCCGGACGTGACCCATGGCCGAGATCGAACGGGCGCCCATCGCGGTGTCGAAGACCTCGTAGTGCTCGGGCCGCAGTCCGGGGGCGTCGATGACGTGACCCTTGTCGGCGATGAACTCGACGATGGCCTCGATGGTCTCGCCCGTATAGCCCATCTTGCGCAGTGCTCGCGGAATAGTCAGGTTGACAATCTGCATGGAGCCGCCGCCGACGAGCTTCTTGAACTTGACCAGCGAGAAGTCCGGCTCGATGCCGGTGGTGTCGCAGTCCATCATGAAACCGATGGTGTTGTGGCTGACGAATCCAGCGGCAACATAGGTGACATTGTCCGGCACCGACAGGTCGTATGTTGGCTGCACGCCGCCATCCTCGTTGCTAGCCACTGTCTCGAATAGGTAACCGAGTGCGTGTGCCAGACGCGGGTCACCGGTCGCGTCCAACAGCCGACCGGCCACATCGCGGCTGACGCCACGGGCCCGTACTGCGGCCTGCTGCACCAGCCCGCGCAAAGGCGTCCCAACTGGAGCGAGCTCCTGCCAAACATGTTCCGGCAACTGGATGCGATCACAGTTGCCCGACTGAGGCGTCAAGCCAGCCGCGACCAAAGCAGACTTACGGCCACTCATGAAACCAACCTGAATTCCGAAGCGGTAGGCGTGGTGGACGTTGCGTACCCGGACCTGCTGAATCGGTCCTCCGAAGCCACTCACCGTGGTGCGGGTTGTCGTCGGATAGCCCAGGGTCAACAGGACCGTTCGGATGTCGTCGGCGAAGGTCGGCGAAGCCGTCGTCACACTGGGAACGCCCTGCAGTACGGTTCCGTCGGCCTCGAACAGGCCACGCATGAACGCTGCATAAACGCTGGGGTCGTTCGTCTCGAGGATCGAGGCGGGAACCATTGGCGTCCACCCCTTGCCGGTGTGGTCGACGCCGGGCAGGTTCTTGGCAAAGCCCGCTGCCTTCCACCAACGAGCAAGGCACACCGACTGAAGCGTGACTTCCTGATAACCCTGTTTTTGGGTCACCACCGGCTGCAGGTTGAACAACCCCTTGGCGAGGACACCGATCCGTTCGGTGACATCGGGGTCTGTATCGGCGACGCACAGCCGGATCCCCTTGGCGTGCAAGCTGCCGTCGCCCATGAAGTAGCCGACCAGTTCCGCCAGTTCGGAATCGATGCAGTCCGGAACTGTCAGATTGCGGTTGCCTGCGTAGTAGGCCTGATCGAGGACCGGCAACGGCACCTGACGGGACTCGCCCACCATCGCGCCGAGCTGCACCGGCACGACATCACCAGGGGCGACATCGGCTAGCCGCTTCCACCCCCAAAGACGTGTCTCAGGATCGACGACCTTCACCCGGTGAGCGAGAGTCCCTTGGATGTTGTATCCGGCCTCGGTGACGATCCGACGAGTCGGCTCCTCTCCGTTGACGAAGAACTTCGTCGTCTGACGGGGTCCCTCATCGGTGGAGACGGAAACGTCCAAGTCCTGCCACTTGTCGCCCCAAACATCGCCGAGCTCGGACAAACGGGTGAGTCCGCGGTCGGTGGTGACCAGGGTGTCGCCGGTCAGGCAGCCTGTCGGTGCGAGGACCGATGCCTGAGCGTTGCGGTAGCCGTTCTTCTCGCCGAGCTTGACGACGTCGTCCCAGGCCTTGGTGGCCAGACGGTGGATGTCACCATCCATCGCGTCCAGCGTTCGGATCTGGTCGTTGGCCGCCTGGTGCTTACGCATCACGCGCTTGTGGGCATCGGCGTTGCGGGCGTACCCGGCATACGGACCAACCACGGCAGCCAGCTCGGCGGAGCGCTTGTAGGCGGCACCGGTGAGCAGTGACGTCAGCGTGGCAGCCAGCGCGCGGCCACCATCGGAGTCGTATCCGTGGCCGGTCGCCATGAGCAGCGCGCCGAGGTTGGCGTACCCGATGCCCAGCTGCCGGTAGTCACGGGTGGTCGCCGCGATCGGCTCGGTCGGGAAGTCCGCGAAGCAGATCGAGATGTCCATCGCGGTGATGACGAGCTCGACGACCTTCTGATACTTCGCGGCGTCGAAGGTGTCGTCGTCGCGCAGGAACTTCAGCAGGTTCAGTGAAGCCAGGTTGCAGGAGGAGTTGTCCAGCGACATGTACTCCGAGCAGTTGTGAACAAACACGCCAGACAGGTTGTCGACGCCTGCCTTCGCATCTCGGGTGGTGATGATCGCGAAGTTGTGGGTGTCCTCCACCTCACCGTCGTACACGTCCGCGCGACCGTCCGGTGTCACGGACACAACCTTGTGGTTCACCGGCAGAGCTTCGGACTGCTGCGCGCGTGCGGTAGGCACGTGCTCGGAGTCGAACCTCTTGAGAGAGGCGCCGGCCAGCAAGTCCTTCGCTTCCACGTACGACCCATCGCGGAGCATGAACGGGTGATCTGGGGTGCACTGCACCGTGGTGCCGTCGTCGAGGGCGACCCGGACGATCTGAACGTCCCTGCGAGTCTTGCGAATGTTGGACATCGTCCGGATGACGGTCCGACCTGCGTCGTCCTTGGAGTAGACGTCCACGCTCTGACCGACGAGCTCACCGATCTGAACCGCGTTGCGCCTGTCGGCTACGGCCACGAGGGTGTCCGCCGTGAAGCACGGGTTGGATGCGGTGATACGACCCGTCTCCGGATTGGTGTGCCAATCATTGATTGTGTCGTCATATTGGATGCCCGGGTCGGCGCACTCCCACGCGGCCTTGGCGATCTTCTCGAAGAGCCCCTTGGCGTTGATCGTCTCGATGACCTCACCGGTGCCACGGGCCCTCAGCCCGAACTCCTTGCCCTCCTCGACCGCGCGCATGAACTCGTCGCTGACCCGCACCGAGTTGTTGGCGTTCTGGTATTGGACGGAGACGATGTCCTTGCCGTCCAGGTCCATGTCGAAGCCGGCGTCACGCAGCGCCCTGATCTTGTGCTCCTCCAGGGCTTTGGTCTCGACGAACTGCTCGATGTCGGGGTGGTCGACGTCCAGCACCACCATCTTGGCCGCACGACGCGTGGCGCCGCCGCTCTTGATGGTGCCGGCCGACGCGTCCGCGCCGCGCATGAAGCTGACCGGACCACTCGCCGTACCGCCCGAAGACAACAGCTCCTTGGAGCTGCGGATGCGGGAGAGGTTCACGCCGGCGCCGGAGCCGCCCTTGAAGATGAACCCTTCCTCGCGGTACCAGTTGAGGATCGAGTCGATCGAGTCGTCAACGGCCAGGATGAAACAGTTATGCACCCGCAGGTTGCCCGAGAGGTACTCACCGCTCTCGGTCTGGATGTCGTAGACCTCCATCGCGCCACGTTCCTCGATGCGCGCAACCTCGACCATCTCAGCGTTGCTTCCGGCAACTTCTGGGTCGACGTGGAGCAGCCGGTCTCCGACATGGAGGACCCCTGCCTCGACAAAGTCGCCGACAACGAGGGTATCGGCCTTCCACACCAGGTGGTCAGCAGTCACATCGAGCGCATAGCCAGCCTTGGTGTGAACACGGAGGACGTCCTTCACACCGTTCGCCTTGGTGGCCACGACTCGCGTCAGCCCGTTGGCGTCGTACACCTTGGTGCCGACTGCGTTGTCCTCGACCAGCTTGCCGATGGGGATGAGTCCCTGGGGTGTGCTCACCAGAGCGTCGTACGGTTGGCAGGCCGAAACCTGTTGAGGAGAGGTCGTGCCCACGTTGAACCACACCGGCGAGTTGAAGCTGAACACCTGGTGCAGCAGAGCCCAGGTCAGCTCGTGCTCGAACAGCTCGGCGTCCTCGGGCGCCGCGAAGTAGCCGTTGTCCTTGCCCGCCTTGACATAGGTCAGGACGACGCGGTCGATCAGCTGCTTGAGGCCCCTCTCACGCTCCGGGGTGCCGACGGCCCCGCGGAAGTACTTGGTCGTCACGATCGTCGAGGCGTTGACCGACCAGAAGTCCGGGAACTCGACGTCGCGCTGCTCGAAGATCGTGACGCCGGTCTTCCAGTTCTGCTGGACCACGTCGCGGTGCTCCCAGGTGACCTCGTCATAGGGGTGCACACCGGGAGTGGTGAAGATGCGCTCGACCTTCACGCCCTTCTTGCCGCTGCTGCGTCGTGCCCCTGCACGTGCGCCGGTCGTCTCCGTCATGTTGGTCTCCCTGACCCTTGTTCTTCCGGATTGTTATCAGTCTTGCTGCCGCCACCGACAGCGGTGGGGCTGGTTTCTGGGACTAGCTGCCCGCCATCCGACCGGCTGGGTCTGGTTCTAGTCCCGTGGGTTCTCGCTCGGCGCGAAGCAGGGTGATCGCGGACTCGAAGTCCTCGAGGCTCTCAAAGCCCTGGTACACGCTGGCAAATCTCAGGTAGGCGATCTCGTCAAGCTCGCGCAGCGGTCCGAGGATGGCCAACCCCACCTCGTGGGCGTCAATCTCGGCGCTGCCCCGTGCCCGGACCGCCTCTTCGACCTTCTGGGCGAGCCTGGCCAGAGCGTCCTCGCTGACCGGACGCCCCTGACAGGCCTTGCGTACACCAAGCAGGACCTTGCTGCGGCTGAAAGGCTCGTTTGCTCCGCTGCGCTTGACCACCGAAAGGCTCGCCGACTCGATCGTGGTGAAGCGCCGGTTGCACTCGGGACACTGCCGCCGCCGGCGCATCGCGGTGCCGTCGTCAGCCGTGCGGCTGTCGATGACGCGAGTGTCCGTGTGGTGGCAGAAGGGGCAATGCATCGTGGTTTCCGGGCCTTCCTGGTTGGTGGCATCCCCCTTGCGGGGGTATGCCGTGTTCGTTCGTCCTTCGTATGCCAGGTGCCCCGTTTCGGGGGCCGTGTGGGGTTGCCTGGGGACAAACCTGTGGTCAACGTGTGGATGACCTGGGGATAAGCCTGTTCGTCCTGGGGACTACATGTGGACGAAGAACAACTGTGTAACTACTACATGTAGTGATGTTACGACTCAGGGTGCGCCCGCACAAGCCGTTCCGGGAATCCCCCATGACGTCGGCGTGTCGGGGTCCGCGGGGCGTTCTTGACGGCCGATGGGACGTGCAGATTGTCGTATAATCCGCCTTCTTGTCCCCAGGCCTACCCACAAATTGTGGACAAGATGCTCGAAGGCCCCCGAATCGGGCATAATCGCCTGTGGGGATCGTGTATGTCGCGTTCTTGGCTGGTTGTTCCGAAGGGTCCGCGAGTGCCGTCTTGACGCGCTCCGACCCATGAAACGCTGGAGGCAGGGTGAAGGGACGCACTGTGAAGAAGCTCTCGGCTGCGCTGCTGGCGGCCTCGATCTTGCTG
>JBBQUB010000004.1:0-31396 GCA_038212865.1 Actinomycetales bacterium
TGGGTCGCCGCCGGGTCGAAGGGCAGACGGGTCTCGGGAACGCCCAACAGGTTGCTCATGAGGTGTGGGTGCCGGCACTGCGCAGGTTCTGGCAGGCCTCGACGACGCGGGCGGCCATGTGCTCCTCGGCGGCCTTGCCCCACGCGCGGGGGTCGTACTGCTTCTTGTTGCCGACCTCACCGTCGATCTTCAGGACACCGTCGTAGTTGGTCATCATGTAGCCGGCGACCGGACGGGTGAAGGCGTACTGGGTGTCGGTGTCGACGTTCATCTTGACGACGCCGTAGTCGACTGCGTCCGAGATCTCCTGTGGCAGCGAACCCGAGCCACCATGGAAGACGAGGTCGAACGGCTTGGCGTCCGCCGCCAGCCCACGCGACTTGATAACGGCATCCTGGGCGTTCTTGAGGATCTCGGGACGCAGCTTGACGTTGCCCGGCTTGTACGCGCCGTGCACGTTGCCGAAGGTCAGCGCGGTCATGTATCGGCCGAACTCGCCCAGACCCAGCGCCTCTACGGTCGCGAGCGCGTCCTCGGGGGTGGAGTAGAGCTTCTCGTCGATCGCACCGGTGACGCCGTCCTCCTCGCCACCAACGGCGCCGACCTCGATCTCGAGGATGATGTGAGCGGCCTGGCACAGGTCGAGCAGCTCGCGGGCGATCGTGAGGTTCTCGGGCACCGGAATCACGGAACCGTCCCACATGTGCGACTGGAACCACGGCGTCCCGCCGGCCTTGACCCGCTCCATGGACGCCGCGATCAGCGGACGGACAAATCCGTCCAGCTTGTCCTTGGGGCAGTGGTCGGTGTGCAAGGCAATGTTGACGTCGAAGTTCTTGGCAACCTCGTGCGCATAGGCGGCGAGCGCGATCGAACCAGTCACCATGTTCTTGACGGTGGGGCCGGAGAGGTACTCAGCCCCACCCGTGGAGACCTGCACGATGCCGTCGCTCCCAGCCTCGGCGAACCCACGGATGGCGGCGTTCAGCGTTTGGGAGGACGTGACGTTGATCGCCGGATAGGCGAACGAACCGGCCTTTGCACGGTCCAGCATGTTGGCGTAGACCTCGGGGGTCGCGATGGGCATTGCTGACTCCTCAATGAAGCTCGAAAGCGTCGGTCAGCCGCTGGAGCAGCGGCACTGTTCTGCTGTAACTGATCCTTGCACCTCGTGGCAGTCCGCGTCACAGCGGCGACCTTTGAGGAGGGTCAGGGGTGACCAGCGGACGTCTGGTCGAACACGTGTTGCCGCACCCACGCATGCATCGCGATCGCTGCAGCCGCACCCGCGTTGATCGACCGGGTCGAACCGAACTGCGCGATGTCCAGGATCGCCACCGATGCCTCGCGCGCCTCCGGTGAGAGACCCGGACCCTCCTGGCCGAAGAGCAGGACGCAGTGCCGCGGCAGGTCATAGGTCTCGATCGGCCGCGAGCCGGGCAGGTTGTCAATGCCGATGATCGGTATGGGGGCACCTCCCGCTTGCGGGGGAATGTGTGCCTTACCTCCCCCGTGCGGGGGAACGGCCGGTTGCGGGCCTGCCCCACCGCCCACTGGTGCGGCAGTGGCTGCGGCCCAGGCGACCAGGTCGTTGACGCTGGGGTGGTGGTACTCGTGCTGGTAGCGGTCAGTCACCATGGCGCCCCGACGGTTCCACCTACGCTTCCCCACGATGTGAAAAGCGCTGGCGTTGAAGGCGTTCGCCGTGCGGATCACCGACCCGATGTTGAAGTCGTGACCCCAGTTCTCGACGGCCACGTGGAACTCGTGCCGCTGGGAGTCCAGGTCGTGCACGATGGCCTCGTGCCGCCAGTAGCGGTACTTGTCCACGACGTTGCGGCGGTCACCCTCGGCGAGCAACGACTCGTCATACAGGGACATCTCGTGCTCACCGGGCCAGGGACCAACCCACGGCCCGACTCCGATGTCCGGCGACACTGTGTGGGTCAACGCGATGGCTCCTCTCTGCTCTCGACCGGCTACGAAGCGGAATAGGGCCCACCCAACTTCGCGGCATACGCTCTGAACTGTGATGCACACCCTTGGACCAGTTTGGATGGACCCCCAGTACCTGCTCGACCAGTTCGGGCCGGCGTTCTTCTGGGTCAGCGTGGTCATGGTCTTCGTTGAGTGCGGCCTGCTCTTCCCCATTCTTCCGGGCGACTCGTTGCTCTTCGCCGCTGGGCTGTTCATCGCCAACGGCAAGCTCGGACTCAACATCGCACTGGCCTGCGTGATCCTCACCGCTGCCGCTTTCGCCGGCAATGTCGTCGGCTATGAGATCGGTCGCGCCATCGGACCGCCTCTCTACGAACGCAACGGGCGGATCCTGAAGAAGAAGTACTTCGACCAGACGACCATTTTCTTCGACAGGTACGGCAACAAGGCGCTCGTCCTCGGCCGGTTCGTGCCGATCGTGCGGACGTTTGTGACCGTGGTGGCGGGAGTCGGCCAGATGGACCGGCGCCGCTTCTTCACGTGGAGCGGTTTGGGCGCACTCCTTTGGGCAACCGGCATCACCCTTCTCGGCTACTTCCTCGGTCAGGCGTTCCCCGTGCTGCAGGACAAGCTTGAGCTCGCGATCATCGCCATCGTGGCGGTCTCCGTGCTGCCGGTACTCGTCGAGTACTTACGCCACCGCAGAGCGGTCAATGCCGTTGTGGAGGAAGCCGCGGAGGAGATCACCGAGGAACGCTGACTCCGGCCACGAGGTCAGCTGGCCGGAGGAGGACTTGGTGGCACCGAGTCCTGAGGCGTGACCGAGTCCTGAGGCGTGACCGGGGCGGGCGAGGCGGGCGGGGCGGGCGAGGCAGTCGGCGCTGGCGGGGCGGGCGCAGGAGAAGCCTGAGCGCCACCGGGTGCGGCGGTGGCGAAGCTCACGCTCGGCAGCTCACGCTCGAGGCCCTCGACCTCGAAGTACTCTTCCCGGCCGATGTTGAACATGCCGGCGACGATATTGCTGGGGACTGTCTCGACCTTGGTGTTGAGCTCGCGAACGTTGGCGTTGTAGTAGCGGCGACCGGACGCGATACGGTCCTCGGTCGAGGTCAGCTCCTGTTGTAGCGCAAGGAAGTTCGCGTTCGCCTTGAGGTCCGGATAGGCCTCGGCGACGGCGAACAGCCGGCCGAGCGCCTGGCTCAGCATGCCCTCGCTCTGAGCGGCTGCAGCCGGACCCTGACCACCAGACATGGCGGCGGACCGGGCCTGCATGACGCCCTCCAGGGTGCCCCTCTCGTGCGCGGCATAGCCCTTGACCGTTTCGACAAGGTTCGGGATCAGGTCGTGGCGACGCTTGAGCTCGACGTCGATCTGGCGCCAGGCCTCCTGAACGAGGTTGCGCAGTTTGATCAGGCCGTTGTACATGCCGACCGCGTAGAGGACGAGCAGCACGATGACGGCGATGACGATGAGCTTGAGCACTGTTTCTCCCCGTTGTAGGCAGTCCCACGATCGTAGCGGGACGGGCGGGGCTTGACCCGGGTAGGAAGGTGGATCCATGACACTCGACCCGGTAGCCACGAACCCGAACCACTACAAGGTGATTTTCGAGAACGAGCAGGTGCGCGTCCTCGAGTACACCGACCAACCAGGAGACAGGACGACCCTCCACGAGCACCCGAACAGCGTGATGTACACCCTGAGCTCGTTCCGCCGGCGGCTCTACTCCGGGGATGCGGAGCGTGAGGTCGAGATCAGTGCAGCAACGACCAGCTGGCTACCAGCGCAACAGCACTCGGGCCACAACATCGGCCAGACGAACACTCACGTCATCTTCGTGGAGCTGAAGGACTCTGCAGCACCCACGCCACAGGCTGGGGCTCTGGGTCCGGGCTGACCAGGCAAGTCCGGCGCCAAGCAGGGTCAGGCCAGGCCGAGCTCCGCCAGGCTGTATGCCGTCACGTAGGTCAGGCCCTGCGCCTCCAGCTTCTCTTTCGCCCCGGTCGCGCGGTCGGCGATCGTCGCCACGGCGACAACCTCGGCGCCCTCCTCGCGGGCTGCGGCAACGGCGTCCATCGGGGAGGCTCCCGTGGTCGTGGTGTCCTCGACGATGAGCACCCGACGCCCCCGGATCGACGGCCCCTCGATCCGTTGCTGGAGGCCGTGGGCCTTGCCGGACTTGCGCACAACAAAGGCATCCAGGCGCCGCCCGGCTGCTGCGCAGGCGTGCAGCATCGAGGTCGCCACCGGGTCGGCGCCGAGCGTGAGTCCGCCCACAGCATCGAATTCGAGGTGCTTGGTCAGCTCATTCATGACCTGGCCGACCAGCGGCGCGGCCTCGCCATCGAGGGTGATCCGGCGCAGGTCGACGTAGTAGTCGGCTTCGCGCCCTGAGGACAACGTCACCCTGCCGTGCACGATGGCCTTGGCCTTGATCAGCTCGAGCAGGCGGTCGCGAGGAAAGAGGGCGGCGGCGTTGGCGGCGGCATTCGGGTCAGTCACGAGGCCTCAGCCTATCCTCGGACGGCTACTGCGTGCGGCCACGGACGGATGGGGCTCGGCCCGACAAGGCACGCACGAGGGTGCGCGGAGCCAGCTGGGCGATACCGGCGAACAGCTTGTACTGCACTCCCGGGATGGAGATGACCTTGCCGGCCTTGACATCCTCCAGACAGTCAAGGACCAGCCGGTCGGCCTCCAGCCACATCGCGTTGGGCAGCCTGGACATGTCGAGGTTCGCACGCTCGTGCATCTCGGTTCGGGTGAACCCGGGGCAGAGCGCGGTCGCGGAGACACCGGACCCGGCCAGCTCGTGCGCCAGGGTCTCGGTGAAGGCCGTGACCCACGCCTTGGCTGCGGCATAGGTGCCCGTCGGGAAGAAACCGGCGACCGAGGACACGTTGATGATGGCTCCTCGTCCCCGGTCCTTCATCGACAGGGCGCCGGCGTGCGAGAGCACCAGGACCGCGCGGCAGAGGACCTCGAGCATGGCCTCCTCGTCGGCCACATCACCCTTGAGGAAGCTCTTGCTCATGCCGAAACCCGCGTTGTTGACCAGCAGGTCGATCGGGCGCTCGCGATCGGCCAGGCGTGTGGCGACGCGCTGTAGCTGAGCTCGTTTGGACAGGTCCGCGGCCAGGATCTCCACGTTGATGGAGTGCCGGGCCCGCAGCTCGTCGGAGACGTTCTCAAGCCTCGCCCGGTTGCGCGCCACGATGACCAGGTCATGGCCTCGGTCGGCCAGCTCGCGGCAGAAGGCATGTCCGATTCCGGCGGTTGCCCCAGTGACCAGTGCAGTGCTCATGGACGGCAGCCTATGCGGCTTTCGTATGGTTGCTCCTGTGCGCATTGCAACCTGGAACGTCAACTCCATCCGCTCGCGGGTCGACCGCGTCGAGGCCTGGCTGGAACGCAGCGACTGCGACGTGCTCGCGATCCAGGAGACCAAGGCCAGGGAGGACCAGTTCCCGATGGAGCGGCTGACCGCCCTCGGCTACGAGGTCGCCCACCATGGACTGAACCAGTGGAACGGGGTCGCGATCCTCTCGCGGGTCGGTCTGGTGGACGTCGAGGTCGGCTTCCCGGGCATGCCCCCGTATGGCGACCCGCTGGCTTCCGAGGCACGCGCCATCGGCGTCACGTGCGGTGGCGTGCGGGTGTGGTCCATCTACGTCCCCAACGGTCGGGCACTGGGCGACCCGCACCTCGCCTACAAGCTGGACTGGCTTGAGCGCCTGCGCGTTGCCGGCGCCGACTGGTTGTCAGCAGATCCCTCGGCCCAGATCGCCTTGGTGGGTGACTGGAACATCGCTCCGCAGGACGAAGACGTCTGGGACATGGCGGTATTCGCCAACAGCACCCACGTCTCACCGCCGGAGCGTGCGGCCTTCCAGGCGATCCTCGAAGCCGGTTACACCGACGTCACGCGTGCCCACACCCCCGGGCCGGGTGTCTACACCTACTGGGACTACACCCAGCTGAGCTTCCCCAAGCGACATGGGATGCGGATCGACTTCATGCTGGGTTCCCCCGCCCTGAACTCCAGGGTTGAGAGCGCGATGATCGACCGTGAGGAGCGCAAGGGCAAGGGCGCTAGTGACCACGCCCCCGTCATCGTCGAGCTCGCTGACCTCTAGGGCGTGGTCGGTCAAACGTGCAGTACCGGTCTCGGGCGCTCCTCTCCACGCACAGGACGGTGAGGCGACAGCGACTTGGGCACGTTCGACGGCAGGCCCGGCGCATGTTCTGGGTCAGCTCGCCCCGGGAAGGCCCGTGGCCTGGCCCCTTCGTGACCCGCCGGGAGCGGCGAGTCGACCCAAAGCGAGCGCGACTGCGGCAGCAAGGAACGCGGCTACCGCGCCGCCGAGCAACACCGTCTGCACCTGCACGACGCCGGCTGAAGCCAGGGCCGCCGGGTCCTGCTGGTTGGGCAGGGCTGCGACTGCGGCGTAGTACCGGTTCAGCCCGATGGCGGTCAGCATCCCGAGCCCGACCACCATCCCGACCATTCGGGCCAGGACGACCAGCGAGCTGACGACACCGTGCGCATCACTTTGTGCCGAAGCCAAGGCCGACGCGTTGACCGGGGCGATGGGCAACCCAAGACCCAGACCCGCCAGCACCAGAACGGGGGTCGCCGACCATGACTGCAACGAGCCGTGCCCCCAGCCGGACATGACGCCGAGCCCGGCCCCGGCCATGACGAGTCCAGCCACGGCGACGTTTGCCGGACCGAGCTGGCGCAACAGCCAGCCCCCCAGGAAAGCACCGAGCGGGACGGCGACCAGGAAGCGCACGAGCACCAGAGCGGCGGTGGTCTGGGACCCGGTCACCGTGAGGCGAGCGAGGATCGGCACATTGACGACGATGGCAATCAGCGCGACCCCGACCAGGACGCTGACCAGCAGGGCGGGGACAAGGCTGGGGCCCCCGCCATCGGCCCCAGCTGCCATCAGCCCACGAGGCACCAGGGGGTCGCGTGCGGTGCGGTGCCTCCAGTGGTATGCCGCGACAGCCACCAGACCCAGCGGCACCAGCGCCCAGCCCCACGGGCCTACCACCTCACGCTCTGGATTGGCCGATGCGAACGTGAGCACGAGAGAGCCCAGGGCGACCGCGATGCAGAAGGCCCCGACCAGATCAACCCGACGCAACAGGGCATGCAGCGACCGCCAGGCGACCGCCCACGTCGCCAGCAGCAGCACCAGCGTGATCACACCCAAGGGTGTCGCGAGGCGGCTCGTGCCCACGAAGGGGACGAACGGAATACCGAGCCTGACGTCGTTCGCGAGAGCCGACGGGGCAACCAACGTGAGCAGGCCTGCGCCGAGAGCAGTCAGGATCAGAACCGTTGGCAGCAAACGCAGTTGAGGCCACACATCGCGCCCCCCGGTCACAACCAGGACAGCCGCGATCACGATGCCAAGCGCGACGTTGAGCCAGAAGATCGCGCGCCAGTCGGCCACCGCCAACACCGCCGCGCCGAGCAAAGGGCCGAGGACGCTGCCGAGCTCCTGCACGGCGCCCACCACACCCAGCGGTGTTCCACGCCGATCAGCCGGCCACAGGTCGGCCACGAGAGCCAGCGTCGCCGGAACCAGCCCACCACCGCCGATGCCTTGAAGGACTCTGCCACCGACGAGGACGGACAGCTCGATGGAGACCGCGGTGATGGCCGAACCGACGACGAAGAGGGACAGGCAGAAGAGCAGAATCCTTTGGCGCGAAGAGAGATCCGAAAGCCGGCCGATCAGCGGCAGGACCGCGATGTAGCCCAGCAGGAAGCCCGAGATGATCGGCGTCGCTTCCTGTAACTGGTCGATGCCGAGGCCGACGCCGGCCATCATGTCCGGAAGTGCCAGAACCACGACGTAGGTGTCCGCCGCCGTGAGCGCCACCGCGACTGAGGCGGTCGCCAGCAGCGCCCTAGGGTTCGCTGATCTCAACCGGGTCGCCGTACTTGTCCAGCGTGAGGGTGTACGTCGAGGTCGCACCCTGGAAGAACGGGCCGACCACCGTCACCTTTCGCAGCTCCCCGCCGGGGTCGGTAAGGCCATAGGTGACGTCGAAGGTCTTTGTCGCGTCGCCGATGTTGAGCAGCTTCGCGATCCTCTCGCCAGGCAGCTTGCCGGTAATGGTCTTCAGGACATCAGCACCTTCGCGGGTCGGCTTGCCCTCGACCGGGTTGGTCGTCGAGGTCAGCAGCGAGGTGACGCCACCATCAACGGCGAACAGCAGAGCGGGGTTTGGGGCGTTGTAGTCCTTCGGGTTGACCTCGGCGAACTGGGTCGTGAACGGCAGCTTCAGGTAGAGCAGCTTGTCGATCGCGACCACCTCGACCTTGGCCTGGAACCCACTGATCCGCGCGTCGAGGGTCCCCTTGAAGGCAGGTGTGTGGGTGCCGGAGCCGTCGGCGCCCAAGGCTCCGTTGGCCGATTCGGGAATGCCGCTGGAACGCAGGGTCAGGTGCATCGATGTCGCCGCGTCTGCTTTGGCCTTGGCCGCCGCCAGCTGTTGCGCCGCGGTGAGCTTCCCTGTGTCCGGCCCGGTGTCCCCTCCGCTGCTACATGCGGCCAGCCCAGACGTCATCAGCACGGCCAGGAACACCGCTCGCGTTCCTCTGTGTGGCAGTCGCATAGTTGCACGCTACAAGGCGGCCGGAGCTCGACGCAGGAGCCGGCCTTCGGAACCCCGTTCAGCGCAGGACCAGGGTGTCCTCATCCGCCTCCAGGTCGACGACCACGGTGCCGCCCTCGCGAATCAGTCCGGCCAGCAGGGAGCGCGCCAGACGGTCGCCTATCTCGTGCTGTACCAGGCGACGCAAAGGCCGTGCCCCGTATGCCGGGTCGTAGCCGGTGACCGCCAGCCACTCACGTGCCGCCGGGGTCACCTCGAGGCTGATCCGTCGGTCCTGGAGCCGTTTGGCCAGCCCTGCGACCTGCAGGTCGACGATCCTGGCAAGGTCATCGGTGGACAGCGGGTCGAAGATGACCACCTCGTCGAGGCGGTTGAGGAACTCTGGTTTGAACGTCGCACGAACCGTGGCCATCACGGCTTCATGCTTCGCATGCTCAGCCATAGTCGGGTCGATCAGGAAGTGTGAGCCCAGGTTGGAGGTCATGACCAAAATGACGTTGCGGAAGTCGACGGTGCGGCCCTGGCCGTCGGTGAGGCGCCCGTCGTCAAGCAGCTGGAGCAGCACGTCGAAGGTCTGCTCGTGTGCCTTCTCCACCTCGTCAAGCAGCACCACGGAATAGGGGCGCCGGCGCACCGCCTCGGTGAGCTGGCCGCCCTCCTCGTACCCGACGTACCCCGGGGGCGCACCGATCAGGCGGGCGACCGCGTGCCGCTCGGCGTACTCGCTCATGTCGATGCGGACCATCGCACGCTCGTCGTCGAACAGGAAGTCGGCGAGCGCCTTGGCCAGCTCGGTCTTGCCGACACCGGTGGGGCCGAGGAACAGGAACGAGCCGGTCGGGCGGTCGGGGTCGGCGATGCCGGCACGGGTCCGCCGGACCGCATCTGCAACCGCCCGCACTGCGGGGACCTGACCGATCAGCCGCTGACCGATGAACTCCTCCATCCGCAGCAGCTTGTCAGTCTCGCCCTCCAGCAAACGGCCCGCGGGGATGCCGGTCCAGGCGCTGATGACGTCGGCGATGTCGTCGGGGCCGACCTCCTCCTTGACCATCGGCGCGTCACCGCCGGCCGTTGAGGTTGTCGCCTCGGCCGCCTGCGCTTGCGCCAGATCCTTTTCGAGAGAGGGGATCTGGCCGTACAGCAGCCTGGACGCGCCAGCGAGGTCCCCGTCGCGCTGCATCCGCTCCGCCTGGCCACGCAGCACGTCGATCTCGGCCTTGAGATCTCCAACCCGGTTGAGACCAGCCTTCTCCTGCTCCCAGCGCGCGGTGAGTGCCGCCAGTTGCTCCGACCGGTCGGCCAGGTCGCGGCGCAGCCGCTCGAGGCGTTCCCTCGACGCGTCGTCGGACTCGTGCTCGAGCGCGAGCTCCTCCATCTTGAGGCGGTCGACGGCGCGACGGAGCTCGTCGATCTCGACCGGCGAGGAGTCGATCTCCATGCGCAGGCGGGAGGCGGCCTCGTCGATGAGGTCGATCGCCTTGTCAGGAAGCTGGCGTCCGCTGATGTAACGGTCGGACAGGGAAGCGGCGGCCACGAGCGCGCTGTCGGCGATGGTCACCTTGTGATGGGCCTCGTAACGCTCCTTGAGACCGCGCAGGATTCCGATGGTGTCCTCGACACTGGGCTCACCGACGAAGACCTGCTGGAAGCGTCGCTCCAGAGCCGGGTCCTTCTCGATCCGCTTGCGGTACTCATCCAGCGTCGTGGCCCCCACCATCCGCAGCTCGCCACGGGCCAACATCGGCTTGAGCATGTTGCCCGCGTCCATGCTGCCTTCGGAGGCACCCGCACCGACGACGGTGTGCAGCTCGTCGATGAACGTGACGACCTGGCCGTCCGAACCCTTGATCTCCTCAAGCACGGCCTTGAGGCGTTCCTCGAACTCGCCACGGTACTTCGCGCCGGCCACCATGGCGGCCAGGTCGAGGCTGATCAGGCGCTTGCCCCTCAGGGACTCCGGGACGTCGTCGTTGACGATCCGCTGGGCGAGGCCTTCGACCACGGCGGTCTTGCCGACCCCCGGTTCACCGATCAGGACAGGGTTGTTCTTGGTGCGCCGCGACAGCACCTGCACGACGCGGCGGATCTCGGCGCCGCGGCCGATGACCGGGTCGAGCTTGCCCTCGCGGGCGGCCGCGGTCAGGTCCGTGCCGTACTTCTCCAGCGCGTCGTACGTTGCCTCGGGGTTTTCGGTGGTGACCTTGGCGCCATGGCGCAGCGTCGGGATCTCCGCGGCGACGGCCTCGGCATCGATCCCGAAGTCGCCGGTGCGGGCCAGCGCGACCAGGAGGTGGTCTGTCGATACGAAGCTGTCCCCCATCGACTCCATGATCTTGCGGGCCTGCTCGAGGACGGCCAGACTCGCGCGGGACAGCCCCGGGGGGCTGACCGAGGAGCCAGTGACCTTGGGCACGCGGGCAAGTATGCCGGTCGCCGTCTGGGCCGCAGCGGTCGCCGACGAGGCCGTGGCCTCCAGCAGCGGGCCCGTGCTCGTGTCCGTCTGGCGGGCCATTGCGAGCAGAATGTGGGCCGGCTCGACATGCGGATGGCCCGCGGCTGCGGCGTCACGGACGGCCGCGGAGAAGGCTTCTTGTGCCTTGGTGGTCAGTTTCAGGTCCATGCGCCAAAGTATTGCGCCCAGCGTCAGTTACGACAGCAAGATCGGGGGACGTCCTCTTAACTCCCGCTCCACTGCCGTCGACACTTCGCCTTCCGATCTGTCAGGATCTATTGACATGGGCAGTCAGTCAAGTATTCTTGACACATGGACATCACGGCTGACCTGGCATCCACAGCGAGTGGCGCCGACCCAGGAGTGGGTTTGAAGGCCGCCTCGGCGCTGCGACGCCTGGCTGAGACGTTGGAGGCGGCGCAAGTGGCTAACGCCCGCCGGCACGGGTGGTCGTGGCAGGACATCGCCGAGGTACTCGGGGTGTCCAGGCAAGCGGTCCACCAGAAGCATTCAGCGGCAGAGAAGAGAAGGGGTACTCGCAATGTTTGAGCGATTCAGCAAAGGGGCCCGGGCGGTTGTCTCGGACGCACTGGAGCAGGCTGGCGCACTCGGCCACGACGTCGTCGGTACTCAACACCTGCTGCTCGGGCTGCTCAGCCCCGATGCCGGAGCCGGGTACCAGGTTCTGCACGAGTCGGGGCTGGAGGCGGACTGGGTGCGCGAGGTCGTCCGGCGTCGCACTCCTGGGGTCGGCGCCCTGACCCAAGACGATGCCGAGTCGCTGCGGGCGGTTGGCATCGACCTGGACGTCGTCCTTGAACGCCTCGTGGAGTCTTTCGGTCCCGATGCCGTGCCTCAGGCTCGACCCCGGCGCGCCAGGGCGCGGTTCTCCCCAGCCGCAAAGAAGACCCTTCAGCTGGCATTGCGTGAAGCGATCTGGCTCAAGGCCGGTGCCATCGGAAGCGAGCATCTCCTGCTCGGACTGCTCAGGTGTGAGGACAGCGACATCAACGCACTCCTTGCGGAGGTCGGCGTCAAGTCCGACGACCTCCGCAAGGCCACCCTGCTGACGATCGGACGCGCAGCCTGAGGATCGTGAGCCCGCGGTCTACGGTCGAACCATGAGCGATCACAGGGCCCGTCTGGAGGCCGTTAAGGGCGACATCACCACCGAGCTCGTCGACGCGATCGTCAACGCCGCCAACAGTTCCCTGCTCGGCGGCGGAGGGGTCGACGGGGCCATCCACCAGGCTGCCGGCCCGCGCCTGCTGGCCGAGTGCCGCGAGGTGCGGCGCACGGCATACCCTCATGGCCTTCCCGTCGGTGAGGCCGTGGCGACCGGCGCCGGTGACCTGCCGGCGCGCTGGGTGATCCACACCGTCGGCCCGAATCGTCATGCGGGACAGAGTGATCCAAACCAGCTTGCGTCCTGCTTCGAGGCCTCGCTCAGGGAGGCGGTGCGAGTCGGCGCCCGCACGGTGGCCTTCCCCGCGATCAGCGCCGGGGTCTATGGCTGGGACCCGGTCGAGGTCGCCCGTATCGCGGTCGCCGCGGTCCGTGGGTCGCCGCACCTTCGTGAGGTGGATCTCGTGCGCTTCGTGCTGTTCAGCTCCACGACGCTCGAAGCCTTCGAGGCCGCCCTCGAAGCATCTTCTAGAATCTAGCCCTCGGATCTAGAATGTCTGGATGGCACTGAGTATCAAGACCGAGGAGGCGGACCGGCTCGCCCGCGAGCTGGCGGTCGCCACCCACGAGTCCATCACGGAGGCGGTGACGGTCGCCCTTCGGGAGCGGCTCGCTCGCGTCCGAAGTCTGCCCGGACCAGACATCGTGACGGCCGCGCGACTGCTCGCAGCCGACTACGAGAGGGGCTCGGCGCCCGACCAACGATCTGATGATGAGGTCATCGGGTATGACGAGCATGGCCTCCCTGTATGACGTCCATCGTGGTGGACACCTCGGCGGTGATGGCCATCGCCCGCGCCGAGCCAGGAGCTGACTGGCTCAGCCAACAAATGCAAGCAAGTGATCGCAGGCTCATGAGCACAGGGACCGGGCTGGAGTTTGGACTGGTGTTGGAGTCGAGGACAAGGACCCTGACCAGCCTTGATGCCCTTCGATCGCTCCAGATCGAGCTCACATCGTTCGACGAGGCGCAGTTCGAGCTCGCGCTACGAGCCTGGCGACGGTTCGGAAAAGGACGCCACCCAGCCGCGCTCAACTTCGGAGACTGCTTTACCTATGCCCTGGCAAAGGTCACCGGTCATCCGATCCTGTGTGTTGGCAACGACTTTGCCCAGACTGACCTCGCGATTCTCACTCCGCCACCGACCTGACCACCATAGGTCTAGAACCCCGGCGAATAGCTGGACGAGTCGCGGCTGCAGCCGGACTGAGGTCCCGAGGGCGGGCTCGGTGGAACTGTCAGCCGCGAGGGCGCCAGACCACGATTGCCTGGGAGGAGATGCTGCGTGTGGGCCGCTGACCTGCGCGCACGGCAACGACCTCGCCAGCCCGTCCCGCGGCGAAAACCCTTGAGCCTGAACCAAATACCGATTTCAAGTCCTCGAGCTCCGCGCCCAGCTCTGTCACTCGTGCCCGAAGCGCCTGCACCTGGTTCTCGAGGTCCAGAATGCGCTGGATGCCGGCCAGACTGACGCCCTCGTCCTGCGAGAGTCGCTGCACCTCGCGCAACAGCGTGATGTCGCGCGCTGAGTAACGACGACCACCACCGCGAGTGCGCGAGGGAGAGACCAGACCCAGCCGGTCATACTGACGCAGGGTCTGAGCGTGCATACCAGCCAGCTGCGCCGCGACGGAGATGACGAAGACCGGGGTCTCGTCATCGGCGGCGAACCCGCCAGAGCCACGCAGGGCGTTCATGGCTCAGTCCTGCCGGGCCTTTGCGAAAGCGTCAGCACGAGGATCCGCATCGGCCTCCTCGGCTCGCAGCACCTCGACAGCCTCGCGCGCCTTGTCGGACAAACGCCGCGGTACGGCGACACTCACCTTGGCCAGTAGGTCGCCGGGGTGGTCCTTGGCCGCGATCCCTCGACCCTTGACGCGCAGCACCCGGCCGTTCGGGGTGCCGGGTCCGATCCGGACCTTCACCGGGTCTCCAGACAGCGTCGGCACCGAAATCGTTGCCCCCAAAGCGGCTTCGGCAAAAGTCACCGGCAGATCGACGGTCAAGTTGTTGCCGTCGCGACCGAAGACGGGATGCGTTTTGACCTGCACCGTGAGCATGAGGTCGCCAGCCGGGGCGCCCTGGTCGCCGGGGCTGCCCTTGCCCCGAAGGCGGATCTTCTGACCGTCCTTGACGCCGATCGGGATACGCGCCGTGATCCGCGCACCGTCAGCGGTACTCAGGGTCACAGTGGAGCCCTCGACCGCATCACGGAAGGTCAGGGTCGTCCGGGCCTCGAGGTCGGAGCCTCGACGTGGACCTGCTGGGGCACCGTATCCTCCATAGCCCGGCTGGCCCGGCCCACCGGCAAACCCTCCCTGCTGGCCGAACATGCCTCCGAGGAGATCCTCGATGTTCGGCTGCTGGGCGCCCCCACGACCGGTGTTGAAACGAACATTGCGGCCTCCGCCGCCTCCACCGGCACTGCCGCCACCACCGAACAGGTTGCTGAAGACGTCCTCGAACCCGGCACCACCACCCCCGGGACCACCGGAGGTAAATCGGGCGCCACCCTGGCTCATCGAACGGATGGCGTCGTACTGCTTGCGCTCCTCAGGATTGGACAGGACGGCGTAGGCCTCGCCGATCTCCTTGAAGCGCTTCTCGGCTGAGCTGGACCCGGCGTTCTGATCCGGGTGCAGCTTGCGTGCGAGCTTGCGATAGGCCTTCTTGACCGCGGCCGCGTCGGCGTCGGCGGGGACGCCGAGGATCGCGTAGAAGTCCTTCTCAAACCAGTCCTGGCTGGCCATCGACGTCTCCTTTCCTTCACCAAACCTAGGGAATGTGCTGTCTTGTTCTAGCCAAACCTAGGGATTGTGCCCAGCACGACCCCTAGGTTTGCCGTGCTTTCTCGAGCACGATCCCTAGGTTTGCGGATCGGCAACGGCGACTCGAGCTGCGCGGATGAGCCGCTCACCCATCCGGTAGCCCGGCTGCATCACCTGCACGACCGTCGTGACCGTGGTGCCCTCGGCCAACTCGGCCTCAGTATGCATCAGGGCCTCATGGAACATCGGGTCGAACGCATCGCCTGGTTGCCCGAACCGCTCCACGCCGAACTTGGTCAAGGTGCCCTCGAGCTTCTCGGCAATGGCGGCGAAGGGCCCTACCTCCAGGTCGCCGTGCTGACGCGCCAGATGGATGTCATCCAGCACTGGCAGCAGCGCCTCGATGACGCTGCCGACCGCTACGTCACGGTGCAGAACGCGGTCACGGTCGACGCGCCTCTTGTAGTTGACGTACTCGGCCTGCAGCCTCTGCAGGTCGCGAGTGAGGTCAGCCGCCAGTGTCGTGTCGGGGTGGACATCGACGCCACCCGCCGAGTTGTCAGAACCTGGTTCAGTCATAACCGACTCCTGGCCTGACAAGTCGCCGGAAGCGGGGGCGGGATCGAGATCGCGCACCGCCCCGGTCTCGGGGTCGAGGCGCCGCTTGTCCGTGATCTTGGGGCCCGTGGGCTCGGACTCCTCCGGACCCACGGGCTTCGAGGCAACGGACTTGGGTTCCGGACGATCCGGACCGCCCGGAGTGGCCTCGCTCACTTCTTGTCGCCACCAGCGGTCGAGCCGTCGGTCGCGGTGTCATCCTCGGTGTCGTCAATCACCTCGGCGTCGACGACGTCATCGTCTGCGGCCCCCGGTGAGCCCGCCGAGGGCTGACCGGCGTCGGACTCTGTACCAGCGGCGCTCTCGGCTGACTCGGCAGCTGAGGCTGCGGCATACATTGCCGTGCCCAGCTTCTGAGACTCTTCGGAGAGCGTCGCGGCCTTGGCTTTGATGTCCTCGGGTGTTGCGCCCGAGCCGTCCTTGAGGGCGTCCTTGAGGGCGACCAGTGCTGCGTCGACATCGCCACGGCCGTCGGCCGGGATCTTGTCGGCACTGTCGGCCAGGAACTTCTCGGTGGAGTAGACGAGCTGCTCGGCGGTGTTGCGGGCCTCTGTCTCCTCGCGGCGGGCCTTGTCCTCCTCCGCGTGCTCCTCGGCTTCGCGGACCATGCGCTCGATCTCTTCCTTCGGCAGCGCGGAGCCACCGGAGATCGTCATGGACTGCTCCTTGCCGGTGCCACGGTCCTTGGCGGAGACGTGAACGATGCCGTTGGCGTCGATGTCGAAGGTGACCTCGACCTGCGGCACGCCACGGGGAGCCGGCGCGATGCCGGTCAGCTCGAAGGTGCCCAGCCCCTTGTTGTGCTGAGCGATCTCGCGCTCACCCTGGAACACCTGGATGAGGACCGACGGCTGGTTGTCGTCGGCGGTGGTGAAGACCTCGGAGCGTTTGGTCGGGATGGCGGTATTGCGCTCGATGAGCTTGGTCATCAGGCCGCCCTTGGTCTCGATGCCGAGGGAGAGCGGGGTGACGTCGATGAGCAGGACGTCCTTGCGCTCGCCCTTGAGGACACCGGCCTGTAAGGAAGCTCCGACCGCCACCACTTCATCAGGATTCACGCCCTTGTTGGGTGCCTTGCCGCCGGTGAGCGCGGTGACGACCTCGGTGACGGCCGGCATACGGGTCGAACCGCCAACAAGCACCACGTGATCGATCTCGCTGACATTGATCCCGGCATCCTTGATGACCTGGCGGAAGGGAGCCTTGACGCGCTCGAGCAGGTCGGAGGTGAGCTGCTCGAACTGCGCACGGGTCAGGGACTCGTCCAGGTGGATCGGGCCGTTCTCGGACATCGAGAGGTACTGCAGGCTGATGTTGGTGCTCGTCGCGGTGGAGAGCTCCTTCTTGGCCTGCTCCGCAGCCTCGCGCAGACGCTGCATGGCGATCTTGTCGTTGGCCAGGTCGGTGCCGCTGGTGTTCTTCACGATCGTCACCAGGTGGTTGACGATGCGCTCGTCCCAATCATCACCGCCGAGCTTGTTGTCACCGTTGGTCGCGCGGACCTGGATCGTGGAGAAGCCGTCCTCAGGGTCCTTGCCCACCTCGAGCAGGGAGACGTCGAAGGTGCCGCCACCGAGGTCGAAGACGAGAATGAGCTCGTCCTCCTTGCCCTTGTCCAGGCCGTAGGCCAGCGCCGCGGCGGTGGGCTCGTTGATGATCCGCAGGACGTTGAGGCCCGCGATCTCGCCGGCCTCCTTGGTGGCCTGGCGGTGGGCGTCGTCGAAGTACGCCGGGACGGTGATGACCGCGTCCGTGACAGTCTCACCGAGATAGGCCTCAGCGTCGCGCTTGAGCTTCTGCAGGATGCGAGCGCTGATCTCCTGTGCGGTGTATGCCTTGTCGTCGATCTTCACCGACCAGTCGGTGCCGATCTGGCGTTTGACCGAGCGGATGGTCCGGTCGACGTTGGTGACGGCCTGCCGCTTGGCGATCTCGCCGACGAGAACCTCGCCGTTCTTGGCGAACGCGACGACGGAGGGCGTCGTGCGCCCGCCCTCGGCGTTGGCGATGATCGTGGGCTCGCCGCCCTCGAGGACGGCTACTGCCGAGTTGGTGGTACCGAGGTCGATGCCTACCGCACGTGCCATTTCTTGTCTCCTGTATGACGAGTGGTCGGCGAGCGCTGCTCGCCGCGTTGCGGCTGGGTGGTGCGCGCTGGTGTTTGGTGGTGCTTCGGCGCTCACTGTGCTCGGCCTAGGCCTGAGTTGTCAAGCCGGCGCTCCGCAAACTTGCGTCTACATGACTCAACTTATTTGGCGCGACGACTATTCCCCCCGCCCCCGTTTCACGCGTTCATCGAGCAGGTGCGTCATTGATGGCGCAGGTGCGTCGATGCTCAATCAATGACGCACCTGCTCCATGTCGGAGGAAGGGGCCGGATCACGCCGCAAAATGGCGCGCGCCGCAGACCGGCCTGTCTCCAGGCGATCCACGGCGCACGCGGTCGGGCAGTCGGTCCTCCTACTTGATGGTGATCCGGTTCGGCGGCAACGGGCGGTACGGCGACACGGTCTGCAGGTACTTTGCGAAGCCGTCGATGTCGAGGCCGCCGAAGACCTTGTTGCCGCCGGTCGCGAAGGCCGGGAAGCCGTCGCCGCCATCGGACAGGAAGTTGTTCGTCACGATCCGGTAGGTCTGCGTGTCGAGGATCGGCTGGCCGCCGATGCGCACGCTGCCCGCCACGAGCTCACGGCCGGTGGTGCCCTGATGCCACGCATAGGACATGCCCGCGGATATCTGCAGCACCTTGGGATTGGCGGTGTTGATGCCGGACCATTGCTGTTGCAGCAGCGCGGAGATCTGCGCACCAGTCAGATCCATCGAGACGAGGTAGTTGTTGAACGGCTGGACGGCGAACGCCTCCTCGTAGGTCACCACGCCGTCGCCCTCGCCCTTGACCGAGGAGACAAAGGTGAGGTCGGCCCGAATACCGCCGGGGTTCATGAACGCCACGACCGGCTTGACTCCGCCGACGACGACGGACGGGTCGCTGACCTGCGCGTCCGCGATGAGGTCACCGAGCGCGGACTCACCGGCAGGGTTGCGGAACGTGGTGACGTCGGTGGCGATCTGCCCCAAAACCGTGCCGGCGATCGGCGCGACGAGGGTTTTGTAGGTATTGATGATCGACGTCTCGTCGGCCGCCTTGGCCACGTCACGCGATACGACCAGGTTGCTGCCGGTGACCGAGCTGCGCACGATGTCGTTGGTGCGACGGTCGTAAGTCAGGTTGGTCTCGGTGAACAGCCGGCCGAAGGACGAGGCCGAGGTGACCATGCGCGGCTCGCCTGAGGGATCCGGCACGTTGCAGACGTAGGGCTGGTGGGTGTGCCCCGAGATCACCATGTCGATTTGCGAGGAAAGTCCCTGTGCGATCGGCAGGATCGGCGAGGTTGAGCTGAGCGTGCCGCCGTTGCCGCAGGTGTAGTCGTAGGTTGCGCCGACGTTGTACGTCGTGCCGTTGGGCGCCAACCAAGGCTGCGATGCCGATGGGGTGCCGCCCTGGTGGATCAGCACGACGATCGCCTTGACGCCCTGTCTGGCCAGCACCGGCACCAGAGCGTTCGCGGTGGCCACCTCGTCGGTGAAGTCGAGACCGGCGACGCCGGCCTTGGTGACGATGTTGGGCGTGTCCTTCAGGGTCATGCCGATGAAGCCGACCTTGGCGCCGTTCATCTTCTTGACCCAGTAGGACGGGAGGATGGTCTTGTCGGTGCCGGAGTACTTGACGTTGGCGGCCAGGAACTGGAAGTTGGCGCCCTTGAACTTGCCGGCCGCGCACGAGTTCTGGTTGTTCAGGCCAGAGCCATCGGGCAGGCAGCCGCCACTCTGCAGACGCTGCAGCTCCACATAGCCCTCGTCGAACTCATGGTTGCCGACGGCGGTGGCCTCGAGGCCGAGCGTGTTCATCGCCTCGATCGTGGGCTCGTCGTGGAACGCCGCGGACAGCAGCGGCGAGGCGCCGACGATGTCACCGGCGGCCACGGTGATGGTGTTGGGGTTTCCCTGGCGTGCCTCGCGCAGGTGGGTGGCGAGGTACTCCACGCCACCGGCATCGGTGGTCACGTTTACCGCTGAGGTGACGCCGGCGGGGGTGGTGCTGAGCGCGTGACCCGTGACGACCCGGCCGCTGGAGCCTGAGGGCGGTTCGAGGTTGCCGTGGAAGTCGTTGAACGAGAGGACCTGGATGTTCATCGTGGGGTTGGGCCTGGCCGCCTGGGAGGCCCCGCCGGTCATCACCACCCCGGTTGCGCCGGCCAGCACGGCGGCGAAGACTCCGGTGACACGACGTCTGCGTGATAAGGACATGAGGCTCCAGCTGATCTCGGTGGGCAAGGGAGGGTCTCTCCCCGCAGGCTCACAGTAGCGCCGGGCGCCCAAACTGGGAACAAATATCCTGTAACGGTCCATACGGGACGGGTGAACGTTTGGTGACGAGGGAGCTGGCTTTAGGCGAACGCGCTCAGCCCGGTCAGAGCCTGGCCGATGACCAGCGTGTGCACCTCGGAGGTGCCTTCGTAGGTCAGCACCGACTCCAGGTTGTTGGCGTGCCGCAGCACGGGGTACTCCAGCGTGATCCCATTCGCGCCCAGGATGGTGCGGCATTCCCGAGCGATGGCGATCGCCTCGCGGGCGTTGTTGAGCTTGCCGAGGCTGATTTGGCGTGACTCGAGCCGCCCGGCGTCCTTGAGTCGCCCGAGGTGCATGGCGAGCAGGAAACCCTTCTGCAGCTCCAGGGTCATGTCGGCCAACTTCTTCTGGGTCAGCTGGTAGCCGCCGATCGGCCGGTTGAACACCTCGCGGGTGCGGGAGTAGTCAAGGGCGACCTCCAGGCAGTCGCGCGCAGCACCGAGCGCGCCGAAGACGATGCCGAAGCGCGCCTCGTCCAGGCAGCTCAGCGGGCCGCGCAGGGACTGCACACCAGGCAGAACGGCGTCGGCCGGCAGGCGCACGCCCTCGAGCACCAGCTCGGAAGTGACAGAGGCGCGCAGTGAGAGCTTGCTGGTGATCTTGTTGGCCGTGAAACCGGCGGTGTCGGTCGGGACCAGAAAGCCCTGGATCCCGGCCTCGGTGCGTGCCCAGACCACCGCGATGTCGGCGATCGAGCCGTTCGTGATCCACATCTTGGTGCCGTCGAGCACCCAGTCCGCACCGTCGCGTCGGGCACGGGTGCGCATGCCGGCCGGGTCCGAGCCGAAGTCGGGCTCAGTCAGGCCGAAGCAGCCGATGACCTCGCCGTCGGCCATGCGCGGCAGCCACTGCTGTTTCTGCTCTTCGGAGCCCCAACGGTGGATCGCAACCATCGCTAGGGAACCCTGGACCGACACGAAGCTGCGGGCGCCGGAGTCCCCTGCCTCCAGCTCCATGCAGGCCAGTCCGTAGGCGACGGCGCTCATCCCGGCGCAGCCATAGCCCTCCAGGTGCATACCGAGCAGGCCAAGCTTGCCGAACGTCAGCGCCATCTCCTTGGGGAAAGTTCCGGCCTCGTACCATTTCGCGATGTCGGGCCGGATGGTGTCATCGACCAGACGCCGGACGCTGTTCTGGACGGCCCGCTCCTCGTCGCTGAGCAGGTGGTCGACGTCGAGCAGCTCGAGCGGTCCGACAGGAACCGGTGTCATGGAAGTCCTCCACTGGGCGCGGGCAGGCTAGAGGCGGATCGTATCCAATGCCCAGCCGCTGGTCTTGGGAGGCGGGGGCACCTTGGGGCCTGGACTACAGCACGGAGAGCACCAGCGGTATGCCGGCCACGGCCAGTCCCAGCGCCAGCATGAGTGAGTCGGCGGGTCGCCACGGGGCAGGCTCGGCCCACGTTCGGCGACGAACCGTGGCTGAGAAGCCCCGTGCCTCCATTGCTACGGCCATCCGCCCGGCTTGGCGCAGCGTCTGGATGAGCAGCCCGAAGGTCAACGCCGCGACATGGCGCCCGCGGCTCAGTGGCGAACGGGTTGGACCCAGCCCGCGCACCCTCCGGACGCCAGCGAGCTGGTCCCACTGCTCGCCCAGGTTTTCGAACCGGTAGAGCGCCGCGCCGGCAGCGACGACCGGACGAGCGGGGAGCCGTAGGCGTTGCCCGAGATGATCTCCCAACACCGAGGGGTCGATACGCGATGCGAGCAGCACACCGGGCACCACGAAGAAGGCGACCCGAAGCCCGGCCAGGGCGCCGGTGGACACCTCGCGCCCAGGGCTGAGCAGCCAGTTCGAGAAGCTGACCGATGCCACCGCAAACAGGCCCGGAAGCAGCCTGCGCCAAGGCAGCCGGCCGATGCCCAGAACCACTGGGACCAGGGCGATCTCGACTCCTACGGCGATCACTGCCGTGCGCAGGTCTGAGATGAACGGCGCACCCACAACCAGGACGATCGAGGCCAGCAGCAACGAGAGCGGTCCGGAGTGGCCGGCCAGCCCCGACCACTGGCCGCTGAGCATCGTGGCCTCAGACGTTGTGGAGGATTCACGTGTTGTGGATTCACGTGTTGTGGATTCACGTGTTGTGGGCGGAGGCATGGTGGGCAGCGCGGCCGAAGGTGCAGGTGGCCGCACTCCGAGGTCAGGATCGACGATTCGCCCAGCCCGCAACGTCACTCGCCGATCGGCAAGGTCGATCAAGAGCGGATCATGAGTTGCCAGGACCACGCCGACCCCGGCGTCCCGGGCAGCGACCACGACTCCTGCCACGGCCGACCACGTCAGACGGTCCTGGCCGACACTCGGCTCGTCCAGGACCAGCACCGAAGGACCGTGGGCGATGGCGCCGGCCAGGGCCAGCCGCCGCTGCTCGCCACCGGAGAGATGGTGCGGGTCGGCGCCGGCCAGGGCGGAGAGACCCAGCACCTCGAGCAGTGCGTCGGCCCGGGCCGCGGCCGCGTCCAGATCAAGGCCCAGGAGCCGACTTGTCGCCAGCACCTCCCCGCGGACGGTGCGCGCGACAACGGCCAGCTCAGCCTGCTGAGGCACCCACCCGAACCGGCCGGCCAGGTCGCGTGAACTCCAGCGGTGGAGGGCCATCGGAGGGGTCACGCTCCTCCGTTGGCTCGTGCCCATGACGCCAAGCAGGGCGTCATCGCCATGAACCAGGCCCTGGCTAGGCGCTTCGACACCGGCCAGGAGAGAGGTCAAGGTCGACTTGCCGGCGCCGCTGGGACCGATGATGGCGACGCACTCACCAGCGCGGACTGCCACGCTGACATCCACCAAGGCCGGCACCGCGGTTGCTGGCCGGTTCGCCGACATGACCGATACCCGGGACTGGCGGGTGACCGAGACCGATTCCGCCGACACCAGCACGTCGCGTGAACAACCACGACCCTCAGAACCTCCACCCTCAAGACCTCCACCTGCAGAACCAGCAGAGCGCCCCCGGTCGGGAGGCGTGGATGCAGTCAGTGCTGGGTGAGACGGTGTGGGGGCAAACAGTGTTGGAGAGCAGAGCGCGCGATCCACGTCCAGTGGACGTGGAGCCGCAACGCCTGGCACCCAGACCCCTTGGGCGGCAAGCGAATCCGCCGATGCGGCGAGAGTCACGGCCACCGGTCCGTCGGCGCTGATCCGACCGCCTGCGTCGAGCACCACTAGGCGATCAACCTCGTCGACCCAGTCCGGCAGCGTGTGCTCGACCATCACCAACGTCGCCCCCGAAGCACGAACAGCCGACCTGATCGCCTCGCGTACGACCGCGGCGGACGTCGGGTCGAGCATCGAGGTCGGTTCGTCGAGCAGCACCAGTCTCGGTGTCAGCGCGAGCACGCCGGCCAGGGCCAGCCGTTGGGCTTCGCCGCCGGACAGCGCAGTCGTGGCGTGGTCCTCGCCATAGGGAAACCCCACGGAGGCCAACGCCGACCGGACCCGCGCCCAGATCTGCCCGCGCGGCATACCGAAGTTCTCGGGACCGAAGGCCACGTCTCGACCCACCCGTCCGGCCACCAGCGCATCGGCAGGGTCCTGCACCAACAGGGCGACCGACGAGCCCGCCGGTGTCGAGCCGTCGATCAGGACCGAGCCGGTGAGATCGCCCGTCTCGGTGGTGGTGAGGACTCCGGCCAGGGCGCGCAGGAGCGTGGACTTGCCAGAGCCGCTGGGCCCGGCGAGCAGCACGCGCGAACCCGCCTCGATGCGCAGGCTGATACCGGCCAGCACCGGCTCCCGACGCCCGAAGGGACGCCAGGTGAGGTCGCGCACCTCGACGAGGGCGCCCTCGCTCACCCCAGACGCCCCAGACGCCCCGGCGAGCAGGTCCTCAGGCAGGTTCCGGATCGCGAACTTCCTGACCCGGCGGGAAGGCGTTCAGTGCGCCCGACCTGGCCAGCCCTCGCACCAGAGCCCAGCCGCCGACACCGGCTATCACGGCGCCGGACACCATGCCCGCGCCCAGGAAGATGGCCTTCCAGTCCGTGGAGTACTCGGCCACGTAGGAGTACCACTCGTAGAAGACGATCTCGAAGGTCGCCGCCAGGATGCCGCCGAGCATGGCCACGACGACGCCGAAGCGGCGATGCCGAAAGAGCGCCAGCGCAACCTCGACGCCCAGGCCCTGCAGCAGTCCGGAAAGCAGGACGGCCGCGCCCCATTGGCTGCCCAGGACCATGCTGATGTTGGCGGCAACGATCTCGACGAACAGGGCGGCACCCGGCCTGCGGACGACGAGCCCACCGACGACCGCAGGGAGCAGCCAGACGCCCAGCATCAACTCACCGGCCGGCGGGAAGCCCGCGAAGGCCGTGCTCAGGATCGGATAGATGACAGTGTTGAAGCCCCAGAACATGACACCGAAGGCGACGGCGAGCATGGCTGCGGTGATCAGGTCGACGCCTCGGTAGCCCATGAGGGGGCGGGTGGCGAGCGTGGTGGCTGGGGCTATTCGCGAGCTGCGGGCGGTCTGCCCGGGAACTCCGGTGGTGCGTTGTGTCGTCATGCTGTGTTCCTTCTCCCGTGGAATCCGTGTGGCTGGATGCCTCGGGGAGGCGCGCACTCGTCATACCGCCCTGCCCGTGCCGGAGCACAGCAGGAGTATGGCGAGCGCTCACCTGAGATTCTCAACTTCCTTCGCCGGTGCTAACCGGAGCAGGTTCGAGGGTCTGCGGCGAACCGCACTCTCAGCGCTGTGGGGCGCTCCCCTGTTGTTACATAGATGACGATACACCGCTCGCCGTGGCAGGCTCGACGTAGCAGAGTCGAATCCGACAAGAGTCGAACCCGAGCTGGAGGTCGTCGTGGGCGCGTTGGTCTGGAAGGTCCTCGGGACGGGTGCCGCGATCGGCGCGGCCCTCGTGGCCAGGAAGCTGACAACCAGGGTCTGGACCTCCGCCACGGGCAAGGCGCCGCCGGCCAACCCCGAGGACCCCGAGGTGTCCTGGCCCGAGGCAGTCGGCTGGGCGGTGGCCTCGGGTGCCATCATCGGCGTGGCCCGGCTCGTGGCGACCCGCAAGGCGGCGGCGTACTACACGAAGTCGGCCGGCCACCGGCCCAAGGGCCTGCAGCAGGTCAGCTAAACCGCAAACCTAGGAATTGCGGCCGATCCAGCCACAAACCTAGGAATTGTGCGGCCCGATGTGCGGCAAACCTAGGGATTTTGCGGAATGAGATCCGCCCGGTCGAACATCTCGGCGGTTGCCCGCGCACTCGGCGTGCCGATGTCCGGGTCGGCTCCGGCGGCCAGCAGCACCCGGACCACGTCGTCCTCGCCCTTGAAGATCGCGCCGGCCAGTGGGCTCTGCCCGCGGTCGTTGGTGCGATCCGGGTCGGCGCCCAGGGCCACGAGCACGCTGACCGTCGCTGCCTGGCCTTGGTATGCCGCCAGCATCAGCAGCGTGTTGCCCACCGCATCGGTGAGGTTCGCTGGGACTCCTTGCTCGACATACGCCCTCAGTCGCACGGTGTCACCGGCCCGCGCGAAGTCGAAGCAGGCGTGCGCAATCTCGACCAGCCCCGGATCCGGAGGGCTGTCGACACTGTCGTCCCAGGGCCTGTCAGTGCTCACGGAGTCAGGCTACGTCCAGTCGGCACCGTGGCCCTCGAACTCGTCGAAGACCAGCCAGGTGCGCGTCGACCGGACGCTCGGGATGCTCTGGATCTTGTCGAGGACCAGGACTCGCAGGGCAGCGTTGTCGGGCGCACGCACCAGGACGAGGACGTCGAAGTCCGCGCCCAGCCGGGAGACGTGTTCGACGTAGGGCATCCGCCTGAGGTTCGCGGACACCTCGGGCCAGGAGTTCTGCTCGATGGTCAGCGAGACGTATGCCGAGGTCCCCAGTCCCGCTCGCTCGTGGTCGATGCGGGCCGCGAACCCGGTGATCACCTCGTCCGCGACCAGTCGGCCCACCCGCGCGTACGCGCTGGCACGCGAAATGTGCACGCGATCGGCCAGCGAACGGATCGACATCCTGGCGTCCTTGATGAGCTCGCTGAGGATCTGCCGGTCGGGGGCATCCAGTGGCTTGACCGAACGTCCGGCAACAGCTGGGCTCGACGACTTCGGGGTGGACAGATGGCCCTTCATAAGCACTCCATGGTGCCGATTGTCTCCTATTATCGCCAGAAATTGCGACAGGTATCTGTCTAGGGGGACTATGAGCTGCCAGATCGGTCGTCGGCCACCTTCTTGACCGGGTCCAAGCCCTGTAGCTCATGCCCTGGAGGTCAATGCCATGACGACAAAGACGAGTACCACCATCGAGCCAGCTGCGCCCGCCGATCGCCCCTTCGCGAGGGGGCTGATGCCCGCGCCGATCCCGGTGCAGTTCCTGGACGACACCGGTCATCGGGTCGAGGCGATCACTGACGACTATGCCGAGCCCGCCCACGAGCAGCTCATCGCCGCCTATCGGGCCATGGTGATCGGACGACGGTTCGACATCCAGGCCACGACGCTGGCTAAGCAGGGTCGTCTCGCCGTCTACCCACCCTCGCGCGGCCAGGAGGCGTGTCAGGTCGGGTCGATGCTGGCACTGTCCGATGGGGACTGGGCCTTCCCGACCTACCGCGACTCGATGGCCCTGGTGACCCGCGGCATTGACCCGATCGAGGTCCTCGAGGTGCCGCGCGGCTACAGCCACTGCGGTTACGACCCGATGGCCAACCGGACCGCGCCGCAGTGCACTCCGCTGGCGACGCAACTGGTCCACGCCGCCGGCTTCGCCCATGGAGAGCAGCGCAGGGGCCGCGCGACCGTTGCGCTGGCGTTCGTCGGCGACGGGGGTACCAGTGAGGGCGACTTCCACGAAGCGCTCAACTTCGCGGCCGTGTTCAAGTCCCCGGTCGTGTTCCTGGTGCAGAACAACAGGTATGCCATCAGCGTCCCGCTCTCGAAACAGACTGCCGCTCCTTCGTTGGGATACAAGGGAATCGGCTACGGCATCCCCTCCGAACAGGTCGACGGCAATGACGCCATGGCCGTGCTCGCCGTGCTGAACAAGGCCGTGGCGCACGCGCGCTCGGGCCAGGGACCGGTGCTGGTCGAGGCCCACACCTACCGCCTGGACGCCCACACCAACGCCGACGACGCGACTCGTTACCGCGGCTCCGACGAGGTCGAAGACTGGGTCCACCGTGACCCGATCTTGCGCCTCGAGGCGTGGCTGCTGCGTGAGGGCCTCGTCGATGACGACTTCGTCGCGTCGGTGGCCGAGGAGGCAGAGGCGTTCGCCGCAGATATCCGCGACCGGATGAGCAAAGACCCTGTCGTTGACCCGATGTCGTTGTTCGACAACGTGTTTGCCACGCCAACATCCCAGCTTCTCGAGCAGCGGGCGATGGTGCAGGCCGAGCTCGACGCCGAGACTGAGGAGGCCAGCCGATGACCCTCATCGCTGCAACAGATGCAACCCCTGCGGCACCTACCCCGCCTTTGGTCACCATGTCTGGTGCGATCAACCGGGCGCTGCGGGACGCGATGAGCGCTGACCCCGACGTGGTGGTCTTCGGTGAGGACGTGGGCACCCTTGGTGGCGTCTTCCGCGTCACCGACGGCATCGCCCGCGACTTCGGCGAAGACCGTTGCTTCGATACCCCCCTCGCCGAATCCGGTATTGTCGGCTTCGCCGTCGGTATGGCGATGGCGGGCTTCCGTCCCGTCGTCGAGCTGCAGTTCGACGCGTTCGCCTATCCCGCGTTCGAGCAGATCGCCTCGCACGTTGCCAAGATGCGCAACCGCACCTCGGGCAAGGTCAACCTGCCGATCGTGATCCGGGTGCCGTTTGCCGGTGGCATCGGCGGGGTCGAGCACCACTGCGACTCCAGCGAGGCCTACTACGCCCACACCCCTGGGCTGAAGGTCGTCACCCCGGCCACGGTGGCGGACGCCTACACGCTGCTGCGCGAAGCCATCAACGACCCTGACCCCGTGGTCTTCATGGAACCCAAGCGGCTCTACTGGTCCAAGGGATCCATCCCCGAAACCGCCGCACCTGACGCACAGATATTCAACTCCTTCGGTCGCGCCGCTGTGCGTCGTGAGGGCACCGACGTGACACTCGTGGCCTACGGCCCGAGTCTCGACGTAGCCATGGAGACGGCAGCCGCTGCGCAGGACGAGGGCTGGTCGGTCGAGGTGGTCGACCTGCGCACCCTGGTGCCGTTCGATGACGAGACGGTGGTCGCCTCGGTCCGCAAGACCGGTCGCTGCGTCGTGGTCCACGAGGCCCAGGGCTTCGCGGGTGTGGGCGCCGAGATCGCGGCCCGGGTTCAGGAACGGGCGTTCCACTCACTGCAGGCACCAGTGCTGCGGGTCACCGGCCTGGACATCCCCTATCCGTCGCCCAAGCTCGAGCACCTGTATCTGCCCGGGGTCGAGCGCGTCCTCGACGCCATCGCCAGGCTGCAATGGGACGACAGACCCGACACCCGGTTTGCGACCACCGTCGCCGGCGCCAACGCCGACAACCGCCGCCTCGATGGAGGTGCCGCATGAGCGTCTCGGCCGATCCCGGCACCGCCTCCACCTTCCTGCTGCCCGACCTCGGTGAGGGCCTGACCGAGGCCGAGGTCGTCCAGTGGCATGTCGCAGAGGGCGATGAGGTGCAGGTCGACCAGATCGTCGTGACCGTCGAGACCGCCAAGGCGAGCGTTGACCTGCCCTGCCCGTATGCCGGTCGCGTCCTCACGCTGCACGGCGCTGCCGGCGCGGTGCTCGAGGTTGGCAAGCCGTTGCTCACCATCGGCGCCAAGGAGAGTTCCGGCTCGGGCAACGTCCTCATCGGATACGGCACCTCAGATACCAAGCGCAGTCATCGTCGTCGCGTGACGTCGAACGGTGCGGGCTTCTCCGCACCTGATATGAGCTCCGGGACAGCAACGCCATCCCGTATCTCGACCCCGGCCGCGCTGGCCTTCGTCGCCTCAGCACCGTTGGCCGAGAACGCGGTCCCTGCACCGACCGCTGCACCCAAGGTCATCTCGCCGGTGGTTCGAAAACTGGCCAAGGACAAGGGAGTCGATCTGACCGGTCTGTCTCCCACCGGCCCTGGTGACGTCATCCGGCGGGCCGACGTGGAGGCCGCTTTCCAGCCTGGCGTCGTGGCCTCGACGCAGGGTGGCGTCCGCGCGGATCGGGCTGGCGACATACGGATCCCGTTGCGTGGGGTGCGCAAGGCGATCGCGGACAAGCTGACCACCAGTCGGCGTGAGATCCCAGATGTGACGACCTGGGTTGACGTCGACGCGACCGGTCTGCTGGCAGCCAAGACCGAGATCAAGTCCGTCAACGCCGAGGCCGGCATCGGGCTGCTGGCACTGTTCGCCCGGATCAGCGTCGCCGGGCTCAAGAAGTTCCCGGAGCTCAACGCGCGCGTCGACCTCGATGCCCAGGAGATCGTGCAGCTGGGCGATATCAACCTGAGCTTCGCCGCGCAGTCGCCGCGCGGGCTGATGGTGCCCGTTGTGCATGGTGCCGGCGAGATGACCACTGCTGAGCTTGCGGCCGCACTGCGCGAGCTCACCGAGCTGGCCCGTGACGGCAGGCTCAGCCCCGCACAGATGACCGGCGGGACGTTCACGCTGAACAACTACGGCGTCTTCGGCGTGGACGGTTCGACGCCCATCATCAACCACCCCGAGGCCGCCATGCTCGGCATCGGCCGGATCATCGACCGCCCGTGGGCATACGGGGGACAGGTGGCCCTGCGCAAGGTGGCCCAAATCTCGTTCACGTTTGACCACCGGGTGTGCGATGGCGGGACCGCAGGCGGCTTCCTGCGGTTCGTGGCCGACTGCGTCGAAAAACCCGCGTCACTGTTGGCCCTGCTGTAGTCAAAGGCCGAAGGCGGCTCCATCCGGCGGGGACTGCGAGAACTGCCGGCGGCCAGGACTCGGGACCTTCGGCACTGAGCAGGACCATCCGCGCCGGTCAGGCTGGGGTCGTCAGGCCAACCATGAAAGGCTGAGGCAGAAGCGGCCGACTCGTCGCCGAACCATCGCCCGGCCAATCCCCAGCGGGGGCGAGGAGAAGACCTTCACCGCCCAGGGGGCGGTGAAGGTCTTCGCTCTTGGGCGCGAGTGTTGCCGTGGTTGTCGATCCGCACGAAAGCGACCCGCCCGGTTCCCATGACGAGGCTCATGTGCACTCCACGCGGGCAGACGGCATCCAGCCGGTGCAGCTCTTCTCGACTCCCGTCCGCTCCCGCGACCACGGCCGACCCGGTCAGTAGCACCAGGACCTGGCAGCCGGCGACAGCGATCGGTCTGGTCTCCGAGAGGTCCATGATCGCGACTGCGGCCGACTGCCGGTTGCGACGGGTCATCACGTTGAGGTCGCGGGTGGGTCCTGCGGGCAGAGTGCTCGACGCCTGGCTGGCCCCGTCGAAGCTCAGCAGCTCATGCAGCCCCAGGACGTACTCGACGCCGCCGATCACGAGGTCCATCCTCTTGCCCTCGACCAGGGTGATGACGCGGTCTACACCGGGGAACTGCGAGAAGGGGCCCGGTGCATTGACGTCCGCGATACTGACCCGCCAGTCGAAGTCCTGCGGGTCGGACCCGCCCCCACCAACCACCACTTCGCGCGTGACACCTCCGCCGTTGCGCCAGGGCACGATCCGGAGCTCGGCGTAGCGCACGATCCCCAGGTCATCAGGATCGTGGTCAGCAGCCATGCGGGTCCGACAGGTCGAGCGCGCTGGCGATGGGGACGCCAGCGCGATAGGACAGGTGCAGGTATGACGGCGCGTCCAGCACCGTAAGGTCCGCTAGGTTCCCGGGACGGATCCTGCCAATGTCACTGCGCCGCAACGACTTGGCGCTGCCAGCGGTCGCGGCCAGTAGCGCCTCCGCGGGACTAAGCCCCATCTCGCGCACTGCAAGAGCGATGGCAAACGGGATCGAGGACGAGTAGCAGGTGCCGGGGTTGCAGTCGCTGGCCAAGGCGATACTCACGCCGGCATCAAGCAGGTGCCGCGCGTTCGGGTAGGGCGATCTGGTGGAGAACTCCACACCGGGCAGCAAGGTGGCAACCGTGGTGTCTGATGCGGCAGCCAGTGCCTCGATATCAGCGTCGCTCAGGAACGTGCAGTGGTCCACGCTCGCCGCGCCCAGCTCCACAGCAAGGCGCACGCCCGGACCGTGGCCGAGCTGGTTGCCGTGCACCCGCAGGGCGAGACCAGCGTCCCGACCTGCAGACAACACGACGCGAGCCTCATCCTCGGTGAAGGCGTGCAGGCTGTGCGGCTCACAGAACACGTCGATCCAGCGTGCATGGGGGGCGCAGGCCGCGAGCATCTCGCCGGTGACCAGCTCGACGTAATCGGAGCGCCGCTCGGCAAACTCCGGCGGCACCACGTGGGCACCGAGAAACGTTGTCTCAGA
>JBBQUB010000005.1:0-29461 GCA_038212865.1 Actinomycetales bacterium
GTGTACATCCTGCTCGAGCGCGGGGTCCTGACCGTGACCGACTCGGGGCCGGGAATCGCGACTGACGAGCAGGACCTGGTCTTCGACCGCTTCTGGCGTTCGCCCCACGCGCGAGGGATGCCGGGGAGCGGGCTGGGCCTGGCGATCGTTGCTGACGTCGTCGCCGAGCACGGTGGCAGTATCTCGGCAGACACCGCCCCGACCGGCGGCGCCGTGATCTCGCTGCGCATCCCGGGACGAGTGCCGTCGACGTCGACGGCCTGACCCGCGGGCGCCCTGCCGACGAGGATCTAGGGGGCAGGTGACCGGAACCCGCGGTGCGACCGTGACGAACATGACCGCGGACGTGTCCGGCTGATTCCACTCCCTTTCGGGAGCATCGAGCGCCCACACCCGCGGGTGTGGGCGCTCGGTGATCAGGGAGCGAAACGGGGGAGGCCCCGTCGGTCAGGTTGTGCTCGAGGGGGTGCTCGAAGTGCCATTGGACGTTGCGCCGGTGGACGGGGCGTACCCGGCGCCACGGCCTGGGCCTCGCCCGGCGCGGACGCCGTTGACCTGGTCGGTGATCCGCTCGGTGAGCGAGCTCTTCATCGTGTCAGCCTGAGCCTGTGTCATGGTTCCAGCCTTCACTGCGGCGGCGAGGTCGGCATTGGCGTCCGCGACCATGGCTTTGACGAGCGAGTCCACGCTGACCTTCTGGTCCTTGGCGACGTCCGCCAGGCTCTTGCCGCCCTGCACCGCGGTGTAGAGCTCGTCAGTGGTCATGCCAAGAGCCTTCGCAGCGGCGTCATGGGACTGGGTGATTCCCATCCCGCCGGCGCGACCACCCATTGCGCCCATGCCACCTCTGCCGCCCATCGGCGGTTGGCTGTCGAGGGTGCCGGCCACCTTGTCGGGGTCAGATCAGCATGAACGCGTAGAAGGAAGGTGCCTTTCACATCTCGGAGCGCAACCGATCCGCACGCGTGGCCTCTGAAGATTATGAGTCATTAAAGGTGAGTGGCGGCCCTCCCGGAAGGAGGACCGCCACCTTGCAGGCCTGTGACCTGCACATATGGTGCGCCGTGAGGGAATTGAACCCCCAACCCGCTGATTAAGAGTCAGCTGCTCTGCCAATTGAGCTAACGGCGCGCAACGAGGAGAGAGGCTAGCAGGCCCGGCCTGGTTGCCGGAAATCCGGTCAGGTTCAGCGTCGTCGACGATCCCACCGCAGGACGCCGCCGCCGAGGGCTAGGAGCCCGACGGCTCCCGCGATCGGGACCAAGAGTGGGCTCAGCCAGCTGCTATCCACGGCTTGAGAGTTCTTGGCTGGGGGCGGCGCCGCCTGGACGGAAGGGGTGGCCGCAGCACCAGGAGCTGAGACCGACGCCGGGGCGGGGGCAGACGTCGAGGGGACTCCCGCCGGCGTCGCAGGGCTCGCGGCAGGGATCAGCGTCAGCGTGAAGTCTGACTCTCCCGACACCGGATGCCCGTCGGCGCTCACCAGGCGGTAGGCGACTCGGTAGCGGCCGGACGCCAGGTCGGGACTCAGTAGCTGGGTAACCCTGGCGCCCAGCACCGTCGGCTTGCCGTGAGTGACAGCAACGCCGGCAACGGTGCTCACCACCACAGTGGCAAAAGTCTTACTCACGGACTCGTTGAACTCCAGCACGACCTCGGTGGGGGCCGCGGCCAGCTGCGCACCGGCATACGGCGTGATCTTGACCAGGGCGGTGTGTGCTGTGGCTGGTGCCGCGGTGATCACCGAGGCGATCGCAGCGGCCCCCAGGGCGAACGACATGGCGATACCGGCCGCCGCGGCTCCGAGCCAAGGGCCGCGCGACAACGAAGGGGAGGGCATGGCCCCATTGTGTCGCGACACCTTCGGCCGCCGCCTCGCTGTCGCCCGCAAGCCGTAGTGAGGTTGGGTAACGATTAGCCTTTGGTTGGCACCGATATGGTCAATCCCCTGAACCTCGCCCGTCCCTGATCCTATGATTCAGGTCATGGATCCCAGGTACGTAGTCTGCCGAGGCGGCGCCCACGACAACGAGCGTTGGCCCTTGCCACACGGCGTCGGTCCGGGCCACCAGTTCACCTGGGAGGAAACCCTCACCAGCGGCCAGACCGGTTATGCCGTGGAGGCCGAGATCATCCAGACAAACCTCGGACCGATGTGGGTGGCAACCCCGACAAGCTAGATTCGTAGGAGCTGCGACCGGCCTTGCCGATCAGGCATACCGCGAGCAAGAAGAAGGGCCTCCGTCCCATCGGGACAGGGGCCCCACCCATGGGAGTGCAGTGTGCTCAGCTGTATTCGTTGCTGCTCGGCTGGTGTCCGCGAGACGGTGCCGGCGAGCCTGCGCTGGAATCCCGTCGATCGATGAGCTTTTGGGTGCGCTGGCCTTGGTGGTGAAGACCTCGCAGTCCCTACCGACGGGCTCTGTGCGCCAGTCGCCTGAGGTCGCTAGACGACCGTGGGCCGGTGCCCCTCGCGAGGGGCACCGGCCCACGAACATGCGGGTGAGTGACGGGACTTGAACCCGCGACATCCGCCACCACAAGGCGGCGCTCTACCAGCTGAGCTACACCCACCATGCCGAGCGACCGCCAGCGATGGCGGCCGCGTGTTCGACGGCGCTCATGGTACCCGTTCTCGACCGATGCCGTTGCCCTGACACGACTAGGCGCTGCAGGGCGAAGGATCGTGGGCGTTGGGACACCCAGGATCGTTCAGGGTGTCGGTGGTCAGGGTGTCGGTGGTCAGGGTGTCGGTGGTCCGATCTCGTGGCGGGCCGCAATCGCCTTGGCCGCTTCGGAGTCCGGACCGGGTGGCGCCACGAAGACCGCCTCCCGGTAGTAGCGCAGCTCTGCGATGCTCTCGCGGATGTCGGCCAGGGCCCGGTGGCCGCCAACCTTCTTGGGCGAGTTGTAGTAGGCGCGGGGGAACCACCGGCGGGACAGCTCCTTGATGGAGGAGACGTCGATGATCCGATAGTGCAGATGCGACTCGAGCGCCGGCATGTCGCGGGCCAGGAAGGCGCGGTCGGTGCCCACCGTGTTGCCGCCAAGGGGCGCCTTCGCGGCTTCTGGCGCCCACTCCCGGATACACGCCAGGACGCGTTCCTCGGCCTCGGCCATCGTGAGGCCCGCGGCCAGCTCGTCGAGCAGACCGCTGGAGGTATGCATGTTGCGGACGAAGTCGTCCATCTGCTCCAGCGCTTCGGCGGGCGGCTTGATGACCAGGTCGATGCCGTCGCCGAGCTGGTTCAGCTCGAAGTCGGTTACCAGGGCTGCCACCTCGATCAGGGCGTCGGTAGTCAGGCTGAGCCCGGTCATCTCGCAGTCGATCCAGACGATCCGGTCATTGGTGGCGCGCTGATTGGGTGTCTCGGTCACGCTCCCCACCTTAAGGGGGAGGCTGCACTAGCCTGACGCCATGATGTTGGGTGAGCAGGTTCCGCCGGGAGTTGCCCGCGGCTCAGGTCTTCCCCCCGGAGCTACCGGGCGGGATGCAGCGTCGACGTCAGAAGTTGGCGCCCCCGGCAGGAGTCGAACCTGCGACCTAGAGATTAGAAGGCTCTTGCTCTATCCAGCTGAGCTACGAGGGCATGTCTCCGCGGCGACCGCGGGCGACGCGAGAATTGTAGGGGAGCACGCGGCATACCGCTGCGAAGTGAGGCTCGGTCGCGTCGGACGCGAAGGAAAGATCGGCGTTTTGCCTGCCCCTGGGTTCAACGACGCGCAGTGGACAAGGCAGGCTAGAGGCTTGTGACGATCGGGGTTGATGACACGGGGCTGCTGGGCGCTGTCCGGCACCTCCGAGGCGAAGTCGAGAACGCCACTTTCCCCCTGGACCTTCCGGACGCGGCCGTAGCCCGTGCGTCGCAGTCGGCGCTGCTCAAGTCGCTTGACGACTACATCATTCCGCGTCTCACCTCTCTGGATGCCCCCCTGCTCGCCGTGGTCGGCGGATCGACCGGGGCCGGCAAGTCCACGCTGGTCAACTCGCTGGTCGGATCCGTCGTCAGCCGAAGTGGAGTGCTGCGCCCGACCACGAGGTCACCGGTCCTCGTGCATCACCGCCAGGACCAGCACTGGTTCACCAGTACCCGCGTCCTGCCGGGTCTGGCCCGCGTGGCCGGCTCGGTCGGTTCACGCGACGACCACAGCGCGGTGCGCCTCGTCGCCTCTGAGACCCTGCCCGCCGGCCTTGCCCTGCTCGACGCTCCGGACATCGACTCGGTGGTCCAGTCGAACCGTGAGCTGGCCCGCCAGCTGCTCTCGGCCGCGGACCTTTGGCTCTTCGTCACCACTGCAGCGCGCTATGCCGACGCCGTGCCCTGGGACCTGCTTCGCGGTGCCTCCGAGCGCGGCACGTCGGTCGCGATAGTCCTGAACCGCGTGCCACCCGAGGCCATGAACGAGGTTCGCACCCATCTGGCGTCCATGCTGCGCGAACGGGGTTTGGCCAACGCGCCGATCTTCACCGCTGCAGAAGCCACCTTGACGGTCGACGGTCGGCTGTCCGACCACGAGATCGCCCGGCTGCGCTCGTGGCTGACGGCGCTCGCGCGCGACGCGAAGGCGCGTGCGATTGTCGTACGCCGCACTCTGACGGGAGCGCTGAACTCGTTGCATGACCAGGTGCTCAGCTTGTCGGAAGCGACCGCCGAGCAGGCCGCCGCCGCCGCCGACCTTCACGAGGAAGTGACGACTGCCTATTTCGCGGCAGTGCAGGCCGTTGAGCAGGGTATGACGGACGGAACCCTGCTGCGAGGTGAGGTCCTCGCGCGATGGCAGGAGTTCGTGGGCACCGGAGAGTTCCTACGTCAGGTGGAGGCTGGTGTCTCTCGGTTGCGCGACCGGATAACCGCTGCCATCAAAGGCAATCCGCCTCCGACATCAGACTTGGGGGAGGCGCTGCAGTCCGGCGTTGCGGAGCTGTTGACAGCCCAGTCGCGTGGCGCCTCGGCAACCGTCCTTCGACGGTGGCGGCAGCTCCCGGGAGGCCCGGAGCTGTTGGCTGCGCACCCTGAGCTGGCTAAGCCTTCACTGGAGGGCTCACCCAAGGTCGAGCGGCTGGTCCGTGACTGGCAGGGCTCGGTGCTCGAGCTGGTCCGCGCCGAGGGCAGAGATCGGCGCACCACAGCACGCGTTCTCTCCTTTGGTGTCAACGGAGTTGGGGTGATTCTGATCCTTCTGGTGTTCAGCCAGACCGGTGGTGTTACCGGCGGCGAGGTGGGCATCGCGGGTGGTTCGGCCGTCCTTGCCCAACGCATTCTGGAGGCTATTTTCGGTGACCAGGCGGTTCGCGACCTGGCCGACAAGGCGCGTCGCCAGCTGATGGCCAAGGCCGAGGCGCTCTATGACGAAGAGCAATCCCGCCTGCATGCTGCCGTTGCCTCCGTTGAGGTCAGTGCGGGGCAGGCGGACCGGCTCAGAGCCGTCTCGACCGCAGTTGAGACTGTGCGATGAGCAGAAGCAGGGCTGGGGCTCGGGCGGCTTCGCGCAAGGGAACCTCACTGAGCCCGGCATCGGCTGAGACCGTCGAGGCCAGGGCCACCGCGTTGATCGCTGCCCTGGAGGCCGGAACCGGGTGCCTGCCTGAGGCAGCCGTGGACCGGGCGCAGGTGGCCATCATGAAGGCCGCGTCGCGCACCTCTATCGCCGGAGGACACACCGTGGTCGCGCTCGCGGGCGCCACCGGAAGCGGCAAGTCCAGCCTCTTCAACGACCTGATCGGAGCCGACGTGGCACCGATCGGGGCTCGTCGCCCCACGACGTCGACGCCGATCGCGGCCATCTGGGGAAGCGAATCCACATCGGCTCTGCTCGACTGGCTGAAGGTCGGAGCTCGCCACATGGTGGACGAAAGGCGTTCTGGTGCAACGGTTTCCGGGGTCGATCTGGCTGGTGCTACCCCCTCCTTACGGGCGCCGGAGCCCTTGCCGGGGTCCGAGCTCAGTGGCCTGGTGCTGCTGGACCTACCAGACTTTGACTCCCTCGAGGCAACCCACCGGGCCGAGGCCGACCGGGTTCTCGACCTGGTCGACGTGTTCGTCTGGGTCACCGACCCGCAGAAATATGCGGATGCTCGCCTTCACGAGGACTACATCGCCAAGCTTTCGGCCCATGACGCCGTCACGATGGTGGTTCTGAACCATGCCGACCGACTGACTCCCGAGGCGCTCGCCGCATGTCGCAGCGATCTCCTCCGGCTTCTTGATGCCGATGGCGTCGATGACCCCGAGGTGATCCCCACATCCGCGAGGGACGGCAGTGGCGTCATCGATCTGCGCCATCGGATCAGTGAGATTGTTGCCGCCCGTAACGCTGCAGTCAGGCGCCTCGACTCCGACTTACGATCCGTAGCAACGGTTCTGCGCTCGGGCGTCGCCGACTCAGAGCCCAGTCGTGGGGAGGCCGACGACGCGGTTCTGGTCGACGCACTTTCCCGCGCCGCCGGTATACCGGTGATCCTTGACGCCGTCGAGCGAGACTTTCGACGCGAGACCTTGGCCCACACGGGCTGGCCCTTCACCCGCTGGTTCAGGGCTCTGCGGCCTGCCCCGCTGAGGCTGCTGCGGCTGAACCAGGGCCGGGCTGCCCGCTCCAGCGGGATTTCGGACTCTGATGTCCGTGCGGTTCTGGGTCGGTCGTCCCTCCCGCCGGCGACTCCGGCGGCGCGTTCGGCGGTGGACCTCGCCACCCGGGCGCTGGGCGACAGGGTCGGCCAGGGACTGCCTCAGGCGTGGACCGACGCGGTGACGAATGCTGCTACGCCGCTAGGCGAGGACCTAGGGGACGCCTTGGACCAGGCGGTCGTGAGCACTCCACTTCGTGAACGGGATCCATTGTGGTGGGCCGTTTTTGGTGCTCTGCAGTGGGTCTTTGCCATCGCCGCGGTCGCCGGTCTGATCTGGCTCGGCGTCCTGATGGTGCTCGGGTGGCTGCAGCTCCCGGCAGTCGACACTCCTTCCTTGGGACCGTTCGCATACCCGTTCCTGATGCTTTCAGGTGGCTTGTTCACGGGCTTCGTCCTGTCCCGGGTGACGCGGGTCATGGGGGCGGTCGGCGGTCGGCGGCTCAAGGCCCTCGTGGCGAGGCGCCTTCGCGATTCGGTGTCACAGGTGGCCCGAGAGCGTTTTCTGGCCCCGGTCCAGCACGTTATTGACCGACACCGCGCGACCCGTGAGCACCTCGACGCTGCGCGCAAGCGCGCCTGACGGCCGAGCCAAACCCAGGGATTGGGCTCCGTCCACAACCACCTGACCCGTCGTCCCACCGTCCACAGGCTCAGGACAGTCCCTTTTGCCATCCGGTCGGCCTACCCACTGTGGAGTCATCGCCAGTTGCGGCGAGTCAACGATGAGACAGATGAGGTGATGACGATGAACGAGACCTACGTGACGGTCAGCGGAAATGTGGTGGGCGACCCCGTGGCTCGGCTGACCAAGGCGGACGTGCCCTTCGTGACGTTCAGGGTGGCGTCGAACGTGCGCCGGGTGAACTTCAAGACCGGCGAGTACATCGACGCGGGAACCAACTTCGTGAACGTGACGGCCTTCCGCGCACTGGGTATCAACCTGGCGAACTCGCTGAAGAAGGGGGAGCCGGTGATCGTCTACGGGCGGATGAGGATCAACCAGTGGGTCAATGGAGAGAAGAGCGGGACCACCGTGGAGATCGACGCCTATAACGTTGGCCACGACCTGACATGGGGTCAGACGAAGTTCATCAAGGTGACCAAGCCCCAGCTCAACCAGAGCGACCGGATGGCCGATCCCGAGGTCCAGGACGCCAACGAACAGCTGGACCGCGACGCCGAGACGGTCGGAGACGAGTTCCTCGGGACTGATGACGAGCCGGCCGCAGCAGGGTTCGATGACCCGGTGGCTGATGGCATCGAGCTGACCGACGCCGACACCGACGTCTACGAGACCGTGAGCGCTGCCGGCTAAGGGGTCCTCAGCGGGTGGGCGTCAGGGTCACCGAGGGTCGTTCCCGTTCTGGTTCGGTTCGCCGAACAGCGAGGCTGCTGCATTGAGCAGCGAGTTAGGGTTCAACCGCTTGCGACGGATAGCCTGACGCTCATGGCTGAGTTCATCTACACCATGACCAAAGCGCGCAAGGCTCACGGCGACAAGGTCATCCTCGACGACGTCACGATGTCGTTCTTTCCCGGCGCCAAGATCGGCGTGGTCGGCCCCAACGGCGCCGGCAAGTCGACGATCCTGCACATCATGGCCGGGCTGGACCAGCCCTCTAACGGTGAGGCGAGGCTGTCGCCGGGCTACTCCGTTGGCATCCTGTTGCAGGAGCCGCCGCTGAACGAGGAGAAGACCGTACTCGGCAATGTCGAGGAGGGCCTGGGTCAGATCAAGGCCGATGTCGACCGATTCAACGTCATCTCCAAGGAGATGGCCGAGCCGGACGCCGACTTCGACACGCTGATGGAGGAGATGGGCATTCTCCAGGAGAGGATCGACGCAGCTGACGCCTGGGACCTGGACTCCCAACTCGACCAGGCGATGGATGCCCTTCGTTGTCCGCCGCCGGACGCCGACGTCACGCTGCTCTCCGGTGGCGAGCGTCGTCGCGTGGCGCTGTGCAAGCTCCTCTTGCAGAAGCCCGACCTGCTCCTGCTAGACGAGCCCACCAACCACCTCGACGCCGAGAGCGTGCTCTGGCTCGAGAAGCACCTCTCGGCCTACCACGGTGCGGTCCTGGCGGTAACTCACGACCGGTACTTCCTGGACAACGTGGCTCAGTGGATCGCCGAGGTGGACCGGGGCCGGCTCTATCCCTATGAGGGCAACTACTCGACCTATTTGCAGAAGAAGCGGGAACGCCTCACCGTGCAGGGCAAGAAGGATGCCAAGCTCGCCAAGCGTCTGTCCGCCGAGCTCGAGTGGGTTCGATCCAACGCCAAGGCCCGTCAGGTCAAGTCCAAGGCCCGACTGTCCCGCTACGAGGAGATGGCTGCCGACGCCGACCGCGCCCGCAAGCTCGACTTCGACGAGATCCAGATTCCGATGGGCCCACGGCTGGGCAGCACCGTGATCGAGGTCGACCACCTCCAGAAGGGCTTTGACGGCAGGGTGCTGATCGACAACCTGTCCTTCACCCTGCCGCGAAACGGCATCGTAGGCGTCATCGGCCCCAACGGTGTCGGCAAGACGACGCTTTTCAAGACCATTGTCGGGCTCGAGACGCCGGACGACGGCACCGTCAAAATCGGTGAGACGGTCAAGATCTCCTACGTCGACCAGGGTCGCTCGGGCCTCGACCCGACCAAGAACCTCTGGGAGACTGTGTCGGACGGTTTGGACTACATCAAGGTCGGCCAGGTCGAGATCCCCTCGCGCGCCTACGTTTCACAGTTCGGCTTCAAGGGCACCGACCAGCAGAAGATGACTGGCGTGCTCTCAGGTGGAGAACGCAACCGGCTCAACCTTGCGCTGACCCTCAAACAGGGTGGCAACCTGCTGCTGCTCGACGAACCGACCAATGACCTGGACGTTGAGACCCTCGGCTCCCTGGAGAACGCGCTCCTGGAGTTCCCCGGTTGTGCCGTGGTCATCAGTCACGACCGGTGGTTCCTGGACCGAGTGGTGACGCACATCCTCGCCTACGAGGGCGATGACGAAAACCCTAGTCAGTGGTACTGGTTCGAGGGCAACTTTGAGTCTTACGAGGCAAACAAGATCGAGCGCCTCGGAGTCGACGCCGCGCGTCCGCACCGCGTGACCTATCGCAAGCTGGGCCGCGACTGACGCTAGCCAGTGATTCAGGCCCGGACCAGCCGCAGAGCAAGCTCGCCGGATGCCGTGCCGATAGCTTCCGGGGTTCGCCGGATGCCCGGTTCGTACCACCGCGCAACGTCAATGGCTAGCGACTGCAGAGCGAGGGTGGTCACGGCAAGGTCGGGCACGTCGAAGTCGCCGCTGGACACACCTGCCCGAAGGACCTCCTTGACGACGGCATCGATCTTCTTGCGCATGGCGAGGATCTCGTCGCGGTGCTCGGGCGTCAGGTGGGGGAACTCGTACTGCACGATCCGGGCGGTGCGGAACTGCTCGGCATGCCATCGGGCGAAGGCGGAGACTATGGCCACCAGCTGGGCCGGGGGAGTGTGTGCGCCCTCGCGAGCGGTGGTCACGATCTCCAGGGCCAGGGCATGTCCGCGACGGCAGAGCTGGAAGAGCAGATCCTGCTTGCTCGCAAAGTGGACATAGATCCCGGCGGGGCTCATGTTGGCCCGTTTGGCGATGTCTCGGGTGCTTGTCGCATGAAAACCATTGTCCGCAAAGGCATCCACGGCAGCATCCATCAGTCGCTGCGCCGAGACCCCAGCGGCAGGCCGTCTCGCAGCCGGCATCGGCGTGGCAGTCATGGTTGACAGCATGCCCCATCTCATCGAAACTAAGCAAGCGCTTAGTAACTCCGGAGGACGACATGCCACGCAACATTTACGGCCCTGACCACGAGGCGTTCCGCACGACGGTGCGCGAGTTCGTTGAACGCAGCCTCAAACCTCGCGCAGAGCAGTTCATCGAGGCGCGATCGATCGATCGAGAGGTCTGGATCGAGGCCGGCAAGCAGGGCTTGCTGGGGCTCGAGGTCCCCGAGACCTACGGCGGCTCGGAGGCGCGCGACTTCCGCTTCAACGCGGTCATGGCCGAGGAGCTCTCCAAGTTCAACGCTGCGGCGTCATCGTGTTTCGGCATCCACACCGACTGCGTCGCCCCCTACCTGGTGGAGCTGGGGACCGAGGAGCAGAAGCAGCGCTGGCTTCCAGGCTTCTGCTCCGGCGAGATCATCACCGCGATCGCAATGACCGAGCCCAGTGGTGGCTCGGACCTCGCGGCGCTGAAGAGTACGGCTGTTCGCGACGGCGATGATTGGATCCTCAATGGTTCCAAGACCTTCATTACCAACGGCTACCAGGCGGACCTCGTTCTCGTTGCCGCCAGGACTTCACCAGAGAAGGGCGCCAAAGGCATCACGTTGTTCGGCGTAGAGACCGGCATGACCGGTTTTGAACGGGGGCGCAAGCTCGACAAGGTGGGGCAGACCGAGTCCGACACGGCCGAGCTGTTCTTTACCGATGTGCGCGTCCCCGGTGCCAACGTCATCGGTGAGGTCGACCGGGGCTTCATCGCGATGATGGAACGCCTTCCCCAGGAGCGCGTGGGCGCGGCAGCGTCGAACACTGCGCATGCGTTGCAGATCTTGGTCGAGACCATCGCCTATGCCAAGGAGCGCAAGGCTTTTGGTCAGCCGATCGGTTCCTTCCAGCACAACAAGTTCCTGATCGCTGAGCTGCAGACCAAGCTCGAAGTGACCCAGGCCTATGTCGATGACTGCATCGAGGCCCATGCCGAGCGCAAGCTCAGCGCGGTTGATGCGGCCAAGGCCAAGTGGTGGTCGGCCGAGGTCCAGAATGACGTGCTCGATGCGTGCGTGCAGCTCTACGGGGGCTACGGATTCATGAACGAGTACCGCGTGGGGCGGGCATGGCGCGACGCCCGGGTCACCAAGATCTGGGCCGGCTCGAACGAGATCATGAAGGAGCTCATTGGCCGCGACCTCGGCCTCTGATCAGCGTCTCGGCCCGGAGCAACGACGGCCCTTGGTGGCCGCCGGGGCAGCTGAGCGGCATCGGGGCGACCAAGACCCGGGCGACCAAGACCCGGGCGACCACGACCCGGGCGACCAAGACCCGGCGACCAGGATCGCGGTGCAAGGAGCAATGAATCCAGGTGAGCATCACCCACGAGAGCCGGGTGGCGATCGTCACCCGGCGCCAGCCGCGGCATCGGTCTGGGCATTGCGAGACGGCGGGTGGCCGATGGCGCGCGTGTGGTCATCACTGCGCGCAAGGCCGAGGCACTGGCGGAGGCCGTCGAGGTGCTCGGAGGCCCGGAGCATGCCCTGGCTGTGGTCGGGCATGCGGACGCAGCGGCGCACCAGGAAGAGGTGGTCGCCGCGGCCCTGTCCAACTTTGGGCGACTCGACTACCTGGTCAACAACGCCGGTATCAACCCGGCATACGGGCCCATGCTGGACACGGACCTCGACGTAGCCCGCAAGGTGCTGGAAGTCAACGTTTTCAGTGCTTTCAGCTGGATTCAGAAGGCCGTTGCCGTTGGTCTGGGCACCTCCGAAAACCCGGGCGGGGCGATCGTCAACATCGCGTCGATCGCTGGCCTTCGCGCCACGGGAGCCCTGGGCTGGTATGCCGTGAGCAAGTCCGCGTTGATCCACCTGACCACCGAGCTGGCCTATCAGCTGGGCCCCGATATTCGGGTCAACGCGGTGGCTCCGGCCGTAGTGAAAACGTCGTTCGCGCGGGCTCTGTACGAAGGGCGCGAGGAAAAGGTTGCCGCACATTACCCGCTGAAGCGGCTTGGTGTTCCCGAGGACGTCGCCGGGGCAGTCTCGTTCCTGCTTTCTGACGACTCGTCATGGGTCACGGGCCAGACCCTGGTCCTGGACGGTGGCGTCATGCTGGGCGGAGGCCTCTGACCGCATCAGAGGTGTTCGGTCGGGTGGCGGGATCAGTCAGTCCGCGGGGCCGCCCGCCACGTAGATGACCTGGCCCGAGACGAACGAAGCCTCTTCGCTGGTCAGGAAGGAGATCGTGGCCGCAATGTCCTGCGGCTGACCCACGCGGCCAACCGGGATCTGGGCCGCGGCGCCGGCCAGGAAGTCCTCGAACGAGATGTTCAGCCGTGCGGCGGTCTGCTTGGTCATGTCGGTGGCGATGAAGCCGGGGGCCACTGCGTTTGCGGTCACGCCGAATCGTCCGAGCTCGATCGCCAGCGTCTTGGTGAACCCCTGCAGGCCCGCCTTGGCCGCGGAGTAGTTGACCTGACCGCGGTTGCCCAGCGCCGAGGTGGAGGACAGGTTGACGATCCGGCCGTAGTTCTCGGCTGTCATGTGTGCCTGGACGGCTCTGGTCATCAGGAACGCGCCACGCAGGTGGACATTCATCACGGCATCCCAGTCCTCGACGTTCATCTTGAAGATCAGGTTGTCGCGGATGATGCCCGCGTTGTTGACCAGGATGGTCGGCGCGCCGAGCTCCATCGCGACTCGTTCCACGGCGGCCTCGACCTGGTCAGGCACGCTGATGTCGACCCCCACGGCGATGGCGCGGCCGCCGGCCGAGGTGATGGCAGAGACCGTTGCTGCGCACGAGGACTCATCGAGGTCTAGGACGGCGACGGCGTGCCCGTCCTTGGCCAGCCGAAGGGCAGTAGCGGCCCCGATGCCACGAGCGGCACCGGTGACGATCGCGGTGCGTTGGGTGGTGTTGGTGCTCACGGGTGCCTCCAAGGCGTGATGAACTGCATTGACAACAAAGGGATGCGGCTGGCTAGGTCACGAGCCTACTAAGCGAACGCTTAGCGGCAAAGCCCGCCGTGCACTGGCGACGGTCATGACTCCTTGAGGCGGAGCATGCCTTCCTGGGCAACCGTCGCGAGCAGCTGACCATCGGCGTTGAACATCCGGCCAGCAGCGAGCCCGCGTCCGCTTGATGCCGACGGAGAGGACTGGGTGAACAGGGTCCAGTCGTCGACGCGGGCGGGTCGGTGGAACCACATGGCGTGGTCGAGACTGGCAACGCGTAGACGTCCGTCGGACCAGGCGAGGCCATGGCGGCGAAGCACCGGCTCGAGCAGTGCGTAGTCCGAGCAGTAGGCCAGCATCGCGGCGTTCACCAGCGGGTCGTCAGGCACCTGCCCGATGGGCCTCAGCCACACGCTCTGTTGGGCCGAGAGCTGCCTTCCCGGGCGGACGTAGATCGCCCCCTGAACGTGACGCACGTCGATGGCCTTTGCGCGCGACCAGAAGTTGGCGGCGGGGCTGTCTTCTCCGGCGAACACCTCGGCCACCGTCTGCAGGCTCTCGGGGTCTGGCGACGTGGGCATGGGATCCTGGTGGTTCAGCCCCGCGGCATCCGTCTGGAACGAGGCGATCATCGACAGGATGGGTTTGCCGAACTGGATCGCGTGGACCCGACGAGCCGAGAACGAGTGTCCGTCACGAAGTCGCTCCACGGCAAAGCGGATCGGATGGTTCGAGTCGCCGGGGCGCAGGAAGTAGCCGTGCAAGGAGTGGATCCGGCGGGGGTGGTCGGCCGCGTCGGCGAGGTCCTCGACCGTCCGCCCTGCCGCGATCACCGACTGGGCGAGGACCTGCCCGCCGAACACCCGGCCGTGTGGCATCGGCTGGCTGCGCCCGATGAAGATATCCCTTTCGGACTCGCCGAGGTCGAAGTCGGTCGACGGCTCGCCTGCAGCAACACCGCCAATGGTGATGCGGGCGGAGCCGAGGGGCTTGAGGTCGAGGACATCGAGCAGGTCCTCCAGCGGGTCGAGGATATCGGCGCTCTCTGGGGTGGTCACGCAGTGACGATATCTGCCGGCTGCGATGATGGCGCCATGAGCGAGCGCCCCTACCGTGTCGACGTCCCGCTTCGATGGTCCGACATGGATGCCTATGGGCACGTCAACAACGTCCAGTTCCTGCGCCTGCTCGAGGATGCTCGCGTCATCGCCTTCGAACAATGGTTCGGCCCGGATCGCAGCATGCTCGACGATGGCGTGGTGGTGGCCCGGCACGAGATCGAGTACCTCGCGCCTCTGGACTTCCGGCATGCGCCCATCACCGTGGACATCTGGGCGACCAAGATTTCGGGGGCTAGCTTCGACCTTGCCTACGAGGTGCGTGATCCGGCCGAGGTAGGCGTGACGATGTATGCGCGGGCCGAGACGACGCTGGTTGCCTACGACTTCGCAACGGCGAGTCCCCGCCGGCTGCGCCAAGACGAACGGGCGGTGCTCGAGAAGGTGGCTGGCGATCCGGTGCAGTTCCGCTGGCGCCAGGGGGCCAAGTGATAGGCGAGCTCCGTTTCGCTGACGCCGAGACGCTCGCGGATCTGGGGACCTATGTCACGCGCGCTCGATCCCTGGATCCCGACGGTGCCATCCGGCTGCAGTCCTTCGGGACCACGCTGGCGGCGTATGTGGGTGTGCTGCCCGGACAGGGGCTGATGACGACGGGTGCGATCATCGGGCTCAGGGTGATGGCCCTAGCCGGGCCCTTGGACGTGGACCGGGCCGAGCCCGTGGACGTGGACCGGGCCGAGCCCGTGGACGTGAGCGAGGACGTCGCCGCTGACATGGACGTGGACGTCGCCGCTGACGTGGACGTCACCGTGTCACTGGCCAGCGTCGCCGACCGTCTTGCCCGCGGTGCGACCTCGACCTTGTCGATCCCACCGACCATGGTCAGCCTCGGTTGGGCGGCCAAGGCCCCTCCGCGAAGCGGGTGGGAGAGGGTGGGGGAGCTGAGCGTCGCTGATCTGAAAACCGTTGCTACCCAAGGTATTGCTGAGATCGCGCAGGGCGCTCCGGAGGGCTCTGGGGCGGCCGCGGTTGCGGCTCTGCGGCAGCGCGTGTGGACTCGTGACTCGCACACGACTCCGCCGATTCCGTCAGGAGCTGCCTTTGCGGCATACGCGCTGGGCTTCCTGATGGGGGAGAACGCTCGGGTCTTTGCCCATGGTCGGTGGACTCGGCTCTCCACCGAGACGGGTCACGTTCTGGTGCGTTGACCGCCGACCATCACGAGGGCGGCGACGGCAGCCAAGGACACCCAGATCAGCTCGAACACGCGGATGTCCGAGCCGTCCGGGTTGTGCATCGCGGCGAACACCGCGCCGGCGGCCGAGATGCCCATGACACTGCCGAGGACGTCGGACAGCTGCAGCGACGACGCCGAGCTGCCGTGGTCGCTGATGCTCGACAGGGACAGTGCGAGCACCGAAGTCGATGACATCGCCAGACCCATGCCCAGCCCAGACACGGCCGTGGCAAGCCCCACCACGTAGTAAGGCCAACCGAACCCGGCGATCGCGGCTAGCATGAGGATGCCAGCGGTCAGTGCGCCGCCACCTGCGGCCACGAGCCCGGACCGACGGTTGTGCATCACCCGGTGGCCTTGGACGAAGGAGCCGAACGACCATCCGAGCGCGCCCACCGTGAGCATGACGCCTGCTGTCGTAAGGCTCACGTTTCGCTCATTGACCAGCATGAGCGGGATGAAGGTGATGGAGCCGTTGAACGCGGCGGTGAGCAGGAACCGGCTCATCATGACCGCGGGCAGCCCGCGCGACATGCGCATCGTGCCCGGCGGGACGAGTCGCGGCGCGGTGAGCGCGACGCCGACCAGCCCCAACGCCGCGAGGGTGAGCGGGACAGCGTGCACTGGGACCAGCTGGTCCGACCCCCACTGCATCGCTCCGGCGGAGAGGGCGACGCCTAGACCCAGCAGCGCCAGCCTGCGGTGCCCCGACCGGTCGGACGGCTCCGTCGGGTCAGCGCTCCGGTCAGCTGAGGAGCCTGCGTTGATTCGGTCGCGCTGGGCGCTGACCACTGTGATCGTCACTGCAATGGGGGCGAGCACGATGAGGAAGACCCAGCGCCATGACCAGGTCGACGCCAGCCAGCCGGCGATGGGTGGACCGATCAGTGAGGGGAGCACCCAGGCAGCGGAGATCCAGCTGAAGACCTTGGGGCGCAACGCATCCGGGAAGGCTCGGCCGATGACGACATACAGCGCCACGACGATCAACCCGGCGCCCAGGCCGGCGATCAGACGTCCAGCCAAGAAGGTGGTGAACGTCGGGGCCAGCCCCGCCAGCGCCGAACCGGCAGCCATCAGCACCTGGCCGGCGAACAGCGAGGGGAGCGGGCCGCGGCGGTCCGACCAGACGCCGGCCAGGACGATGCCGAGCATCGAGGCCGTGAGCATGACCGAGAACGCGAGCCCATAGGAGCGGACCGCGTCCAGCTCTCTGGCAACGCTTGGCATTGCCGTTGAGATGGCCATCGCCTCGAACGCGATGATCGTGACCAGCGCGATCAACGTGACCGTCATCAGCCGGTATGCCGGCCCCATTGGCCCCTGAGGTCGCTTCTGCATCTGGTCGGGGCGCATAGCGGTCGTCACTGGGTCAAGGGTAGCCATGCAGCGACCAGAAGCCGTCATGGGGACGTTGGGTCAAGCCCGCTGTCAAGGGTGTGGGCAATGGGCCGTGGGCATTGACTGTGGGGAATCGGTCGCCAGGGCAGCCAAGACCTCACAGTCATTGCCAACTCTCACGCCGGAAATTACCAGGTGAGCCATACGGTCGTATCGGTCGGGATCGTGCCACCACCGCCGAGGGGACTACTTGAGATCAGGGTCTGGGCGCCCTCGGGAACGGCCACCGGCTCGGCGCCGAAGTTGGTGATGACCAGGACACCTGCGCCGGCGGCCGGCGCGTTGACGAAAGCCAGCACCTCATCGGAAAAGCCGCCAAGCCAGCTCAGCGAGCCGACCCCCAGACCACGCTGGCCACGGGTGGCCAGCAGCGAGCGGTACAGCTCGAGGGTTGAGCCCTCGATGCCCAGCTGACGGTCGACCGCCAATGCCGCGTAGGACTCCGGCTGCGGCAACCAGGTCTGACCCGTTGGGCTGAAGCCGTATGACGGCCGGTCGCCTTCCCACGGCATCGGCACCCTGGCGCCGTCACGGCCGCGCTCGGTGTGACCGCTGCGCTCCCACACGGGGTCCTGACGAACGTCATCCGGCAGGTCGGTGGAGTCGGGCAGCCCGAGCTCCTCGCCTTGGTAGAGGTAGGCCGAGCCTGGAAGGGCCAGCATCAGGGCGGTGGCCGCTCGCGCACGACGAAGACCCAGAACGGGATCCGGCTGCGGGTCGCCGACGCCAATTCCGTTGGGGCGCTTGGTTCCTACGGGGAGCCCGAGCCGAGAGACGTGCCGGACGACGTCGTGGTTGGACAGCACCCAGGTGGTGGGGGCGCCAACCGAGTCCGCTGCTGTCAGCGACAACGTGATGTCGCCCCGAAGGTCGGCGGCTCGCCATTGCGTCAGCAGGAAGTCGAAGTTGAACGCCTGGTGCATCTCGTCCTCGCGAACGTAGCGAACCCTTCGCTCCTGCGAGTCGACCCAGGCCTCGGCGCAGAGGATGCGGTCGTTGTCGCTCGAGTGACCATCAGCGTCGATCGGGTTGTAGGAGTTGAGGATTCGACGCCAAGCCCGATAGATCTCATGAACCCCCTCCTGGTCCCACATCGGCGCCCGCTTGTCGTGGTGCTCGTGCGGGACGGCGTCGAGGTCACCGACGATGCGCACGGGCTCGTCCCAGTCGGGCAACTCTGCTTCCTTGACCAGTGCGTTGGCGACGTCGACCCGGAAGCCGTGGACACCCCGGTCGAGCCAGAACCTCAGCACGTCCTCGAACTCGGCCCGGACCTCGGGGTTGTCCCAGTTGAAGTCGGGCTGCTTGACGTCGAAGAGATGGAGGTACCACTGCCCATCTGTGCCGCTGCCCGATGAGACCTGGGACCAGGCCGCACCACCGAAGGCGCTCTGCCAGTTGTTCGGCGGCAGTTCGCCCATGGGGCCGCGGCCGTCACGGAACACATAGCGCTCCCGCTCGGGGCTCCCAGGTCCCGCGTCAAGGGCGTCGCGGAACCACGCGTGCTCGTCGGAGGAGTGGTTGGGCACCAGGTCCACGATGACCTTGAGTCCAAGGTCGCGCGCCGTGGCCAGCAGAGTGTCGGCGTCGGCCAGCGTGCCGAAGATCGGGTCGATGTCGCGATAGTTGGCCACGTCATAGCCGGCGTCGGCCTGGGGGGAGGTGTAGAAGGGCGAGAGCCAGATGGCGTCCACGCCCAGACTGCGCAGGTAGGGCAGTCGGGCCGTGATGCCAGGCAGATCCCCGACCCCGTCACCGTTGGCGTCGGCCCACGAGCGCGGGTAGATCTGGTAGATCACGGCATGGTGCCACCATGGTGCGTCCGCGCCGAGGGCTGCGTGGACCAGCGCCGTCGAGGGACCCCCGGCGGCCGGTTCGGCGTCGTGATCGGCCGAGGTCATCTTCAGTCCTCCAGGGTGTTGACCATGGACTGGGCTGCACGCTCTAGGTAGTCGCGCAGGATCAGGTCGTTGGTGGGGGCGAGATCAAGGGTGTCGATGGCTGCCATCATGTGCGTCAGCCACCGGTCGCGCTGGGTTGGGGTGACCTTGAACGGGTGGTGGCGCATCCTCAGCCTCGGGTGGCCCCGCTCCTCGGCATACGTGGTGGGACCGCCCCAGTACTGCTCCAGAAACATTCGGAACCGCGTCTCCGCCGGACCGAGGTCATCATCTGGATAGAGCGCCCGCAGCGCTAGGTCGGCGGCCACGCCCTTGTAGAACTCGTGAGCGAGCGTGCGGAACGTCTCGTGGCCGCCCACCTGGTCATAGAAGCTCTCCGCAGTCACGGCGCCAGTCTTTCAGCCGGGCTCAGGCGTGGGGAGCGCCGGGCGCACCGCCATACGGCGGCATGACCTGCGGAGCACGGATCCCGGCCTCGTCGAAGGCTGCCTTGACCCGTTCGCGGATTTCCCGGGAGACCGAGAAGCTCTCGTTCGGCGCGCACTTGGCGATGATCCGGACCGTGACCACGCCGCCGATCATCGACTCGACCCCCGCCACCACAGGCTCCTCGAGCAGCCGCGTTGTCCACTCGTCCGACAGATCCAGATCGTGCACCACCGCACGGATCAGGGGCAGGACGACATCGAGGTTCTCGCTGTAGCCGACAGGGATGTCCACCACAGCGGTCGACCATCCCTGTGAACGGTTGCCGATCCTGACGATCTCGCCGTTGCGCACGTACCAGACGATTCCGCTGGCATCCCGCAGCCTGGTCACCCGCAGTGTGACGTCCTCGACCGTGCCGATCGCCTCCCCGGTGTCGATGACGTCACCCACGCCGTACTGGTCTTCCAGGATCATGAAGATGCCGGACAGGAAGTCCTTGACCAGACTCTGCGCGCCGAAGCCAAGTGCGACGCCCCCGACCCCAGCGGAGGCCAGAAGCGGTCCTAGCGGCAAGCCCACCGTGGCCATGACCGTGAGCAGGGCCAGGGTGAAGATGACGAACGTCGAGGTGCTCTTGAGGATGGCGCCCATGGTTGCCGCGCGCTGTGTCTTGCGCTCTTCGTCCAGCCCGGTGGCCTGGGCCAGGATCCGCGAAGCCCGGCGAGGAGTCTGGCTATCGTTGCGGGCCGCGCGGGTCAACGCGTTACCGACGATCCGGTCGATGGCGCGGTGCAGCATCCAGCGGAACAGCATCGCACCTAACAGGGTGCCGACGATGGTCAACGAGGGCCCGAGCCACGGCCATTCGTCCAGCTTGGCATTGATCAGGACGGGGAGCGCGCGGTTCGGCGTGGAGGCGAGGGGTGCGAACGTCATACCCGCTATCTTTGCCATTGGTCGGACGTATGCCCGCATGGCACCCGTGAAACACTCGCATGCGTACCCGATGCTGCCCCTCGGAAAGGAATGACGTGCCGACGCCCGCCCCCTCGCATGCACTAGCCGAACTTGCCCGTGCCTTCGGCGTCGCCACAGAGTACTGGGACTGGCAGGGCAACCACGTCATCGTCGGTGAGCCCACCATCTCGGCGGTCCTCAACGCGCTGGGGCTTGACGTCTCTGACGACGCTGCAGTCGCGAGATCCCTTGCCGTTGTTGCAGACCGAGCGTGGCGTCGGACCTTGCCGCCGATTGTCGTATGCCGAGAAAGCTGGCCCTCGTGGGTGCCCCTGCATCTGCCCCATGGCGCATTGGCCGATGTGTGGGTTGTTCTCGAAGACGGATCCCGGCGCGAAGTTCGTCAGGTTGATCACTACGTCGAGCCCAGGGTCATCGACGGCCACCCGACGGGCGAGGCGACCTTCGAGGTGCCGGGCGACCTGCCGCTGGGCTGGCACACGATCAACGCACGCATTGCTGGGGACGACTTCTCGACATCGCTGGTCGTCTCTCCGTCAGTTCTGGCCCTGCCCTCTGTGCTGCAGCATCGAAGTGCCTGGGGACTGATGACCCAGATCTACTCCGTGCGCTCCCGTCAGTCGTGGGGCATGGGCGACCTGGCTGATCTTGCCGGCCTGGCGGCATGGGCGGCGACCGACCTTGGCGCGGACTTCGTCCTGGTGAACCCGCTGCACGCGGCCGAGCCAGTGGCGCCGATGGAGCCCTCGCCCTACCTGCCGACGTCACGGCGATTCGTCAACCCGATCTATATCCGGATCGAGGACATCCCGGAGATCGGCTACGTGTCCGCAGCGGAGCGGCAGCTGCTGGAGTGGCACGCGGATGACGCGCGACTGCTCAACGAAGCGGACACCATCGACCGAGATGCGGTCTGGGAGATCAAGATTGCAGCGTTGCGCACCGTCTTCCATCAACCGAGGTCATCGCGACGGGAGCGAGCTTTCACCACGTTCTGCGAGCGCGAGGGCCAGGGACTGCTCGACTTTGCCACGTGGTCGGCGCTCGCCGAGAAGTACGGGCTGCCGTCGGGTCAGTGGCCCGCCGAGCTGCAGGACCCACGCAGCCCCGCCGTCGATGCGATGCGCGACCAGATCGGCGATGAGGTTGAGTTCTATCGCTGGCTGCAGTGGATCGTGGATGAGCAGCTCGCCGCCGCCCAGCGCCACGTCCAGGAGGCGGGGATGTCGATCGGGGTCGTTCACGACCTCGCGGTGGGAGTCCACCCCGAAGGCGCCGATGCCTGGGGGCTCGCCGACGCCCTCGCCCGCCATGTCACGGTCGGGGCCCCGCCGGACCAGTACAACCAGCTCGGCCAGGACTGGAGCCAGCCACCGTGGCGGCCGGACCGGCTCGAGGATCTGGGCTATGCGCCATACCGGGACATGCTTCGCATGGTGTTGCGCCACGCCGGTGGCATCCGGATCGACCACGTCACCGGCCTGTTCCGACTCTGGTGGGTCCCAGAGGGCCGTCCCGCCAACGAGGGCACCTATGTCCGCTACGACCACGAGGCGCTGATCGGCATCCTGTCGCTGGAGGCCTATCGCGCGGGCGCTCTGGTGGTCGGCGAGGACCTCGGGGTCGTCGAGCCGTGGGTTCGTGACTATCTTCGCGAACGCGGCATTCTCGGCACGTCCGTCCTCTGGTTCGAACGGGACGCGCAGGGCAAGCCGCTGCCGGCCGAGGCCTATCGCGAGCTGTGTCTGGCCACCGTCACCACCCATGACCTGCCGCCGACCGCCGGATATCTCGGGGGTGCGCACGTCGACCTGCGCGATCACCTCGGCCTGCTCACCCGGCCCGTCGAGCAGGAGCGAGCGATCGAGGAGGCTGCTCGCCACGAGGTCTTCGACATGCTCATCGACCGGGGCCTGTTGCGACCCGATGCCCCCCTCAGCGACGTCGTCGAGGCTTTGCACCGGTTCCTGTCGTGGACACCGGCCAAGCTGATCGGGGTTGCTGTTGCGGATCTGACCGGCGACCACCGGATCATGAACCAACCGGGAACCGATGAGGAGTACCCGAACTGGCGGCTGCCCCTGGCCGGGCCGGATGGCAAGCCGGTGAGCCTTGAGGACCTGGTGGCCTCGCGCTGGGCCCGTCGCCTGGTCCGTACCGTCACCCAGCGCTGAGTTTTCGGGTTCGCTGTCTCACGGTGGAGGGTTGTGGGTGTGCAGACGCCCAAGACGCTTCACGCTGCTCTCTTCGACAAGCGGTATGCCGCCGGCTCAGTCGCGCTGGGCGTCACGCTCCTGGGCGGCGAGCGCGCGGGTCACGCCGTCGCGGTTCTCGGAGACGACGCGGCGCAGAGCCGCTGGTGCCTGCGGATTGGCGTCCAGCCAGCGCTGTGAGGCGCCAGCCAGCTCACGGTTGGCCAACATCAACGGATAGAAGCCCACGACGACCGACTCGGCGATGGCGTGGGTCCGTGAGCCCCACAGCGTCGTGAGCATGGCGTGGTACTTCTCGACGTACGCCGTGAGCAGCGCCGGCTCGTGCACCCGGCCAAAGCCCTGAGCAATGGCGTCGACCGTCTGGTTGGGCAGGCCTTCGGTCTCGATGACCTGGTGCCACGCTGCGGCCTTGGCCTCGGCCGTGGGTAGGGTCGCCAGCGCCCGGGCGGCGCGCTCACGGCCGGTGGCTGTGTTGTCCTTCTTACGCTCGGCTTCGATTTCGGTCTCTGAGGCGGCGCCGGCGGTGGCTAGGCTGGTGAGCAGCGTCCAACGCATCTCGGTGTCGATCGCCAGGCCGTCGAGCACTTGGCTTCCCTCGAGCAGGCCGCGCAGCCAGGTCAGGTCCTGCGCGCTGCGGGCGTCTCCGGCGAACGCGCTGACCAGCTGCAGCTGCGAGTCGCTGCCGGGTTCGGCCGACGTGGTCAGCTCGCGCAGGCGGCCAGTCAGCGACAACAGAGCCTCGTCGCGGTGCTCAGGGGCGACGTACAGATGCGCTGCGCCGTGCAGCTGGCTGAGCAGAACCCGCAGCAGGGTCGAGTCGCTCTCACCCGGAAGCGCGCCCAGCGCCAGGTCGGCGAAATCTCGCCCAGACATCTCGGCGTCGCGCGTCATGTCCCACGCGGCGCCCAGGGCGAGGGACTGGGGGAGGCTGCTGGTGAACCCTCGGGGGTTTGCCAGGAAGGTGGCCATCGAGGCCTCGTCGAGGCGGATCTTGGCATAGGCCAGGTCGTCGTCGTTGACCAGCAGCAGGTCCGGCCGTCGTTGGCCGACCAGGGCCGGCACCTCGGTGCGCTCACCGTCGATGTCGAGCTCGATCCGGTTGACCTGCACGAGCTGGTCGCCCTCCACAGCGTAGCTGCCGATCGCCACAGTGTGCGGACGAAGCGTGGGAAACGCTTCGACCGCGCTCTGGGTGATGGCGGCAGCCGTGATGACGCCCTGTTCGTCGACGGTGAGCTCGGGCCGGAGGGTGTTGACGCCAGCGGTCTCGAGCCACAGCTGTGACCACGTGCGCAGGTCACGACCGGAGGCCTCCTCGAGGTGCCCGAGCAGATCAGCGAGCGTGGTGTTCTGCCAGGCGTGCTGCGAGAAGTACTGGCGAAGCCCGGCCGTGAAGGGCTGGCGACCGACGTGGGCCACGAGCTGTTTGAGGACCGAGGCGCCCTTGGCATAGGTGATTCCGTCGAAGTTGACCTCGACGTCCTCAAGGTCCCGGATGTCAGCCACGATCGGGTGGGTCGAGGACAACTGGTCCTGGCGATAGGCCCAGGACTTCTCGGCGGTGCCGAAGGTGGTCCAGGCGGCGCCCCATTGGGTGACCTCGGCCGAGCACGTCGTGGAGGCCCATTCGGCGAAGGACTCGTTGAGCCAAAGGTCGTTCCACCACTGCATCGTCACGAGGTTGCCGAACCACATGTGGGCAAGCTCGTGCAGGATCGTCAGGGCCCGGCGCTCGATGATGGCCTCGGTGACCTTGGCCCGGAAGACATACTTCTCGTTGAACGTGACCGCGCCGGCGTTCTCCATCGCACCCATGTTGTATTCGGGTGTGAAGATCTGGTCGTACTTGGCAAAGGGGTATGCGCAGTCGAACTCCTTCTCATAGAACGTAAAACCGCGCTTGGTGCAGTCGAAGATGTTGTCGGCATCCAGGTGCGGGGTCAGGGACCTGCGGCACAGGATGGCCAAAGGCACGGGGCCCTTCCGCGTCTGGACCTCGTCTCGAACCACGTCATAGGGGCCGGCGATCAGGGCCGTGATGTAGCTGGAGATGCTCGGGGTGGGCGCAAAGGTCCAGATCGCGCTTGGCACTCCCGCAGCCTCGCCGGCTGGAACCGGCTGCGGGGTGGTCTCGTTGGAGACGACCTGCCAGTGCCCCGGAGCGGTGACCGTGAAGGCGAACCTGGCCTTGAGGTCGGGCTGGTCGAAGACGGCGAACATGCGCCGACAGTCGGCGACCTCGAACTGCGTGTACAGATAGACCTCGTCGTCCACCGGGTCCACGAAGCGGTGCAGGCCCTCACCGGTGTTCATGTAGACCCCGGTCGCGTCGATCGTGACCTCGTTGCCGCCAGACCGCAGCGCAGGCAGCCGGACCCTGACGCCGTCGAAATGCGTTGCAGGGTCAAGCGGCTCACCGTTGAGGATGATCTGCTCGACAGACGCCGCGATGAGATCGACGAACGTGTTCGCGGACCCAGTGCTGGCGGCCTGCTCGGACACCGTGAAGGTGATCGTTGATCGGGTTCGGAAGGTGGTGGGGCCGGTCGTGAGGTCGAGGGCGATGTCATAGGCCGTCACGGACAACAGGTCAGCGCGCTCGCGGGCTTCGTCGCGAGTCAGGTTCTTGCCAGGCACGAGGTCATCTCCAGGGGAAAGGGGGGTCGAGATATCCTCGCATGACCCCTGAGGGACCCTCACCGTTGGCGACCGCCAACGGCTGACAGGATGGGATCCATGACTGCCAAGGCTCCCGTTGAGATGTGGTTCGACCCGGTCTGCCCGTGGGCGTGGATGACCTCCCGCTGGCTGATGGAGGTCGAAGCGGTCCGCGACATCGAGGTCACCTGGTCGGTGATGAGCCTGTCGGTCCTCAACGAGGGGCGCGAGCTCTCCCCGAGCTACCTCTCGATGATGGGTCGCTCCTGGGGCCCGGTCCGCGTGATCATCGCGGCGGCCCTTGAGCATGGCGCCACCGTGATAAAGCCCCTGTATGACGCCATGGGCACCCGCATCCACCTTGGCGGCGAGGAGGACTACTTCAAGGTCATCGCTCCGGCGCTGGGCGAGGTCGGCCTCCCGGCTGACCTCGTCCGGTTCGCCGACTCGACTCAGGTCGATGACGAACTGCGCACCAGTCATCACCGGGCCATGGACCTGGTGGGCGATGACGTCGGCATTCTGGTGATCTGCGTCGACGACGTCGCGTTCTTCGGCCCTGTCGTGACGCCCGCCCCCACCGGCGAGGATGCCGGAAGGCTCTGGGACGGGTGCCTGCTCGTGGCCGGAACCCCCGGTTTCTTCGAGCTCAAACGCACCCGCACGACCGCACCGGACTTCGCGATCCACAACGACGCCCACTCCTGACCCTTCCCAAAAGGACACCGGCTCCAGCCGATCGACAAAGATAAGGGGCTCCACACACATGCGAGTACACATCGGCGGCGACCACGCGGCATACGACCTGAAGTGCACCCTGGTGACCTTCCTGCAGGGCAAAGGCTATGACGTGGTCGACCACGGGCCGGAGTACTTCGACGCCCAGGACGACTACCCCGTGGCAGTGTTGCGCGCGGCGCAGGCCGTGTCGGGCGACATCGGAGCCTTCGGCATCGTGCTGGGCGGATCGGGCAACGGCGAGCAGATGGCCGCGAACAAGGTCCGCGGTATTCGGGCGGCGCTGGCGTACAACGTCGAGCTGGCCCGGCTCGCCCGGACACACAACAACGCCCAGATCCTGTCCATCGGTGCGCGGATGAACACGACGGATGAGGCCGAGGCCATGGTCGAGGCCTTCCTGACCACGAGGTTCAGCGGTGACGAGCGGCATGCGCGACGCCTGGCCATGGTCGAGCGCTACGAGCACGACGGGCAGCTGCCCCCCGTGCCGGCGGCCGAGGGCTGAACCGACAACACCGTGCTTGGTCAGAAATCTGCAAAGACCCCCGCGACGACAACCACGTTCAATACAGTTCCCATCGTGGCCAAACATGCGAAGGTGGTAGCGCGGCGACGACGCGCCGTTTCGCTGGGCCGGATCTCGGAGCGCATCGGCTGGATCGTGCGGAGCTTTCCGATCATCGCCGCGCTGGTCCTCATCCTCGTGGCCGCGCTCTTGGCTGCCGCGATCGTGCGCTGGCCTTCCTTCATACCGTGGTCTGCCTTCGTGCCGCTGATCGTCCTCGCCGGTCTGTTCCTGGCGCCTCGATGGCTCGCCCTGGTCCTGCTCGCGATCGCCGGACTACTGATGTATGACGGGTTCGCCCTGCCCGGGGACAAGGTCAGCGTCACCGGGAACACCATCGTCATCGCCCTCGTGGCAGCCAACATGATCTGGCTGTCGGTCTCCCGGGCCCGATTGGGTGTTCAGGGGACGCTCGGGGAGTCGATGTTGGTCGACCTCCGCGATCGGCTTCGCGCCCACGGCACGCTGCCGACCCTGCCTGATCCTTGGCACGCTGAGGTTTCCCTGGAGTCGGCCTATGGCGAGTCCTTCTCGGGTGACTTCGTGGTGGCCAGCCGCTCGAACACCGGTGACCTGCTCGAGATCGCCCTGGTGGATGTCTCCGGCAAGGGCGTCAATGCCGGGACACGGGCGCTGCTGCTGTCGGGGGCCTTTGGCGGTCTGCTCGGCGCGATGGAACCGGCCGAGTTCCTGGGTGCGGCCAACTCCTATCTGCTTCGCCAGGACTGGGGCGAAGGCTTTGCCACGGCGATCTATGTGGCGCTCGAGCTCGACACCGGCCAGTTCATGCTGGGCGGGGCCGGACATCCTCCAGCGGTGAAGTTCTCGGCAGGCTCTGGGCTGTGGCAGGTCCTGGATTCCGGCAACGGGCCGCTGTTGGGCGTCCTGGATGGCGCCGCCTACCCCCGTTCCTATGGCCAGCTCAATCGTGGTGATGCCTTGCTGCTCTATACCGACGGTGTCATCGAGACCAGGACCCGCGACCTGACACTCGGCATCGACCGGATGCTCGGTGCAGCGGAACGCCTGGTGTCCAAGGGCTTTACGGGTGGGGCGGCACGCATCGGTGCCGCAGCGCTGGCCGGGGAGACCGACGATCGGGCGGTCGTCCTGATCTGGCGCGACTGACGCCTCAGGCCGGCTCGGCGATCGGCCATTGGCGCAGGCTGAGGTCGGCGCACTCCAGGCAGATCTCCTCGGGCACGAGTCCGAGCTTCATCAGGACTGCGAACATCTTGCATCCCACGCAGATCCCCAGGATGGCCTCGAGAGCGGGAAAGACGACCATGATCGCGCCGATCGTCACCACGGCGGGGGCTGCGACATCCAGAGCCCACAGGACTGCGGCCGAGACGGTCAACGCAGCGCCAACTCCGACAGCGAACCGCTTCGGCGGTCCTGCGCTCGGACGCTTGGCCGCGGTGACGCGGGGGCGCACAAGGCGCTGTACCACCAGGGCAGTGGGGCTGGCCTTGGGACCGAGCGCAGGGGCTGTTCAGACCGGCCCGAAGGTCGTGCTCTCGGTGAAAGCGGCGCGCCTGGCGGTACGGCGCAGTGCTCCGAGCACAGCCCTCCCGGTGAGCAGGATCAGCGCCACGTTGGTCAAGGCGCGCCCGAGGTCCCAGCCCAGAGAGGTCGCCGCCGAAAACACCAGGAAATGGTGCAGGTTGGTGACCAGCCCGGCTCCGGGCACGAACGAAAGCTGGGTCCCGGAACCGATACTGAATGGCCAGAACGTCAGGTTGAGGAGCAGCCCATAGGCCAGTGCACTGAGTCCGCCATATGCCGCGAGCAGCCCGAGCTCGGCCCGTCCCCGAGCCGGGGGGAGCAGGCCGGCGCCAAGCCCGACCCAGGCGGCCCCGAGCATCTGGAACGGCAGCCACGGCCCAACGCCACCGGTCACCAGCGCAGAGGCCCCGAGCGTGGTTGCGCCGAGCACGAAGCCGAACCCTGCACCGAACACCCGGCCGGCCAGGATCAGCAGGAAGAACACGGTCTCGAGACCCGCCGTGCCGGCACCGAGCGGTCGCAGGGCTGCGCCGACGGCAGCGAGCACGCCAAGCATCGCCACGGCCTTGACGTCCAGACCACCCTCGCCGACCTCGGCCAGCACGACACCGATCAGCAGCGGCAAGAGCATGGCAAACAGCAGCGGTGCGTCGGTGCTGTGCGCCAGCCCCGCATCTGGATGGACCAGCAGCGGCCAGGCGAACGCCGCCAAACCCACGACCGACATCAGGATGACGGCCGCCGTCGAGCGCGGCCGCAACGCGATGGCGCGGACCCGAGCGTCAGTGTTCGAGCTCATGGCCGGGTTCCCGAGGTGGGTGCGGGTGCGGCCAGCGCGGCTCGCACGTCCCGGACCGTCAGCCACGGTTGCGGCAACAAGATCTTGGCGACCTGTGGCGCGAAGGCGGGGGAGGAGACAATGACCTCCGCGGTTGGGCCGTCGGCGACCACCTCGCCGTCTGCCATCACGACCACGCGATCGGCGGTGTCGGCGACGAACTCGACGTCGTGGGTGGACAAGAGGACTGCGCGACCGCAGTCGGCCAGCTCGTGGACGACGTCACGCAGCCGCCGCTTCGCTCCGTAGTCGAGCCCGCGCGTGGGCTCGTCAAGCAGCAGCACCGCCGGGTCGGCATTGAGCTGGACGGCCAGTACGAGCGCGAGCCGCTGACCCTCGGACAGATCCCGGGGGTGCTGGCCAGGCTCGATGCCGGGCGCGATCCGCTCCAGCAAAAGGGCGCAGGCGCCCGTCGCGGCGCCACTCTCGAGATCGGCCCGCTCGCACTCGCCGGCAACGCTGTCCAGATAGAGCAGGTCGCCAGGCTCCTGCGGGACCAGGCCGACCAGCCGCCGACCTCGGGCGGGGTCGAGCGCCGCCGGGTCGAGCGCCGCCGGGTCGAGCGCCGCCGGGTCGAGCGCCGCCG
>JBBQUB010000006.1:0-29232 GCA_038212865.1 Actinomycetales bacterium
GAGCCCGATTCCGGGGCCAGAAACCGGCCTGAACTGAGCAAACCGGCCTGAAGTGAGCAAAGGCGTCAGCGGGTCGCGCCGGTGATCAGCCATGCATCGCCACGGGCTCGCCAGCCCAGGGCCAGGCCGCGCATCGTCATGAACGCGACGAACGTCAGCCAGAGCACCGTCAGCGCATGTCCTTGCGCAGCAGCCGCATCCGGACCGGACAGCAGTGACGGCCCGGCCGACCGGACGGCCAGGATGAGGGGCAGATAGAGCAGGAGGAGCCCGACCTGGGCATAGGCGAGCCATCGGCCGTCTCCGGCACCGATGAGCACGCCATCCAACACGAACACGAACCCGGAGATGGGCTGGGCGAGCGCCACCACGATGAGGGCGGCGGCCAGTGCCGACTGCACGGCGGGGTCAGTCGTGAAGAGCCGTGGCAGCACCGAATGGGCTGCAAGCACAACAATCCCGAGTATGCCGCCGCCAATGACACCCCACAACAGCATGGTGCGGGTGGCAGACCTGGCGCCCTCGACGTCGCCGGCGCCCAGAGCCTTGCCGGTCAGGGCCTGACCGGCGATCGCCAGTGCGTCCAGGGCGAATGCGAGGAAGGTCCAGACCGTGGCGGACACCTGGTAGGCCGCCAGCGGCACGTCCCCCAGGCCGGCGGCGACCCAGGTCGTCGTGAGCAGGACAAAGCGTAGGGCCAGCGTCCGGACGAGCAGTGGCACGCCGTCCATCGCCGCCCGGAGCACTCTGCCAGGGTGTGGGCGAAGGCCGGCGCCGAGCCGTCGGGCGCGGCGAGTGACGACGAGGACGAGGGCCGCCGCCATACCGGACTGCGCGAGGACGGTCCCCAGCGCGGAGCCCGCAATGCCCATACCCAGGCCGTAGACGAACAGCAGGTTGAGCGCGATGTTGGCGCTGAAACCTACGACGGATGCCACCAAAGGCGTTCTCGTGTCCTGGAGTCCGCGCAGGACCCCGGTCACCGCCAGAGCCACCAGCATCGCCGGTATGCCGATCGCAGACACCCGCAGATAGGTCACCGCCTGCTTCAGGGCGGCGGGCGAGGCGCCGAACAGCGCGCACAGTGGTTCGGCGTACGCGGCCACCAGGGCACCCGTGACGACGCCGATCGCGATGGCCAGCCACAGTCCGTCGATGCCAGCACCGACGGCGCTTTGTTCTGAGCCGGCGCCCACGTGTCGGGCGACGATGGACGTCGTGCCGTAGGCGAGGAAGACGAAGATGTTGGCCGCGGTGATGAGTGCGGCGCTGGCCACACCGAGTCCGGCCAGCTGGGTGGTCCCCAGGTGGCCGATGATCGCGGAGTCGGCCAGCAGAAACAGTGGCTCGGCGACGAGGGCCAGGAACGCGGGCACGGCCAGTCGGACGATCTCGCGCCGTTGGTCCACGGGACCGTTGGCGTGCAGGCTCCCGTTGCTGTTCACCATCGCAGGGTAGGGCCCCGGGAATCTGTGGGGGCTGCCGTCCGTTGTCGCTCTCGTAGTGAGTTGGTGCTGATGTGCTGTCGTGGTGTCGACAAGGAGTCCCTCATGAGCGTCGCGGATGTCGTAAACCCATTGGTTCATGCGGGTTTGGGTGGGGACCTGCCCGTGCGCCTGCGGTGTTGGGACGGTAGCGAAATCGGCCCGTCCGGTGCCCCGGTGCAGCTCACGTTCACCAGCCCCCGGGCGCTGCGGCGTCTGCTGTGGGCCCCCAACGAGCTGGGTTTCGCGCGAGCCTACGTCTCCGGCGATGTCCTGATCGAAGGGGACATCATGGCTGGCCTGACGGCGCTGGACAGGATTGCCGATCCCGAGTTCGGACCGGGGGTAGTCATCGACGGGTCCACCCGCCGTGCGGTGGTCAAGGCCGCGTTGCGCCTTGGGGTGGCGGGTCCGCCACCGCGACCTCCGGCCGAGGAGTCGAAGCTGGGTGGGCTGCTCCACTCCAGGAGCCGGGACGCCCAGGCCATCGCCCACCACTATGACGTCGGAAACGATTTCTACGAGCTGGTTCTCGGGCCGTCGATGACCTATTCCTGTGCCTACTACGAGCAGGACCCGGGCCTGGCCTTCGGTCTGGAGGAGGCCCAGCAGGCCAAGTGTGACCTCGTTGCCCGCAAGCTCGGGCTCAGGCCCGGCATGCGTGTCCTCGACGTCGGATGCGGCTGGGGGTCCTTTGCCTGCATCGCTGCCCGCGACTATGGCGTCGAGGTGGTCGGCATCACGCTCTCGAGCGAGCAGGCCGACTATGCCCGCAGACGGGCGAACGCCGAGGGAGTCGGTGACCTCGTGGAGATCCGCATCCAGGACTACCGCGATGTCCACGACGGGCCTTATGACGCGATTGCCAGCATCGGCATGGCGGAGCACGTGGGCCAGGCGATGCTGCCGACCTACTCCGGGGAACTGTTCGCTCTGCTGGCCCCTGGCGGCCGGCTGCTCAACCACGCGATCTCCATCCGCCCAGGCTCAGGATCAGGCTTTTCTCGCACCTCGTTCATCGACCGCTATGTCTTCCCTGACGGGGAGCTTCAGCCGATGGCCGTGATGGTGGAGGCGCTGGAAGGGGCCGGCTTCGAAGTGCGCGATGTCGAGTCGCTGCGCGAGCACTACGCGCTGACCTTGCGGGCCTGGGTCGCGAACCTGGAAGCGAACTGGGACAAGGCTGTTGAGCTCTCAAGCCCCGGCCGGGCGCGGGTGTGGCGGTTGTACATGGCAGGCTCCGCACTCGCCTTCGAGGGCAACCGGATCGGGGTCAACCAGGTGCTGGCCGTTCGACCGGACGTTCGCGGTGTGAGCGGTATGCCGAGAACGCGGGCGTCATTGCTCGCGCCGACGCTCAGGCCAGGTGCTTGAGAGCCTCCCTGCGCGACAGTGGTGAAAGCCGGGGGCCGAGCTCATCCACGCTGCGGCGCACCCAGTCGGCAGCGTTCGTACCGGAGTGTGCGTATTGGCGCAATGACCAGCCAATTGCCTTGCGGATGAAGAACTCGCGGTCAGCCAGGTTCGGTGTGATGCAGTCGAGAAGAAGTTGCCGGTCCGTCTCGTTCTTGCTCGAGAGCTGGCTGAGGATGGCCACCCGGCGCACCCACATGCTGCCCTCCATCGCCCAGGCGCGCATCCGCTCGGGCTCGCGATCGGGGTATGCCCTCAGAACCGGGCCGACCCGGTGTGCGGCGATCTCGTCCACGAAGTCCCACCAGGCACCCGACTCCGCCAGGTAGCGATAGAGCGGCATCGCCGAGCGGTCCCGGCCCCATTGCCGGTAGCGCGGGTGTCCAGAGATGGCCAGGGCGGCATAGCGTTCCTCGCGGAACTGGGCGCCATCCCAGAGCCCGCGGATGGTGGCCTCCCACTCGTCGCGGTCGACAAGGCGGTAAGCCGGGTCGGCCAGGAGCGGGTGCAAGGCAGCCTTGAGCTGGGGTGAGCTGAGGCCACGAAATGGCATCGTGGACTTCATGTAGCCCTGCTGGCCCGTGGCACGGTCGGGGTCACCCTCCTTCTCGAGCGCACCGCATACGGCATCGACCAGGTCATGTCGGACGGTCCTCATCGGCTCAGGTTATGGCTCATGGGAACTAGTCATCCCGAGCACCGCCTGTCGGGCGACACGCGCGAAGTTTATTGTTGTCCACAAGGGGTGGACAACATCTGTGCAGCCCAGCCCGCATGGTGGGCGCCAAAGCATGAGGAAGTTCACAGGCTTGTCCCCAAGGTGTGCACAGCCGTGGTCGGCGTGGTGCACAGGTTGTCCCCACGATGCGCACAGGCCCTGTTTGGCGTCGACGGCGCGCGGCCATAGCGTGACTAGTTCGCACCGATCACTGCACGGGCGATGGCCCGCCCGCCTTACCGGGGGCTGTCGGACCCGCGTGGTGTGCTGGTCGTCAGTCCGGTTGCAGGGTCGGGATCGAAGGGGTCGCGCGTGTCGCTCGCGGAGTTGAAACTGGGGTCGTATGACGGGCCGGCGCAGTCCTCCTACGGATCGGCCGACGACCGGTTGCCTCCGCAGGACGTCCACGCGGAGCAAAGCGTCATCGGCGGCATGCTGCTGTCCAAGGATGCCATCGCCGACTGCGTCGAGGGGCTCAAGGGCGCCGACTTCTATCGCCCTGCCCACGAGCTGATCTATGACGCGATCCTGGATCTCTACAGTCGCGGCGAGCCGGCCGACGCGATCACGGTCTCCGACGAGCTGACCAAACGCGGCGACCTGGTCCGTGTCGGTGGACAGGCCTACCTGCACCAGCTCATCTCATCGGTGCCCACTGCGGCCAACGCCGGGTACTACGCGCAGATCGTGGCCGAGCGGGCGGTCCTTCGGCGGCTCGTCGATGCCGGCACGAAGATCGTCCAGATGGGCTACGGCCAGGGCGGCGGGGACGTCGCGGATATCGTCAACGCCGCGCAGGCCGAGATCTACGCGGTTGCGGACAAGCGCGGCGGCGAAGACTATGCGGTCCTCGGCGATGTGCTGGAGGCGACGGTTGACGAGATCGAGCACGCATCGGGCCGATCGGGTGAGATGACTGGTGTCCCAACGGGATTCACCGACTTCGACAACCTGACCAACGGCCTGCACCCCGGTCAGATGATCGTCGTGGCGGCGCGGCCCGCCGTCGGCAAGAGCACGTGGGGTCTGGACATCGCGCGGTCGGCGGCAATCAAGCACAAGATGACCACCGTCCTCTTCAGCCTCGAGATGAGCCGCACCGAGATCACGATGCGCCTGCTCTCGGCCGAGGCTTCGATCCAGCTCCAGAACATGCGCAAGGGCACGATGCGTGACGAGGACTGGACCCGGCTAGCGCGCACGATGGCCGATGTCTCCGATGCCCCTCTGTTCATTGATGATTCGCCGAACATGAACCTGATGGAAATCCGCGCCAAGTGTCGGCGTCTCAAGCAGCAGCACAACCTGCGCCTGGTGATCATCGACTACCTTCAGCTGATGAGCTCCGGCAAGCGGGTCGAGAGCCGCCAGCAGGAGGTCGCGGAGTTCTCCCGTGCCCTCAAGCTGCTGGCCAAGGAGCTCGAGGTCCCCGTCATCGCCATCTCGCAGCTGAACCGAGGCAGCGAGCAGCGGCAGGACAAACGGCCGCAGATGAGCGACCTTCGTGAGTCGGGTTGTCTCACGGCAGATACGCGGATCTTCCGTGCGGATACCGGTGCCGAGACGTCGATGGGTGAGCTGTATGCCACGGGTTCCACTGACGTTCCCGTATGGGGGTTGGATGACTCCTTGCGTTACGTGCCAAGGCATCTGACCCATGTGTTCCCGACAGGGGTCAAGCCGGTCTTCCGGCTGACCTTGGCCTCGGGCAAGACGGTCCGCGCGACCGAGAACCACCCGTTCCTTGCTTACGAGGGCTGGACCCAGCTGGGTGACTTGTGCATCGGCACGCGGGTGGCAGTGCCGAGACACGTCCCTGCGCCCCACGAGCTCACGGATGGGCAGGACGACTTTGGGATCGCTGTGCTTGCTCACAACCTGAGCGGTACGGCGGTTGGCTGCGTCCCCGAGGCGGTGTTCCACTCGTCAAAGCACCAGATCGGCGTCTTCATCAAGCATCTCTGGGTCAAGGACGGTTCGGTTCGCCAGGACCGCTCTGGCGTTGGCGGTCGTATCTATCTCACGGCGCAGTCGCGTCAGCTATTGGATGACGTCTCTCGCCTGCTGCTGAGGTTCGGGATCTCGTGCCGGATTCGCAACGCACGCAACGGCTTCACGCTCGATGTCGTTGGTGTGGACGACCAGCGACGGTTTCTTCAGGAGATCGACATCCATGGCGACCGGACATCTGATGGGTTGGCGCTATTGGAGGTGGTGCGCGCCCGGTCGGGCAACCGGTCAGGCGCTGAGGCGAACACGCCGGTGTGGGGCCGTGTTCGTGACCTCATGACGGCAGCAGACGCCCCCACGAACGGGCGGCGGCTTGACGGGCAGCGTCTTGGACTAGTGGTGCAGGTGCTGGATGACGCGGACCTGGACCTCGAGGCAGTCAACGACGTGCTGTGGGACTCGGTCGTGTCGATCGAGCCAGACGGCGTCGAAGAGGTCTATGACGCAACGGTTCTGGGCGCCCACAACTTCATCGCGAACGGCATCGCCGTCCACAACAGCATCGAACAGGACGCCGACATGGTGATCCTGCTGCACCGCGAGTCGATGTATGAGCGTGAGTCACCCCGCGAAGGCGAGGCCGACCTGATCGTTGCCAAGCACCGCAACGGTCCGACCGACACCATTACGGTCGCCTTCCAAGGGCACTACTCCCGCTTCACGAACATGGCCACAAACTTCTGATGCTTACTCCGACTTGAGTTGATGTCCGGCGATATGAATGTGTCACCAGGAACGACACGGTTTGTCACCGAAAACGACAGTCGATGTCACCGCTAGCGACAGTCGATGTCACCAACAAAGTTGCCGGAAAATAGCAAAACCCTGTGGATAAGTGTGCAGTGGTTGTCACCGTCGACAAGCAGTGTCGTCGCCTTAACATCTGGTTGTGCCCGGTAGGGCGCTCACGACGTCGGCGCTGACCCTGGTGGCGGAGTACCCCATGGACGTCCACTCTGGAACCTTGACGTTCTACCTGGCTTCAGTTCCAGAAGGTGAACTCTTGGTTGAAAACAGTGAGCTCCTCGAGCATCGTTGGGGTCGACCGGGCTGGCTTGCGTGGCATGCCATCGTTCCCTGCAGCGCAGCAGTTCTACGCCGTGCGGTCCGCCATGGCAGGCCCGGGCAGGCGTTAGCAGCCGGCCGGTTTTCAGCCGATGAACTGACCTATGAGGATCTGGGGTGGTGTCGCGGTGGTGGCGTACTGCGTGGGGTGGTTGTTGGCGAAACGGTTTCTGATGCGCGGCGGGTGGAAGGTGCTCCCGTTGCTGATCGGGGTGGTTGCGGTCTTGTTTACCGGTAATGAGGTCCGGTGGGCGATGTTTGAGGGGCGCCTGGCGGATGCGGTGGGACCGGGGATGGGCGGGGTGCGGGCGTCGTTTGCGTGTGAGCGGTTGTTGCGGGGGGCGTGGTCCAGTCAGGGCCGGGTGGGCCATGTTTGGTTCGATCAGGATGGTCACCCGTCGGGGGCGGCGTTTTTGTCGGCGGACACGTGCGCGGGGGTGAAGGCGTGGCGGGGTCACCCGTCCGGGGCGGATGTGGGGGAGTTGGTGGCGGTGCATACGGTCACTCATGAGGCGGCGCACCTGGCCGGGGTTCGTGATGAGGCCGGCGCGGAATGCGCCGCTATCCAACGGGACGCCGCGGTCATGGTGGCTTTGGGGGCTACCCGTATTGAGGCGGCCCGTGAGGTGGGCGAGTACTTGACGGTGGTGTACCCGCGCCTGCCGGACGCTTACCGCAGCAGTGGTTGTGTTGCTGGCGGGTCGTTGGATTTGAGTCCGGCGGACGGTTCCTTTCCTTAAACAGGGTGGTGCGGGTGTGGGGAACGTCCGATAACACGACTGTCTCGTCCCGTCCGGGCAATCTCAGGCCAGCCGGTCTGGTCATCTGTTAGGGATACCGGTACATAGGTTGCGTGCAACCTGACTGGGTTGAAGCCGAAAGGTTGGTGGACGGAAAATGTCCTGCAGGACTCATCCGATGTCATCCGACGGAAGGCCGAACACATCGAACGGCATCGTATGACACCGTGATGTTCAGCAATCACAGCCTTCTCCACGCCAGCCTCGGATCTGAACCGGACCTACTTGACTTGCCACGCCCGTATTCACCAGCTGACGTCATCGCCGTTGGCAATACTAGGGGCTATACTGGAAGTATGTCTAAGGTTATGGTCTCCCTGCCCGAGGATCTTCTCGCCGAGATCGACACCGAAGCGAAACGACGCTCGACAAGCCGCAGCGCGCTGCTTGCCAGCGCCGCTCGGCGCGAACTTGCCCGTCGCGATCCTGAGCAGCTGACCGAGGCGATCGCCCGATCAGTGCGCCGCTTTGGCCGTGCGGGGACCTTTGAGGCGACTGACCTGGTCCGCGACGACCGCGACTCCCGACGTTGACTAGCCTGCTGATCGACACGTCGGCGCTCATCAAGTGGTTTCACAGCGACGGCGAGAGCGAGCTGGAAGAGGCCCGTGCGTTGCGCTCCGCCCATGTCACCGGTGCGCTCGATGCCCACGTGCTCGATCTCGCATTCTACGAACTGGGGAACGTGCTCACCCGGGCACTGCGTTGGACCGCAGCCGATGTCGCGGACCAACTCGACGATCTCAACGCGATCGTGGGGCCTGCTCTGGCCATGACGCCGGCTTGGTTGCGACGCGCCGCGACGCTCGCGCACGCACACGCGTTGTCCTTCTACGACGCGAGCTGGGCGGCCGCGGCAGTTGAGCTGAATATCCCACTGGTCAGCGCTGACCGCCGGCTTCTCGCCGCTGGCCTAGCCGAGTCGCCAACGGAGATCGCCACTCGCTTGAAGCTGTCGCTGAGCTGACCCACGGCGCGCGACGCGTGACCCGCTGCGACCCGGGCGTCGGGCAATGCACCCCTGGCCCGGTCGGCAAGGTCGACAGGGGCCGGCCACCGTGTCCAGAACTGGGCCCGGACATGGCGAAGGCCAGGTTCCGGAGCGGGAACCTGACCTTTCGTGGGTATGTGGGCGACTTGGTCTATGACCATCACGGAGGGCTGTGGCGTCACGGTTGGATGTACCAGGATCACCGGCATAGCCCTGATGAGCGGACGTGCACCACAACCATGAGGGGAAGGATTTCCGGCCGTGCGAGGCGCCCGTCGAGAGTGGACGCGGGGCCGATCTCTACCCCCTCGGAGGCGACGACGACCTGGTGCGACACTTTTGTTGGAGCCTGGAGTTTCCCGAGCGCCAACAAGCGGCATCGCACCTTTCCCAGACCTACAGTCTTCTGGGGTGGACTTCGGCGCCTTCAAGGGAGGCGCCTCCCACCCAGGGGCCTCGCTTGAGGAGTGCACCAGCGTGGATGCCATCTGAATCCGTTACCGGCCACTGCCAACGGACACCCAGGCGTGCGGGTCACGTGTCGAGCATTCTCATTTTCAGAACGACGAAGTCTCTCAAAGGAGTTCAGGATGAATTTTGAGCTGAGTGAAGAGCAGTTGCTGATCCAGGCGATGGTGAGGGAGTTTGCCGCGGCTGAGGTGGCTCCGATCGCAGCCGAGATCGACCGCAACCACCGTTTCCCGGAAGAGCTGATCCCCAAGTTGGCAGAGGTTGGCCTGATGGGGGTTCCCTACCCCGAGGAGTTTGGTGGGGCCGGCGCTGACTATCTGAGCTTCGCGATCGTGGTCGAAGAGCTCGCCAGGGTTTGTGCCAGCACTTCGGTCATCGTTGCAGCCCATGCAGGGTTGGGAGCGTGGCCGATCTTTGAGTTCGGCACACCAGCACAGAAGGAGAGGTACCTTCGCGGCCTGGCATCCGGGGAGAAGCTGGGAGCTTTCGCGCTGACTGAGCCTTCGGCAGGCACAGATGCAGCTGCTGCCAAGACCACGGCTGTCCTGGACGGGGACGAGTATGTCCTGAACGGATCCAAGATCTTCACCACCAACGGCGGATATGCGGACATCTACATCGTCACGGCCATGACGGATGCGGACAGGGGCACACGAGGGATCAGCGCCTTCATCGTTGAGAAGGACATTCCCGGGTTCTCGGTGGGGGAGAGGGAGCACAAGATGGGGATCAAGGCGTCCAGCACGACGCCGCTCTACTTCTCGGACTGCCGCATTCCGAAGGACGCCCTTCTCGGAAAGGAAGGGAGGGGGTTCTTGATTGCCATGGAAACCTTCGACGGAGGGCGCGTCGGGGTTGCGGCCCAGGCTGTCGGGATCGCCCAGGGGGCACTTGATGCATCTATCGAATATGCCAAGGAGCGTGTGCAGTTCGGCAAGCCCATTGCCACACTCCAGGCGATCCAGTGGATGATCGCAGACATGGCCACCGAGATCGACGCGGCTCGGCTCTTGGTCTATCGGGCGGCATGGATGAAGGACAACGGCCTCAAGTACGGCCAAGAGGCGTCCATGGCCAAGCTCTTTGCCGCCGAAACTGCCACCCGAGTTGCCGGTAAGGCGATCCAGATCCACGGGGGATACGGCTTCACCGAGAGCTACCCGGTGGAGAGGGCGTACCGAGACGCCAAGATCACGGAGATCTACGAAGGCACGTCCGAGGTGCAGCGCATGACTATCGCCGGCAATGCCCTGCGCAGGCACAAGGCAAAGCATTGACACACCTCGATCCCGCCAACGCTCGTTTCTTGATCAGGCCAAGACGTGGAGATCTGCTATGAAGATTGTTGTCGCCTACAAATGGGCGCCGAATCCGCAGGATGCCTCGGTCGGTGTCGACGGCGTCGTGGACTGGAGCCGGGCCAAGCCTGGTATCAGTGAGTATGACCCGGTGGCCATTGAGCTGGCACGTCGTCTGGCAGACGCCACAGGAGGTGAGGTCATCGGCCTGACGGCCGGGCCCAAGAACGTCGACGCGAGCATGGCGCGCAAGGCGGCACTCTCACGCGGGTTCGATCGCGCGGTCATTGTCGCGGACGACGCCCTCGAGGGGGCCGGGACCCTTGAGCTGGCTGCGGTGCTCGCAGCCGCGGTTCGTCACATCGGGGACGTTGATGTGGTCATCACCGGGGACTCCTCGGTGGACGTGGGGTCGAAGATGGTGCCCACGGTCCTCGCCGGTCAGTTGGGCTGGCCCGCCGTTGGGGAGGTCAAGTCCGTGACCGGTGAGGCCGGTCTGTTGCGCGTTGAGCGCGCCGTAACCGGCGGAACCCAGGTCCTTGAGATCACCGGGCCCGCAGTGCTGGCGGCGTCCACAGACGCAGCAGTGCCGCGGGTGCCAGGCATGAAGGACATTCTCGCGGCCGGCAAGAAGCCGGTAGAGACCCTCGAGGTTCTCGCGCTCGACGTGCCCGCCAGCCGCGCGACGGTCACCATCACTGCCACGTCTCGTCCGGACCTGAAAGCCCGCAAGGGACAGCTGATCGATACTGCCGACCCTGCGGCCGCCGCGGCAGAGCTCGTGGCCGCCTTGCGCGGGGACGGCGTGCTCTGAGAACCCTCGAGACGAAAGAGAAGCCACGACCATGAGCGCTAGCACCTGGATCGTCGTAGCGGGAGACCCGGCGATCGGCAACCTGATCGAAACCGCACGTTCCCTGGGCAGGCAGGTAACCGCCGCTGTGGTCGGTCCGCGGGCTGTTGCCGACGCGGTCGCCGCCGGCGGCGTCGACAAGGTCCTGTGGTTTGGCGAGCCGGATCAGGTGCCCGTTGAGGCCTTCGCGACGGCGGCGGCTGACGCCATCGAGGCAGCCCCCGGCGTGGTGCTCGGCGCCAGCCGAGCGAGCGACCGGGTTCTGCTAGGTGCCGTCGCGGCCCGCCTGCAGGCGCCGGTCCTGACCGCGCCATCCTCTGTCAAGGTCGAGGGAGACAACCTGGTCGTGACGCGCTCGACCTTCGCCGGCATTGCTGAAGAGACTGTCACGGTCGCCGGCCCAGTGGTGGTGATTCTGGACGGTGGCCACATCCCGGTCGCCAGCGGCGGCGTACCCGTGGAAGAAGTCGCAGCGATCACGCTTGGAATGACCGTGGTCGAGACGCATGCCTCGGCCTTCGAGCACGTCGACCTCGGCGCCGCTCCCCGCGTCGTCGGTATCGGTCGTGGCCTCAAGGCCCGCGGAGACCTTGCGATGATCGAGGCCCTCGCGAAGGCCTCCCGCTCCGTGGTCGCGTGCTCACGCCCGTTGGCTGAAGGCCTGGACTGGCTGCACAAGGACCGCTACGTCGGCGTCTCTGGCCAGCACATCGCCCCTGGGGTGTACTTCGCCATCGGCATCTCCGGCCAGCTTCAGCACATGGTCGGCGTCCGCGGCGCGACAACGATCGTGGCGATCAACTCCGACCCGAACGCCCTGGTATTCAAAGAGGCCGACTACTGCCTCGTCGGCGACCTGTACACGATCGTCCCAGCGCTGACCGATGCACTGAGATGACGGTCCCAGACACCTCAGCAGAAGCAGAGCCCGACTTCGATGTGATCGTGGTCGGTGCTGGCATCGCCGGCTGCATCACGGCCTATCAGCTCGCGCAACAGGGACGGTCCGTTCTCCTCATCGAACGGGGTGAGGCGCCAGGGTCGAAGAACCTGTCAGGCGGGGTGCTGTACTGCCGCGGGATGCAGGAGGTCTTCCCCGACTTCCTCGACGAGGCTCCGGTCGAGCGTCGAATCACGCGCAACTACATCAACTTCCTCAACGCCGAGAGCTCGATCGGGATCGACTACAAGGACTCACGCCTGGCCGACCCGGTCAACGCGGTGACGGTGCTGCGCGCCAAGCTCGACCCCTGGCTGGCCGGGAAGTGCGAGGAGGCAGGTGTCTTCCTCATGTCTGGGGTGCGCGTGGACCGGGTCCTCACCGAGAATGGTGCAACCGGCAAGCGGGTCGTCGGCGTGAAGGCTGGCGACGACGTGCTGCGCGCCCACGTGGTCGTGGCCGCCGACGGCGTGAACTCCTTCATTGCCCAGGAGGTCGGGCTGCGCAGGAAACAGCCCCTGAACCACCTCGCCACCGGCGTGAAGTGCGTGGTCACTCTTCCGAGGGAGACCATCGAGGCGCGATTCAGCGTCACTGGCAACGAGGGTGCCGCCTTCGCCGTGGTCGGTGACTGCACCGAAGGGGTGGGCGGTGGTGGCTTCATGTACACCAACACCGAGTCGGTCTCCATCGGCGTGGTCCTGCGACTGGACGACCTCACCGCCAAGAAGAAGGTCGCCACCGACATCTTCGACCACTTTCTGACCCATCCGGTCATCGCTCCTTACCTCGAGGGTGGCGAGGTCGTCGAGTACGGCTGCCACCTGGTGGCCGAGGGCGGGCTGGACATGGTCGGCGAGGTCGACATGGACGGCATGGTTGTCGTCGGTGACGCCGCCGGTCTCACCCTGAACACCGGCCTGACCGTGCGGGGCATGGATCTGGCCGTTGCCTCGGGGGTCGCCGCCGCCACCGGTATCGGCGTCTCCCTGGACCGGAAGGACTCGTCAAAGGCGGGCCTGGCCGGATACCGGGAAGCCCTCTTTGCCTCGCCCGCGGGTAAGGACATGAAGACGTATGCCAAGGCCCCTGCGTTCCTTGAGGTGGAGCGTATGTACAAGGACTACGGCGAGCTCATCGGAAACGTGCTGTATGGCCTCTTCAACCTTGACAACAATCCCCGCGAACACCTCGCGAAAGTCGCGCTCAGGGCGTTCAAGAAGTCACCGGTCAAGGTCAGGCACCTCATCAGCGACGGAATTGCGGGGTTACGAGCACTGTGAAACCACTATCTGTCCCGGAACGGCTGGCGAGAAACCGCTTCGTGCTCGACGACGATGAGAGCCACATCGAGGTCAACCAGGAGATCGTCAAGGCCACGGGTTGCGGCTCGGCGATAGTCGCCTGCTGTGCGGCTCACGTTTACACCGAGGAACCCGACGGGACCCTCTCGGTGGAGTATGCCGCGTGCCTTGAGTGCGGTACCTGCCTGGCGGTCGCCGCGCATGGTGCTCTGCAGTGGCACTACCCGCGCGGGGGGTTCGGCATCCAGCTCCGTGAGGGGTGAGCACTGACGCGACCGAGCAGCCTCAGGGTCAATCAGATCGACAAAGGGCTTCCACCGACCGACACGATGGAGTTGGGCAATGATGACACTGGTCTCGCAGCGCACCACGCGCCAACGGGTCCTCACATGGTTCTTGATCACGCTCGGGATCATCACCTTGGGCATCGTCGCCCTGATCACCTTCGTGGTCATCCAGCTGGGCGGAGGGGTGAAGTGGGTGTTCACCAGCGCCCCGAACGCCACCGACCAGCGCGTAGTCAACGCGAACGCGGCCGGGAATGCGGAACGCGACAGGCTGGTTACCGACCTTCAGCCCGCCGGCGCCAGGGCGGGCCTTACGCGGGTCACCGCGACCACCCCGAACCTGGGCTGCCGCGAAGGCCAACACAACTGGAAGATCAACGACGACTACGACCTGGAATGCTCCACGAACGTCACGCTGGTCCTGGGCTCGACCCACCCGTCCGAATCCGTGCTGAGGGGGCAACTACTGGTCTTTCACGACCAGCTTGCCGCCCACGAGTGGCAGTCCGCCTACTCGACAAACCCCCTGACCTCGATCAGGGACATCCTCAATCAGCCGCCCATGGCTGGAACGCCAGGGTCGCGGCCATTGTTGGAGCAGGGCAGCTCCGCCACGTACTTCCACGGTAAGCGCGGCGGCCAAGGCTCAGCGACGATTAGCCTGAGTTTCATTGCGGATTAAGGTGACTCGGCGGTCCGGGAGCTTGATCGGGTTCCATATGGAACGTCCAGCCCTGAAGGCGGCACTGCCGCAGGAAAGGACGTACGGGAGTATCTGCTCGGCGAACCCGAGCGGTACATCGTCCACATTTGAGGTACCAGACCTTCCACGGCTGACCCTTGGCGGGCGCGGATCCCCGCTCCTCTCAGATCTTCGGCACCGACTACGAGGGGCTGCGCGGCGTCCTCAGGCAGGTCGAGTCAGCGCAGCAGCAGGCCCAGGTCGGCATGTCGGTCCTGGTAACCCTGCAGGAGCACCCTTGCCGTCGAGACCGAGTCGACCAGTGGGTGTAGCGCAAAAGCCTTGAGCGCCAAGGGGGCTGAGCGACTGCGGGCGGCTTCAATGCTCAACTGCTCGACGGCCTTGACCTGCTGGATGAGCCCGAGCTGGTGACTGGCGAGCGGGAGGGTAGCAAGCGGATGAGGTCCGTCGGCGTCCACGGTGCACGGCACCTCGACCACAGCCTCGGGCGGTAGCCCAGGGACGGCGGAACCGTTGCGAACATTGAGGATCATGGTGCTGCGTTCGTTGCGCGTGATGGCGCCCATGATCGCCAGGGCAACTCCCTCGTAACCTCCCCCTTCGATGTCAGCAACGTCCCGGGTCGCAAGCTCGGCCCGGCTCTCCTCCATGTAGGTCGCATCGCGTTCCTCGCGCACCCGGCGCCATTCGTGCAGGGCAGCAGCGGGGCGGGCACCTACCGCCTCATAGAACGCGTGCTGCTGGTCGAGCAGGAACTCCCCGCGCGTCTGCGCGTCGCCCCGGATCGCGGCCACGGCATCGCGGGTGAAGTAGTAGTAGTAGAGGTACTCGTTGGGCAGGGCGCCAAGCATCTGGATCCACTCGGGACCGAAGAGCCGCCCCTCCTCAATGGTGCTCAGCATCGCCGCGTCGCCGATCAGGTCGGGCAGCACATCGTGCCCGTCATGGCCGAGCGCACGCAACCACCCCAGGTGGTTGAGTCCGACGTAGTCGAACGAGGTGCGGTCAGCGTCAAGGCCCAGGGCTCGGGCTGCCCTGCGGCCCAGGCCGATCGGTGTGTCGCAGATACCCACGACCCGATCGCCGAGCACCTGCTGCATCGCCTCGGTGATCATCCCCGCGGGGTTGGTGAAGTTGATGACCCACGCTTGCGGGCAGATCGCAGCGATCCGTTCCGCGACATGTATGGCGACCGGGACGGTCCGCAGTCCGTAGGCGAGGCCACCCGGTCCGGTGGTCTCCTGACCGAGGATGCCGAGGTCGAGGGCGACCCGCTCGTCGGTGGTTCGTCCTGCGAGCCCGCCCACCCGGATCGCCGAGAAGACGAAGTCCGCGCCTTCCAGGGCCTGGTCGAGGTCCGTGGTGATCTCCACGGCCGGCGCACCTTCGTGGCCCTTCCCCCCCAACTCGCGAGCCATCTCACAAGTGACGTGACCGATCGCCTCCAGGCGATCTCGCGCCACGTCATACAAGGAGACGACATCAACCCGCGAGCTGCTCAGGTCGCCCAGCACCGCGCCATAGACGAGCGGGACGCGGAAGCCGCCACCGCCCAGAATCGCGAGCTTCATGCGATCAGCACTTCCGGGGGCGGCGCGGTCGACGCACATTTGCGGGGTTATCTGCGGTGGTTTGTCGCATGGGCACCAAGGTAGCGTCACACCTGTGTGGAAGACGATGTACGACCCGTTGGCCAGCCTGCGCGGTGCGGACGGCCCTGAGTTCGACCTGTTCTTGTGCGGGACCGTCTTCCTGGACATCATCTTCACCGGCCTGGAGGCCATGCCCACCGGTGGCACAGAGGTCTGGGCCGAGGGCATGGGCTCCAGCCCTGGCGGTATCGCCAACCTGGCGATCGCCTCCAGCCGGCTCGGCCTGCGAACCTCCCTGGCCGCGGCCTTCGGTGACGACGACTACGCCGACTTCTGCTGGAGAACGCTCGCGGAGCAGGAGCACGTGGACCTGGACCGTTCGCGACGGTTTGACCAATGGCATTCCCCCGTAACGGTTTCGATGGCCGTCGACCGGGACCGCAGCATGGTGACGCATGGGCACCCCTCGCCTATCTCGTCGACCGACATGATTGGCCAGCCGCCGCGCAGCCGTGCCGTCATCGTGGATCTGGGCCGCCTCGACGGCATGGGAGTCCACGACCGGCCGACCTGGGTCGATCTGGCCCGCAATGAAGGCGCCCTCGTCTTCGCTGGCGTCGGATGGGATCCCACCGGAGTGTGGTCGCCGACCGTCCTGGACCAGCTCGCCAGCTGTCACGCTTTCATGCCCAACGCCACGGAGGCGATGGCCTACACCCGCACCGAGACCCCCAGCGACGCGCTGTATGCCCTCGCCGACCTCGTCCCGTTGGCCGTGGTGACGAACGGTGCCGGGGGCGCTGCTGCGATTGACGGGATCACCGGCGAGGAAGCCCAGGTCCCCGCGCTGCGGGTGTCGGCCCTTGACCCCACCGGCGCCGGTGACGTCTTCGGTGCCGGTCTGGTCGTCGGCACGTTGGCCGGATGGCCCCTCGAGCACCGACTTGCCTTCGCCACCTTGTGTTCGGCACTGGCCGTTCAGCAGTTCGGTGGCTCGCTGGCTGCCCCGGGCTGGGGGGATATCGCGGACTGGTGGCACGACGTCCGCGACTCCGAGGACCACTCCAGCTACCGCTGCTCGTTGAGACGCAGATACGCGTTCCTCGAGGAGATCGTCCCCACGGTTCCTGTGGGTGCGGTCCGCCGCGCCGCTGCCACCATCGCCCGCCAGGCGGACGTCGAGGAAACGCCTTGAGGCCATCCGGCACCTGAGCGGCACTCAAGGAGCGGGACCTTCGTCCCGCTGAGGACATACCCGTTGGGGGTATAGTTACGGCGTTGAGGGATACCCCTACCGGGTACCCGCGAAGGAGTGAGGAACTGTGGACACCACAGCACCGGGCTACCAAGCCACCAAGGACGCTCACCTGAAGCGACTACGCAGGGTCGAGGGTCAGGTCCGGGGCGTGCACAAGATGGTCGAGCAGGACACCTACTGCATCGACGTGCTCACCCAGATCTCCGCGGCCACCAAAGCATTGGAGGCGGTTGCGCTGGCCCTGCTCGACGAGCACCTCAACCACTGCGTCACCAACGCCATCCACACCGGGGGCGACACGGCAACGGAAAAGGTCAAGGAAGCATCTGCGGCGATCGCCCGCCTGGTGCGCTCCTGAGCCCATCGTGGCCCAAGACCACCTGAAGCCGATCAACTCAACGCCAAACCACCACCACAAGGAGAAAACTTCATGAGCACCCAGATCTTCCCCGTGACCGGCCTGACCTGCGGGCACTGCGTCGGCGCCATCACCAGCGAGGTCAAGGCCGTCCCCGGCGTCACCGATGTGCTGATCGACCTGGTCGCCGGCGGCACCTCGATCCTGAGCGTCACCGCCGACAAGGCCATCACCGACGTCGAGGTGGCCGCCGCCCTGGACGAGGCCGGCGAGTACCAGCTCGCCACAGCCTAAGCGCACGTCGGTCCTGCGCTCGAACAGCACAGAAGGAGAGAACCCCATGAGCACGACCACCACGCCCGACCAGCTCGCCGACGCCCAGAGCGTCGAACTCGTCATCGGCGGGATGACTTGTGCCTCGTGTGCTGCGCGGATCGAGAAGAAGCTGAACAAGCTCGACAGCGTCACCGCGACCGTCAACTACGCCACCGAGAAGGCCAAGGTGACATACACCGGGTCCGTCTCTGCCGAGGACCTGATCGCCATCGTCGAGGCGACCGGTTACACCGCGGCACTGCCCGCCCCCAAAGTCAGCGCCACCGCGGCGACCGCGGGTGACGCTGAAGAGGACGAGAAGGATGACGAGGTCTCCCGACTTCGACAGCGGCTGGTGATCTCGGCGTACCTCAGCCTGCCGGTACTGCTGTGGTCGATGATCCCGCCATTGCAGTTCGACAACTGGCAATGGATATCCCTGACCCTGGCCTCACCGGTGGTGGTATGGGGGGCGCTGCCCTTCCACCGCGCCGCCCTCACCAACGCCCGCCACGGCGCGGCCACCATGGACACCCTGATCTCGGTGGGTGTTGGCTCTGCGCGGCTGTGGTCGCTCTGGGCGCTGCTCCTGGGTGGCGCCGGGATGCCGGGCGTCCGAATGAGCTTCGAGCTCCTGCCCTCACGGGCGAGTGGCGAGAACGACATCTACCTCGAGGTCGCCTCCGTGGTGACCGTGTTGATCCTGTCCGGCCGATACTTCGAGGCCAAGGCCAAGAAGCGCTCAGGTGCCGCGCTGCGGGCCTTGTTGAACCTGGGTGCCAAAGACGTCGCCGTTCTGCGAGACGGAACCGAGGCGCGGATCCCGGTCGACCAGCTCGTCGTGGGTGACGTCTTCATCGTCCGCCCCGGGGAACAGGTCGCCACCGACGGAACCGTCATCGACGGCACGTCCGCGGTCGATGCCTCGATGCTGACCGGTGAGTCGGTGCCTGTCGAAGTCGGCCCAGGCGACGCCGTGGTCGGCGCCACCGTCAACGCCGGCGGGCGACTAGTGGTCCGGGCCACCCGGGTCGGCGCCGACACCCAGCTGGCGCAGATTGCCCGCCTGGTCGAGGACGCCCAGAACGGCAAAGCCGCAGTCCAGCGGCTGGCCGACCGGGTGTCCGGAATCTTCGTCCCGATCGTCATCCTGCTGTCTCTGACCACCCTGGCGGTCTGGCTGCTGACTGGCAACGCCCCGACCGCGGCCTTCAGCGCGGCCGTGGCCGTGCTGATCATCGCCTGCCCGTGTGCCCTGGGGCTGGCCACCCCCACCGCCCTGCTGGTCGGTACCGGCCGCGGCGCCCAGCTCGGCATCATCATCAAGGGCCCGCAGATCCTGGAGTCCACCCGCCGGGTCGACACGATCCTGCTCGACAAGACCGGCACCATCACCACCGGGCGGATGAGCGTGGCAGCCGTCCAAGCCGCCGACGGCGAGACCGTCGACGAAGTCCAGACTCTCGCCGGCGCCCTCGAGGACGCCTCCGAGCACCCCATCGCGAAGGCCGTCGCTCTTTCGGCACTGGCCGCTCGAGGCAGCGCTTTGCCAGCAGTGGAGAACTTCAGCAACCACGACGGCCGAGGCGTCTCGGGGGTCGTGGACGGGCACGCGGTGCTGGTGGGTCGTCGCTCCTGGCTCGCGCAGGAGTGGTCCATCGAAGCCCCGGCAGACCTGACGGCGGCCGCCGACGCGGCGGAAGCCGATGGTCAGACCCCGGTCTGGGTGGCCTGGGACGGCGCTGCCCGCGGCATCATCGTGGTGGCGGACACCATCAAGGACACCTCGGCGCAGGCCATCGCACAGTTCCGCACCCTCGGGCTTCGGCCGATGCTGCTCACCGGCGACAACACCCGAGCAGCCCACGCGGTCGCCGCCCTGGTCGGCATCGAGGCCAAGGACGTCATCGCTGAGGTCCTGCCTGCGGACAAGGTCTCCACGGTTAAAGCCTTACAGGACAAGGGAAGTATCGTGGCGATGGTGGGCGACGGAGTTAACGACGCCGCCGCACTGGCCCAAGCCGACCTTGGCCTGGCCATGGGCACCGGCAGCGACGTGGCCATCGAAGCCTCCGACCTGACCCTGGTCCGCGGGGACCTGCGCGCAGCAGCGGACGCCATCCGGCTGTCGCGTTCAACGCTGAAGACCATCAAGGGCAACCTCTTCTGGGCCTTCGCCTACAACGTCGCCGCCATCCCCCTGGCCGCACTCGGACTGCTCAACCCGGTGATCGCGGGCGCGGCGATGGCGTTCAGCTCGATCTTCGTGGTGAGCAACAGCCTGCGCCTGCGTCGGTTCTCGCCCCTGACGACACCGAGCCCCTAGGCGGCCGGCTGATTCCTGGCCGCAGCGCTTTGGGGCCGTTCATGAAGGTCCCATGTCATGGCACCGAAGACTCTTGATGGTTGGCATGCCCCAGGGCGCCTCAGGTTGGGCCGGCAGGACCATGCCCACGCCCTGACAGCCGGCTGAGCCCACTGGCCAGGGTTGTTGGCGTCGAAGTCCACCTCGACGGTTTGCATCGGGCGCACGATGACCGTGTCCTTGCGGGCGCCGCCGCGGACCAGCCCGAAGGTGTGGCCGTGGAGATGCATCGGGTGGAACATCATCGACCTGTTCTGGAACCGTAGCCGGACCCGTTCCCCGCCACGACAGGCAACGGGTCACCGTCGGGGAAGGCGTTGTCGTTCGCAGCAGGGGTCCCGGCACCGAGTCGCTGTAGGCCCACGTGTTGACCACCGGGCCGCCGAGGTCGACCGTGGTCGCCCGTGGCCACAGCCTAGAGGTGACGACTCGCTGACCGGAGCTGCGGCGCAGCGCTTCGGCTCGGCGTGCGGATTCGGCGCTGGCCGGAACTGCGGTCGGGCTCCCGCAGGCGCCGCCCGCTGCCAGGCCGGCAAGCCCGAAGGCACCGATGAGGACGTTCGACGGGACAGCTCCGCCTATCGCCCTGGTGGTCCGCGACGGTGAACCGGTCGAGGTGCCCACTGCCGAGGTCGTCGTCGGCGACCTGCTGTTGATCCGCCCGGGAGGCCAAGATCCCCGTGGACGGAGTCGTCGAGAGCGGGGAGTCCGAGATCGACGCGTCGATGGTCACCGGTGAGAGCCTGCCCGTGACCAAGCTGCTTGGCTCGGAGGTGATCGGCGCCTCGATCAACACCACCGGCACTCTGCGCGTGTGCGCGACAAAGGTCGGGTCTGACACCGCTCTTGCGCAGATCGTCGCGCTGGTGCAGGAAGCGCAGAACTCCAAGGCACCGGGGCGCGGCTGGCGGACCGGGCTGCGTTCTGGCTGGTCCTGATCGCACTGGTTGGTGGCACCGGGACGTTCCTTGCCTGGCTTGCAGCGGGCCGGTCGGTCAGCGAGGCGATGCTCTTTGCGATCACCGTCGTGGTCATCACCTGCCCCGACGCGCTCGGCCTGGCGACTCCGACCGCGATCATGGTCGGAACCGGCCTGGGGGCCAAGCGCGGGGTGTTGTTCAAGAATACCACCGCACTTGAGACGTAATTAGGAGGAACCTTCATACAACCTTCATAGAACCTTTATGGAACCTCGGGAGCAGATACACATACTGAAAATAGTGTCGTGACTCGGGCTCGACCAACCCTGGAGGCCGCGATGAACCTACGGAGAGATGGGTCAGCAGGCCATGACCAGTGATCACCACCGCCCTCTGACACGGTCGTCGGCCACTCTTCCCGTGATCGATGTGGACGTACCTGCGCGATCGACTTGGCGTGACCGGCTGCGCGCCGGGTGGAACGCGATCGTCGGAGGAATCGGACTGGTCTTAGGGCTCGTGCCGCACCTCCTCCACCACGCAACCCTCCTGGCCGGCACGGCGCTGGTCGCCGGTTCGGGGGGGTACGGCGCTCTTCGGCGTGCTGGGACTTCTCGCGTCGATTCCGTTGCTCGTTCGCCTGCACCGGCGGTTCGGGACCTGGCGGGCGCCGGCATCCGGCTGCTGATCTTTGCCTCGATGTCCTCCCTGTCAACCTTTGTCGTCGGCCCTGCGATCAGCGGCGCTGGGGGCGGAGCCGGCTCAGGGACGGTGCCGAGCGTGGACCACACGGTGCACCACGACGGCGACCCGACTCAGACCGCGACCTGAACCGATATCCGCACATCCACCCTGCAGAACTCAGACAGACGAAGGAAGGTACCACCCGATGAAGCACATCCTGCGAATCCTTGCCCTGCCCGCCGCCCTGGCCGCCACCTTGGTGCTGGCCTCTTGTGGAACAAGCTCCAGCGCTGACGGTCACGGCACGGACGGCATGAACGGTCCGGCGACCGGTGCTGCGAGCGCTGGTGGCTCCCCGGCCACCGGGGCCAAGAACGACGCTGACATCCAGTTCGCGACCATGATGATTCCCCACCACGCCCAAGCCGTCGAGATGGCTGACCTGGCTATCAAGGGGGCCACCGACCCCAAGATCAAGGCCCTGGCGCCGAAGATCAAGGCAGCCCAAAGCCCCGAGATCGCTCGCATGTCCGGCTGGCTCACCGGTTGGGGCGCACCGGTCCCCGGCGGCGGTGACGACATGTCCGGCATGGGCGGGTCGGCCGGCGGGATGATGTCCGGGCGGCAGATGGCCGATCTGGGCTCTGCGACGGGCTCAGCGTTCGACCGAATGTGGCTGCAGATGATGATCGAGCACCATGAGGGCGCCGTCGCCATGGCCAGGACCGGGCTCGCCGAGGGGACCAACCCTGAGGGCAAGCAGCTCGCCCAGGCGATCATCGACGGCCAGTCGGGCGAGATCGCCGAGATGAAGTCGATCCTCGCCGGAATCCCCGGCTGATCTGGGCGGGCACGAGCGCACCTTCAGGGAACCTTCATCGAATCTGGGGCCCAGATACACATACGAAGAATAGTGTCGTCGCAGAGGCGCAACGCAATGCTCGCAACGAAATGTTCAAAGGGCATTGGGCCCGCTACGTCCCGAACGACGTCATGGCAACACCCTGCCCGATGGAGGCAAAGATGCACATCGCCATAGCCCGATTCCCCACCGTGCCCGCTGAGCGGGACCAGGCCTTCCGAGACTGGTTCGCCTGGTCCAACGACCAGCTGCGTGACACTGCGGGCCTGAAAGCAAGGCGCCTTTTACGCGCACTGGACGGGTCCTACACCGCGCTGGTGGAGCACGAAAATGCCGACACTTTCGCGGCTATGCACTCGGCTGGGCCCGTCTCCAAGATCCACGAGCAGCTTGGGGAGATACTCGACGAGACTGCGGAAGCGACGAAGTATGATGTTGTCGTGGACTACCCCACGTCGGGGGGATGCTGTGGTGGCGGATCTGGAGCCGCCAGTCACGAAGCTGCCCCTCAAGCTCGCGCATCGAGCGGATGCTGCCGCTCATGATGCGCAGCTCCGTTCGCCGAAGAGGCCCAGGGGTCGCCCTCATTGGCGTCGGCCTGGCTGCCGCGCTCGCACTGACTGGTTGCAGCCAGGGCGCCACAGCGCAGCCGGGCAGTCCCGCCGCTGATGGGCTGCCGAGCGAGCACGTTCACGGCATCAGCCGCGACCCAGGCAGTGGCATGGTCAACCTGGCCACCCACACCGGGATGTTCGTTCTGCAGTCGGACGCGAGCTGGCAGCGGGTCGGCCCAGAAGTCGACTTCATGGGTTTCGCGATCAGCGGACCCGGCACCTTCTATGGCTCCGGTCACCCGGGCGCTGGGGTCGACCTGCCGGTGCCCGTGGGACTGATCAAGTCCACTGACGCCGGGCGTACCTGGACCAGTCTGTCCCGTGGCGGCGAGTCCGACTTTCACGCCTTGACCGCCTCCTCCAAAGGTGTGATGGCGTTCGACGGGGCCCTGGCCACGACAAAGGACGGAAAGACCTGGGCAGGCGGCGGTCTCTCCGGAGAACCGAGCTCGATCGCCGCGGCCCCTGACGGTTCACAGGTACTGGCCACGACCAACCAGGGAGTGATGAGCTCGACCGACGAAGGACGCACCTGGGTGCCACTCGCGTCGGCACCGCCATTGTTCCTCGTCTCCTGGGCCGACTCGAAGACCGTTGCCGGAGTCACCACACAAGGCGAGCTCGCGGTCAGCGAGGACGCCGGCCGCTCCTGGAAGATCGGCGCTGCGAAGGTTTCCAGCGCCCAGGCAGCGTCCGCGAGCCGCGACAAGGCCGGGGTGCTGGAGATCCTGGTGGTGACCGACACGGGCGTGCTGCAGTCACGCGACAGCGGCGCCACTCTCGCCAACGTGAAATCCTGATGGGAGTCAGGCGTTGATGTCCGCGATGACCTCCTCGATGGTGCGCTTGGCCAGTGCGACAAACCGGGGGTTCGTCTTGGTGTAGTACGGGATGATCATGGCCGCCTGGTGGAGTGCAAAGCCTCGTGCGCGGTTCCAGGTGTCGTCGTCGACGTCGAGGGCACCGCGAAACGACCCCCGACCGGTATGGCTGAACACGCTCCAGGCGGCGATCCCGTCAGCGGCGGGATCACCAACCCCGACACCGCCGAAGTCGATGACCGCGACCAGCCGGCCGCCGTGAACCAGCAGATTGGGCCTGAGCAGGTCGGTGTGGATCCACACCGGAGTTCCGCTCCACGCCGGCGCCTCGAGGGCGCGCTCCCAGGCGGCCACGGCCGCATCGTGGTCGATGACACTTCGGGCCGAGTCGATCGCAGCGCGCGTCATGGCGTCGAGCTCGCGCAGAGGTTTGCGCCCGGCCCGAGGTGCCAGGGCGACGGGTTCCATGCCGCGCAGCTCGGCCACGAACTGCGCGAGAACCTTGCCCGCCTGGCGTTCATCGTCAACGAGCTCATCCGCGTAAGGCTGGCCGTCGATCCATCCATAGATGGCCCATGAGAAGGGGTATGAGCTCGCAGGGTGCCCCCGTCCCACCGGCTCGGGAATTCGCAGTGACAGACGTGAAGCGAGCTTCGGGAGCCATCGCCACTCGTTGTCCAGGTCCTGTGCCCACTGCCCTAGACGCGGCAGTCGCGCATAGTGGGTGTCGCCGATCCGGTAGATGGCGTTCACCGTCCCCGTCGAGCTGACCGCACTGATTGGCAGGTCAGTCAGCTCGGGGAACTGTGCGGCCACCAACCGCCCGACCAGCTCGGCGTCGATGTGGACCTCATCGTCATGCATCTTCACCTCGGCCTCCCGGCGCCCGCACGGCTTCCGCGTCCAAGGGCTCGGTCCTGCCCGGCCGTTGCCATGACCATTGCTGTCATCGCCGCGGTTGCCTCGTGGTTGCTCAGGCCCTGCTCCAGACACAGCGATCGCCAGGTCCAGAAGGACGCCGCATGGCCTATGACTGCGCGCAGTCGCTTGCGGCGATTTCCGCGGACTGCGAACGGTCTCAGCAACACATCGCAGAATTTTGCATCGGCCGCGTCTGTCTGCTCCAGCAGTTCCGCTGGCAAAGATGCGCGGTCGCGTCGCACGTTGGTCAGCATCGGCTCGCCTGCGCGATAGAAGCGGTAGAGGTCGGACAACCCCGAGCGCAGCCGCAGTTCGGGGTCGCGCACCTCGCTCCATACCTGTGGGTCTGGAAGGACCTGACCGGACGCCCAGTGCTGGCTGCAGGCCGCGAAGAGCTCCAGATCGTTGGGGAAGTGACGGTAGACGGTCAGTCGGGTGACCTCGGCTTCCTCGGCCAGCGCGGAGATCGTCGTGGCCGCTGGCCCAATCGTGCCGTGCAGGCGGACTGCCGCCTCGATGATTCGTTGGTGGGTCGACGCGATGGCATCGGCTCGCTTGTGCATCTGGTATTCCCGAATATTGGGAGAACGATCTTGTTCACTCAAAATCTTGACATCTTCCCGTGCGCGTTGGGCAATTTCACGATACACAAGTGTTCACCCATTTACGATGGTAGGCGAGACGGTTCCGCGACAATGAGAGCCGCATGCAGGAAAGCAAGCCGGTCCGCGGTGGGCCCAGCAGCTAAAGCGACCCCGCCCAAGGTGACGGGGTCGCCATACCGGCGAGATAGGTAGGTGATCTCAAAACCCGCTTGATCGTGTGCGGCGTTTCTGCCTGTCGCTGCCGGAGATGACCGAGCGGCTCAGTCACGGTGAGCCCGCCTGGTTCGCTGGTGGCAGAAAGACTTTCGTGATGTATGCCGACCGTCACCATGACTCGCGCGTGGCCTCCCTATGTCGGAGGCCGGGCTGGCTCGGGGTGTATCTCGATGTGGATGCGCTCGACCTGCCCAGGGTTGACTGGGCCCATGTCGAGCAGATCGTCGAGATGCCTACAGGCAGGTAGCGACCATTTGACTGGTCGCACTACTCGAGCGCTGAGAGGCTGGTCGGCTCACCTGTGCTGTGAAGATCCGGTTCGGGCACTTCGCTCGGCTGACCATCAGGGTTGATGATGATGGGCATGAATATCACCTTGCTGTACTTCGACGGATGCCCGGGCTGGCAGCAGACCGAGGCGAACCTGCATACCGCCCTTGTCGCTCTCGGTCTGCCCGACGTCCCGATCACCCGAGCGCCCATCGATACGGTGGAGGAAGCGGAGAAGGCCGGGTTTATCGGCTCCCCAACGGTTCTCATCGACGGACGCGACCCGTTCCCCGAACCCGGTCGAGCACCCGGGTTGTCCTGCCGCCTCTATCCCTCCGAGCGGGGAATGGCGAACGCGCCCAGCGTTGAGCAGCTGATCGCGGTTCTGGGCTGAACTGTGGTGATGCCGACGAGGGCGCCCAGGGCCACGATCGTGGGAGAGGGGGAAAAAGCTGTAGCCGGTTATAACCAACCATAGGATTCTTGTATACGTGTCTATAGGTCGCTATCTTGGTGGGCATGGACGCGACAACGAACCCGTACTCGCCAGGGGCGGGACGGCGACCTTACGCCCTGACCGGACGTGACGTGGAGCTCGGCGTGTGGCGGACCGTGCTGGCCAGGACGAGCAGTGGCCGCACCGACCGAAGCATCATCTTGTTCGGGCTGCGCGGGGTGGGTAAGACCGTCCTCCTGGGTGAGTACCGCCGCCTGGCTGAGGATGCGGGATGGTGGGTCGGGCAGGCCGAAGGTGGGATCGGCGCCGGCGACTTCCGTGGCACCCTCGCCCAGGCGTTGTATCCGGTCATCCGGGAGGCGACCCATGGTGGAGCCGGGGAAAAGCTGAGGGCGGCACTGGCGACGTTCAAGGCTTTCAGCGTGTCCGTGGATACCGCTGGAACGTGGAAGTTTGGGGTCGACGTACGCCCGGGCGAAGGGCGCGCGGACACGGGAAACCTGGAGACCGACCTGCTCGAGCTCGTGGTGGACCTGGGCCGTGCCGCGCAGGAGCAGGACAGGGGGATTGCCATCCTCATTGATGAGATGCAGGACCTCTCGAAACAGGCACTGTCAGCGCTGTGTGCCGCCTGCCACCACGCCAGCCAACGAGAGCTGCCCTTCTATGTGGCCGGCGCCGGGTTGCCGTCCTTGCCACGCGACCTGGCCGAAGCGAAGTCATACTCCGAGCGACTCTTCACCTACCTGCCCATCGGCCAGCTCGACGATAGCTCGGCCCGTCGGGCGATCGTCGAGCCGGCGACCGCCGAAGGGGTCACGTGGGAGACCGCCGGAGTTGAGCATGTGGTCGAGGCTTCCGGGCGATACCCGTACTTCCTGCAGGAATTCGGTCAGCAGTCGTGGGCTTGTGCGCAGGGGCCGGCGACGGTGACACTGGCCGATGCTCGCGTGGGTGCGGCCATGGGTTTGCGCAAGCTGGACAACGGCTTCTTCCGGTCGCGATGGGACCGCGCCACACCTGGGGAACGTGCGTACCTCATGGCCATGGCCGTTGACGGTGACGGCCCCTCTGCGGCCGGAAGCATCGCGGAACGGTTGCAACGCAAGCTCAGCTCGCTGGGGCCAACCCGCGCTGGTCTGATCGCCAAAGGGATGGTGTACTCCCCGGAGTACGGCAAGGTTGCGTTCACCGTGCCGGGGATGGCGGACTTCATCCTGCGTCAACCCGAACCGTAGGGCGCCCGGACAACAGGACAACAAGGAGTTGACGCCATGATCGACCGCGCCAGGCTGACCGGGATCCATGCCCGCGAGCAGCGGGACTTCGTCGCTCGGCACCCGAGGTCCGCGGTGGCCTACGACCGCGCCGAGCACCTGTTCGGCCGGGTTCCGATGACCTGGATGAACAAGAAGGCCGGGGGTTTCCCGATCTATCTCGACCGGGCGCTGGGCAACCGCGTCTGGGACATCGACGGATTCGAGTACCTCGACTTCGCGCTCGGCGACACCGGCGCCATGGCGGGACACTCGCCCGAGGCGACCGTGGCCGCCATACAGAACCGCATCGGCGCCCTGGGTGGCATCACCACCATGTTGCCGACCGAGGACGCCGAGTGGGTGGGGGCCGAGCTCACCCGCCGCTTCGGGCTCGAGCGCTGGAGCTTCTCGCTGACCGCCACCGATGCGAACCGCTGGGCCATCCGCCTGGTGCGGGCGCTGACCGGCCGGCCCAAGATCGCGTTCAACAGCTACTGCTACCACGGCAGTGTCGACGAGTCGCTGATCGTGGTCGGCCCCGACGGTGTGGGTATGAGCCGTCCCGGCAATGTCGGCGGACCGGTTGACGTCACCACTACCTCACGGGTCGCCGAGTTCAACGATCTCGAGGGGCTGGAACGTCAGCTCGCCCATGGCGATGTCGCCGCCGTGCTCATGGAGCCTGCGCTGACCAACATCGGGATCGTCCTGCCGGAGCCCGGCTATCTCGAGGGCGTCCGCGAGCTCACCCGTCGGTATGCCGTGCTGCTCATCAACGACGAGACCCACACCTTCTCGGCGGGGCCGGGTGGAGCGACCAAGGCGTGGGGGCTGGAGCCTGACATGCTGGTCATCGGCAAGTCGATCGCAGGTGGCATCCCGATGGGCGCCTATGGACTGAGCTCCGAGCTCGCCGACCGCGCACTGGCCCGCACTGACCTTGACCTCGTCGACATGGGTGGTGTCGGCGGAACGCTGGCGGGCAACCCGCTGTCGATCGCAGCCACCCGGGCGACTCTCGAGCACGTCCTGACCGACAGTGCATTTGGCCAGATGATTGACACCGCAACATATTTCGCGGCCGGCGTCCAGTCCGTGATCGATCAGCATGCGCTGCCTTGGTCGCTGAGCCAGCTCGGCGCGCGGGCGGAATACCGCTTCGCCAGCCCCGCACCCCGCAACGGAACCGAATCGGCGGCCAGCGCCGATGCCGAGCTCGAGGACTGCATCCATCTCCACTTGCTGAACCGCGGCATCATGCTGACGCCCTTCCACAACATGGCACTGATGTCGCCCGTCACCACCAAGGCGGACGTCGACCTGCACCATGGCGTCTTCGGGGCCATGGTCGCGGAGCTCATGCACGGCTGACCCGATC
>JBBQUB010000007.1:0-27615 GCA_038212865.1 Actinomycetales bacterium
CTTCTTGCGCTGAGGCCACCGAATCCGGCGGTGGGAGAGCCAGATTCGGTGGTTTCGGCGCAACAAGTCGCACGGGGGGGGCACGGTGGGGTCGGCCTCGGGGGGAGGTCAGGGTTCTCTCGGGGTTCTATGGGGGTTCTCTCCGGGTTGAACCTGAGGGTGCCGGCAGTGGTCCACTCCTAGGCTCGGAAACGGCCCAGAAGAACCTCTGCAGCCCACCGCATCCAAGCTCGAGGAGAGCGCATGAGCACGGCAACCGGCACGATCTCGGCAACGAAGACCACCCCGCAGCCAGCGGTCAGGACCGTGGGGCTATCCAAGATCTACGGCGAGGGCGAGACCCGGGTGGTGGCTCTGGACGACGTCAGCATCGACCTGGCGGCGGGCGAGTTCACCGCGATCATGGGGCCGTCCGGGTCGGGCAAGTCCACCCTGATGCACTGCGCGGCCGCCCTGGACTCCGCCTCGTCCGGCCAGGTGTTCCTCGGCGAGGTCGAGCTGACAGGTCTGAAGGACAAGGCGCTGACCCAGCTGCGTCGCGATCGGATCGGTTCATCTTCCAGTCGTACAACCTGGTGCCTACGCTGAACGCCCGGGAGAACATCCTGCTGCCGCTCGCGATCGCCGGTCGCAAGCCGGACCAGGAGTGGTATGACGTGGTCATCGACACGGTGGGTCTGCGCGACCGGCTCGACCACCGACCCAATGAGCTCTCCGGCGGCCAGCAGCAGCGCGTTGCCTGCGCTCGGGCTCTGGTCAGCCGGCCGCGGGTGATCTTCGCCGACGAGCCGACGGGCAACCTCGACTCGCTGTCCGGCCAGGAGGTGCTGAAGTTCCTGCGCCGCTGCGTTGACGAGTTCGGCCAGACCATCGTGATGGTCACCCACGATCCGGTCGCGGCCGGTCACACGGACCGTGTGGTGTTCCTCGCGGATGGGCGGATCGTGGACGAGCTGCGCCGCCCGACCGCTGATCTGGTGCTCGAGCGGATGAAGCGGCTTGACCATCGCTTCGTTCAGCAAGGGGCCTGAGCCATGTTGCGTGCCAGCTGGAAGAGTCTGCTCGCCCGTAAGCTGAGGCTGTTGATGAGCACCTTCGCCATTGTCCTCGGCGTCGCGTTCGTCGCCGGTTCCCTGGTCTTCACCGATACGTTGGGTCGGGCCTTCACGACCATCATGGCCGGCAGTGTGGGCGACGTGGTCGTGCGCCCGGCCGGTGCCGGTTCCGTCAGCGACGGCAACACGCTGAGCACCAAGACCCTGCCGGCGTCCCTGACGACCCAGCTGGCCAGCGTCGAAGGGGCGGCACGGGCGGACGGCAACGTCACGTCGTACGGCATCTTCGTCATCGACAAGTTGGGCAAGGTGGTCGGCGGCCAGGGCGCGCCCGGCATTGCCGCCAACTACGGGAACGCGCCGGCCGGACACGGCCTGGACGGCCTGTCGATCAGCTCGGGCCGGGCCCCTGCCAAGGCCGGGGAGATCACCCTGGACCCGCAGACCGCCGAGCGAACCGGCTACAAGGTCGGCGACATCGTGCCGCTGGTGACCTCCGGTGCGCAGCCGTCGGTCAAGGCGACGATGGTGGGCGTGGTCAGGTTCGGCGGGGGAGGCATGGCCGGCGCCAGCCTGACCTTGTTCGACACCCACACAGCCCAGCAGCTGTTCCAGGGTGGCAAGGACGTATACAGCGACATCTGGGTGACGGCCAAGGACGGGGTCAGCCAGGCGCAGCTACGGGACCGCGTCCAGGCCACGCTCCCTGCCGGGTTAGAGGCCGTCACCGGCGACAAGGCCGCCGACGAGGCAGCCAGCGAGATCAATAAGCAGGTCGGGTTTGTCAGCACGTTCCTGTTGGTCTTTGCCGCTATCTCGCTCGTGGTCGGCAGCTTCCTGATCATCAACACCTTCTCGATCCTGGTCGCCCAGCGAAGCCGAGAGCTCGCGCTCTTCCGTGCCCTCGGTGCCAGCCGGCGACAGGTCAGCCGTTCGGTGCTCTTCGAGGCGCTGGTCATGGGGTTCGTCGGGTCCACGGTCGGGCTGGGGCTCGGCTTCGCACTGGCCCTGGGAATCAAGGCGCTCTTCGCGCTGATCGGCCTTGACCTGTCCGGATCACCACTGGTCTTCCAGCCGCGCACCGCGGTCGCGGCATACCTGGTCGGCATGCTCGTGACGGCCTTCGCGGCATACCTGCCAGGTCGTCGCGCGAGTCGGATCTCCCCGATCGAAGCGCTACGAGATGACGTCGCCATGCCCGAGGCCTCCATCCGGCGCCGGACCATGGTCGGCACTGGGATGAACGCCGCGGGGGCAGCCGCGATGGGCGTGGGTCTGTTCACCGACATCTCGGGCGCCATGTACTACATCGGCGGGGGAATCCTCTTCGTCGTGCTGGGCGTCGCCCTCGCAAGCCCGGTCATCGGCCGGCCCGTCGTCGCCTTCGTCGGCATCTTCTACCGACGGATGTTCGGGCCCGTCGGCCGGTTGGCGGAGCAGAACGCGGCCCGCAACCCGCGCCGCACTGCTGCTACTGCGTCGGCGCTGATGATCGGCCTCACCCTCGTGTCGATGATGGCCGTGTTCGGGCAGTCGGCCAAGGCCAGTATCGACAAGACGATCGGCGAGAGCGTCTCAGCGGACTACGTGGTGTCTAACGCCATCGGCATGTCCTTCTCCCCGGCCATCTCGGACCAGGTCGAGCAGGTGCCCGGTGTCGACGCGGTAGCCCGATTCCGTTATACCGCAGCGAAGGTGGGCGGTGACTCGGCTCTGGTCGGCGGCATCGAGCCGGCTGCCTTCGCCAAAGCCATGGACGTCACGATGGACAGCGGCAAGATCGGCGATCTCGTGGGACAGACCGTCCTCGTGGAGCGCGACCGGGCCAAGGACCTCGGGCTGAGCGTCGGCGACTCGGTGAAGATGTCCATCGCCGGAACGGAAGCACGCTATCCGGTCGTCGGCATCTTCATGGGGCTGCCCGCCATCGGAACGAGGTACCTCACCTCCCTGGATGTCGCCACTGCCAGTCTGGCTCCCGCTGACAACCTGGCGTATGTCGTCCGCTCACCGGGGGCGAATGCAGCGTCGGTCCGTGCCGGGATCGACTCGGTGATCGCCGACCTGCCCACGATCACGCTCAAGGACCAGGCCGAGTTCGCCGCCGAACAACGGGCGCCCATCGACGAGATGCTGATGCTGATCTATGCACTACTCGGTCTGGCCGTGGTGATCGCGGTCTTGGGGATCATCAACACCCTGGCCCTGTCCGTCATCGAACGTACCCGCGAGGTGGGACTGCTGCGGGCAGTTGGCCTTAGTCGGCGACAGCTGCGGACCATGGTTCGGCTGGAGTCAATGGTCATCTCGCTGCTCGGTGCCGTGCTCGGGGTTGGTCTCGGCCTGGTGTTCGGCATCGCCCTGCAGCGTTCACAGGCGGATTCGGGTATCGAGGCGCTCTCGATTCCAGGTGGTCAACTGCTCCTCTTCGTGGCGCTGGCGGCGCTGGTCGGTGTCCTCGCTGCGGTCTGGCCGGCGCGCCGAGCGGCCAGGCTCGACGTGTTGCGAGCCATCACGACCGACTGACCCGATGGGTGCCGCGCTCCATCGGGCTCCTTCTTGCGCCGAAACCACCGAATCCCGCCGTGGGAGAGCGAGATTCGGTGGTTTCGGCGCAACAAGCGGTGAGAGATGGCGAGAGTAGGGTCGGCAGCCAGAGGCAGAGAGGGCGCCGATGACGATCTGGATCGACCCACCAGGCTGGCCTGCGCACGGCCGGTTGTGGTCGCACCTGATCAGCGACACTTCCTATGACGAGCTGCACACCTTCGCTGCGCAGACCGGCATACCCGCCCGTGGGTTTGATGGAGACCACTTCGACGTGCCCCAGGATTCGTATGCCGCGCTCGTCGCGGCGGGTGCCCGGCCCACCGAAGGCAAGGTGCTCGCCCGTCTCCTGCGTGACAGCGGGCTGCGGTTCCAGAAGCGCAAGGGAGAGCGGCCGCTTGCGGCCTACCGCGATGTTCTGCCAAATCTGGACGCCGGGCACAGCGTCCATGTCGTTGCGTCACCCCTTCCGACTCCCGACGAGCTCACAGCAGCCGCAGCGGTTTTCGTGACCGACGCCGCCGGTGCGCTATTGCTGGTGCGCACCGTGTCGCGCGATGCGTGGGGCGCTCCGGCCGGTGGGCGTGAGCCGGGCGAGACGGTGCTGGAGTGTGCGATCCGCGAGACGTGGGAGGAGTCCGGTCTGCTCATCGCCCCTGCCGCACTGAGGCCGTGCGGCTATGAGCGGGTGACGTTGGACGACGGGCCGAGCGGCCGATGGCCGAACCGGCGCAACTACGTCGCCTGCTTCACCACCGTGCTGGAGGAGGTGGAGCCACTGGTGGTGCCCGGTGACACGGACGTCGACAAGGCCGAATGGGTCAGTTGGGCCGAGGCCGCGCGTCGGTGCAGTGGCGAGTTCTGGTGGCCGTTGCTGGCGCACGTGCACGAGCCGGGCTGAGGCAATCAGGTGCTGAACGTGAACTTGGGAATGACACCAGGTCGGGCTGACGGTGAGGCGTCAGGTGACGGCCTGCAGTCGGGCCAGCTCGCGACCCAGGTTGGCGCGCGCAGGAGCCTCCCAGGCCATCAAGGCGAATGATGAGCGATAGATGGTGTCGCGGTGCAGCAGCGGCTCGAGAATCGCCGTCCGACCTTGCCTGTATGCCGTGTCGGGCACGGCCGCGTACTCCTGACGAACCTGAGTGCAGTAGCTGTCGAACCGCTCCTCGGGCGCGGACAGGATCCACAGGTCGGAGTCCTGAAAGGCCGTCTCCAGAGGCTCAGCGTCATGGGCGTCGTGGCTCGCTGTGAGCCGGATCAGGCGGTCGATGGCATCAAGGTCATCAGCCTCGAGCCCCACCTGTTGCAGGGACTGCCGGGCAAGTGCGGCGCTGTCAGCCTCATTGGAACCCGGGCTGGCGCCGGGGTCGTAGATCGCGTCGTGGAACCATGCTGCCAGTCGGGCGACCGCGCTCTGACGGTCGTCGATCTCGCCTGCATCCTCAAGCTCTTCCAAAGCCCAGAATATCTCCACCAGGTGCCTGGTGGTGTGATAGCGGCGGGCTGGCTCGGACCATCGCGACAGCAGGTCCGCGCCTGAGCGAGTGACGGCATAGTCGTGAGCTTGCGGCGCGATGGCGCGCACATCCAGGCTCCACCAGGTGATCAGGGCAGGCATAGTTCCCATTCTGCCAGCCGGTCAGCGCAGCATTTGTCAGCTGGTCAGATGGTCAGCTCGACAGGCAGGTCGGCGGCGTGGACCACGGTGAGCTCGGAGACAGCGCGGGTCAGCACGACATACAGCCGGCGCAGCCCGGTGCGCCGGTCGGGCTCGGCCGCCACGATGGCCGAGGGCTCGACGACGATGACCCGGTCAAACTCCAACCCCTTGGCCACGGTCGCCGGGATGACATCCACCTGATGGGCCACATCCCCGTGGTCCGCGCCCAACACTCCGTGGTCGATTCCCTTGTGGGACAGCGCTTTCGACACCGCATCCACCGCAGCATCCGGGACAATGACACCGACCGAGCCGGGCTCGCGAGCGCTCTCGATGACGGACCTGGCAACCTGGTCATACAGCACCTCGACTTCAACGCGCAGGATCTCGAGTCGGCCGGGATTCTCTCGCACCGACACGGGCGGGCCCAGGCCCGGCGCCATCGACGGCAGCAGCTGGGCCGCATAGTCGATGACGCTGGCAGGGACCCGGAACCCGCGGACGAGAACTTCGATCACAGCATCTGGTTTGCCGAGATGCCCTAGGGAGGCTTCCCAGGAGTCTGTGGCCCACGGTGTCGTGCCCTGGGCGAGGTCACCCAGAACCGTGGCCGATCCGGTCGAGCATCGTCGCCCGACCGCGCGCAGCTGCATGGGTGAGAGGTCCTGGGCCTCGTCGAGGATGACGTGTCCCAGGCTGGACGTCCGCTGGAGGTGGTCTCCTATCTCGTCCAGCAGTACGGCGTCGGCCAGCGACCACCGGGCTGAGCCCCGGCCGGCAGGAGGCTTGTCCCACAACAGGATTGAGCGTTCCTGCTCAGTGAGACGGTCGGCGGCATGACCCTCCAGGAAGGTGGCGTCCGAGAGCAGGGTGAACAGCACCGCCTTGGGGTCGAGCGCGGGCCACACCCGGCTGGTGTATCTCCGGACCGCGGCGGATCGGGCCACGGCATCCTGGACGCGGTCATCGGGGGAGTCCCCGGCTTGCTCCATCTGCAACAGGATCGCGTGTGCGAGTCGGTGTGGCAGCATCTGCCGGGCTGCGTCGTACCTCACCCCGCGGGTTTTCAGCTCCTGCATGATCTCGGCCACTTCGTAGGCCGGCACGCGCCACTTGTGCGCGCCGCGCGGCAGCACGAGCGCGTCCGTGGGCATCCTTACGTGCGACCACACGGCAGCTCGCATGATTTCCGCCAGGCGCGAGTCTCCTTTGAGGACAGCGGTATCGACGCTGTCTACGCCGCGCACAGGCACCGACGCCAGCAGCTCGTCGATCGTGCTGTGACGCACCTCGACCTCGCCGAGCGCCGGTAGCACGGCGCCGATGTGGTCGAGGAATGCGCGGTTCGGACCGATGACCAGAACACCGCTGTGGGCCAGGCGCTCACGGAAGGCATAGAGAAGCCACGCCGCCCGGTGCAGGCCGACGGCAGTCTTGCCGGTGCCGGGCGCACCCTGGACGCAGACTGTGGTTCCGGCGTCGGCACGCACGATGATGTCCTGCTCGGGCTGGATGGTGGCCACGATGTCGCGCATGGGTCCGACCCGGGGGCGCTCGATCTCACCGGCCAGAATCCGGCTTCGAAAGGCGGACTTCGTTGAGGCGGTTGCTCCATCGTGAGGGTCGAGCCGCTCGTCCTCGTAGGCCGTCAGCTGACCCCGATCGACCCCGAATCGGCGACGCAGGCTGACGCCCATCGGCTCGGTCCGGGAGGCCCGGTAGAACGCGGTGGATACGTCGGCGCGCCAGTCGATGACGACGGGGTCGCCGTGGGAGTCGCCCACGTGGCGCCGACCGATGTACCACCGTTCGGGGGCTTGGGCGTCGTCGCGCTGCTGGTCGATCCGGCCGAAGAACAAGCTGGTGGTCGGGTCGTCGATCAGGGACTGAGCGCGGCGGTACAGCGTGGTGGCCAGGAACTCGCTGGAGATCCGGTCGCCGCCGTGAGCCTCCAACGACAGCGTCTGCTCACGCATCCGGGTGAGCTCGGTGCGTGCGCGAGCGAGGTAGTCGCGCTCGCGGCTCAGCTCGGGGGCAAGCGACTCTGGGACAACAGACATGACGACAACATGTCATGTGGGCGATGACTGTGAGGTTTCGGCTGCCATAGCGACCAAAACCTCACAGTCATCGCCAACGCCTGCCGCGGTCAGGAGCAGGGTGAGCTGGTCAGCCGAACCCGCTGAGAGCGTTTGTTGGTGACCGCGGATGGGATCTGGTGACCGCGGATGGGATCTGTGGTCACTCGGTGCCGGGGGTACCGGGCCTACGGGTTCGTGGTCGGCTTGTTGGTCAAGGTGACGTTGATGTCCTTGTTCTGACCGTCACGCACGATCTTGATCGTCACCTTGTCGCCCACCGTGCGCTCGCGCACCTGGGCCACGAGGGACAATGATCCGTCGATCGAGTCGCCGTTGACGGCGATGATGGCGTCGCCGGCCCGTAGCCCGGCTTTGTCGGCGGGGGTCCCGTTCACGACATTGGTAATGACGGAGGCGGCGCGCTTGGCGGACCCCTGGGTCACGATGTCGTCCTTTGAACTGACCCCCAGGTAGGCGTGCGCGGCCTTGCCCGAAGTGATCAGCTGGTCGGCGATCGACTTCGCCTCGTTGACCGGGATCGCGAAGCCGATGCCGATGTTGCCGCTCTGGGAGGAACCGCCGGAGGACCCCAGCGAGGCGATGGAGGAGTTGATTCCGATCAGCTGGCCGCCGGCGTTCACGAGGGCGCCACCGCTATTGCCGGGGTTGATCGCCGCGCTGGTCTGGATCGCGTTGGTCACCACCGGATCAGCTGACTGCTGCCCGGAGGGGTCGCCGGACTGTGCCGTAGAGGTGGTGACGGGACGGTTCAGTGCGCTCACGATGCCGGTGGTGACAGTGCCGGCCAGGCCCAGAGGGTTGCCGACCGCCATGACCGGTTCGCCGACCGTGATCGAGTTGGCGTCACCGAGCGCGATGGCCTTGAGGTCTTTCGGCCCGTCGGTCAGCTTGATCACGGCAAGGTCGGTGGAGGGGTCGGTGCCAACAACGGTCGCGTCATAGGTCCGCAGGTCGTTCAGGGTCACCGTGATGGATGAGCCCTGCCCGCCGCCTGCCACCACGTGGTTATTGGTCAAGATGCGGCCTGCGGTGTCGAAGATGACGCCAGATCCCTGTCCGCCGCCCTGGCTGCCCTGCACCGTGATGGCGACCACGCTTGGTGACACGGAGGCTGCGGTGACCGCCCAGTTGGGAGCGGCCGCGTTGGCCTGCACCACCGGCGCGGCAGAGGTGCTCGCGCTGGACCGGGTCTGCGCGGCAGGTGAGGGGTCGGCGATGTCGCCTCGCGTCAGGGCAACGGTTCCGGCGCTGGTCAGGACCGCAGCAAGCGCGGCGACGGCGACGAGCTCGGCCAACCTTCGGGGTTTGGCCGGCTGAGCGGGCTCTGTGCCGTTCTGCCTCAACGCAGAAGGGCGCGGCTCAGCCGGGGCAGGTGGGTATGCCGGGTACCGCGGCTGCGTCTGCATCTCGCGGTACCAGAGCGGCTGCTCCTGCGTCTGGTCGTACCCGAGCGGCGCGGTGTGCTCAAACCCGGTGGGCTCAGGCTCCTCGTGGTCAAGCTCGGCGGGCTGAGGTGCTGTGTGCTCATGCCCGGTCTGCTCGAACGAAGTGGGCTGGGGTGCTGTGTGCTCGGGCGAGGTCTGCTCAGGCGCAGTGTTCTCCGGCGCACCCTCAGGGGGTTGTGGTGACTGGGACGGAGGCTGTGGCGTCATCGGAATCTCCTTCGGGGTTGTTGTCGTCTACTCAAACCCACCCTCATCAAACGAGGCTGGGCGCCGACTGGGAGTTTGCTGTGGGTAGGTCCACGACGAAGGTCGCGCCACCACCGGGCGTCGCAGCCACGCCCACCTGGCCACCGTGAGCGCTCACGATGGCGGCGACGATGGCCAGGCCAAGACCGTTGCCACCGCCGTTGCTCCGGCCTCGCGCAGGGTCGACGCGGTAGAAACGCTCGAAGACCCGGCGCGCTTTGACGGGGTCGACTCCAGCGCCGTGGTCGCGCACCTCGAGCTTGGTGCGACCGGCGACGCTGCCGACGGCGATCTCGATGTCGGTGCCTGCGGGCGTGTGATTGACAGCGTTACCAACGAGATTGGAGACAACCTGGCGCAGCTTGGCCTCGTCACCCTCGATGGTGGTTGGCCGAAGCTCACCGGATAGTCCGAGCAGACGCACGTGCCGGGTGGGGTCCAGTGCGCGGGCGTCCTGCACTGCGTCGGCGGCTACGACGGTGAGATCGACCGTTCCACGCTCGAGCGGGCGGTGCCTGTCCAGCCGGGTAAGCAGGAGCAGGTCCTCGACCAGCCCACCCATCCGGATGGCCTCGTCCTCGATGCGGCGCATCGCGCCGGCCACGTCCTCGGGCTGGCTGACCGCGCCCTGACGGAACAGCTCGGCATACCCCCTGACCGCGGCCAGCGGGGTGCGCAGCTCGTGCGACGCGTCGGCCACGAACTGGCTCATCCGCTCCTCTGAGGCTTCGCGGACCGCGAAGGAGTGCTCGATCTGCGCCAGCATCGCGTTCAGCGAACGGGACAGGCTCGCGACCTCGTCGTTGGCAGTGCCCTCTGGGATGCGCCGGGTCAGGTCGCCCGCGGCGATGCCGGCGGCGGTGTCCTCGATCTGGGTGAGCGGCTGGAAGGCGCGACGGACGCCATACCAACCCAGGATTGCGCAGCTGGCGATGACCGCAAGGCCGATCAGGACGGCAAATCTCAACATCTGTCGGACCGTGGTGTCGACCCCTCGCAATGGCACGGCCACGGCGAAGGTTGCGGAGCCATCGCGCAGCTGTCCCGGGACGACCCGCCAGCGCATCTCGCCGTCGGTGGACTGAACCGTGAAAAGTGTGCCGTTCACGACGCGCGGGTCGTTCAGCGGCAGGAGGGGTATGTCGGGGTGCAGCGATTCGCCGCTGGGGTTGACGTCCACCGGGTTGCTGCCGTCGGTTGGCATGAACCGCACGGCGTAGTTGGTCGGGAGGACGCCGCCGATGCGGCGGCCGAGCAGCTGGGTCAGGATCTGGGAGGCGGTCGGGACGGCAGCAGCCCTCAGATCGCGATCGGCGCTGTCCATCAGCTGCCGGCGCATCATCGCGCTCGTGGCGATGCTGGTGAGCGTCAGCGCCACCAGCAGCAACATGAGAACCAGGGCGATCAACCGCACCCTCAGTGGCAATGCCGCAAGCCGGGACCGTGATCGGGTAGCCACTGGTTGGCCGACCGTGGGGGAGGTGGAGCCCGGGGAGGTGCCCGGGGAGGTGGAGCCCGGGGTCGTGGAGTCCTGGGTGGTGGAGCCCGGGGTGATCGAGTCGGTCATGCTGGCCCCGATCACGCCGGCTCTGGTGGCAGCCGCAGAACGTAGCCGACGCCGCGCTTGGTCTGGATCAAGGCGGGTTCCTCCACATCGATCTTGCGCCTCAGGTAGGAGATGTAGGACTCGACGATTCCGGACTGGCCACGGAAGTCGTAGTCCCATACGTGGTCGAGGATCTGGGACTTGGAGAGCACCCGGTTGGGGTTGAGCATGAGGTAGCGCAGCAGCTTGAACTCGGTCGGGGACACCTCGATGAGGCGCTTGCCGCGCCGGACTTCATGGGTGTCCTCGTCGAGCTCGACGTCGTGGAAGCGCAAGGTTGCATGGTCGTCCTGCTCGCCTCTGGTGCGGCGCAGTACGGCGCGGATCCGGGCGACTACCTCCTCAAGGCTGAACGGCTTAGTGACGTAGTCGTCGCCGCCGACGGTGAGCCCCTTGATCTTGTCCTCCAGCGAGTCCCGAGCCGTGACGAACACGATCGGCAGCAGCCGCCCGGAGCCGCGCAGCTTTCGCGTGACGGTGAAGCCGTCCATGTCGGGCAGCATCACGTCGAGCACGACCAGGTCGGGGTCGTGCTCAGCCGCCTGTGCGAGCGCGGTCGCGCCGTCGGCGGCGACGTGCACCTCGAATCCGGCGAACCGCAGCGAGGTGGCGAGCAGTTCGCGGATGTTGGGCTCATCTTCGACGACAAGGAGCCTGGCTTCGGGCGCAGTGGTGGTCACGCGGCCAAGTCTGTATCTCGTGTCTGGGAGTTCGCTGTGAATGTCCTGCGTGGGGTTTGCCCCCCCCGCAAACCTCGGGATGGTGTCGGTCTGGGGCCCTTCGGGAACCCACGGTGCCGACGTTGCACCCTCCCGAAGCGCACGGTCCCTAGGTCCCTAGGCGACCCCGATCTGGATGCCAGGCAGGCCACATCACAGCAGGTTCTGGAACACCAGCACCATGTCAGGCGTTTGACGGGCGAGAATGTCGCTACGACGGTGCGGTGTACCGTCGTTCTGAGGGTCTGTGCCTTTGCTGGTAATCGCATGAGACCTGCCTGAACGAGCAGAAGGGATGGGGCTCCGCGCCCTGCAGATACATGGACTTCAAGCGTATCCTTCGCACCCCGATCGTCTGGGTGGTGCTCATCTTTGGCATCGGCCTGCTGTATCTCACCGCGTCCGGCTCCGACAGCTTCACCCGCATCGACACTTCGGCCGCCGAGAAGCTGATCAACGACGGCTCGGTGGACTCAGCCAGGTTCGTCGGCGCTGACCGGCTCGACCTCACCCTCAAGGCGGGCAAGACCTACTCCGACGGTGACAAGGTCAAAGCCGCCACCAAGGTGCAGGCCTACTACGTCCTCCAGCGCGGCGACAGCCTGGTGCTGGCGCTCAAGGCGCACCAACCGCCCAAGGGCTACACCGACGACCCGCCGCAGCAGAACTGGTTCTTCAGCCTCCTGGTCACGATCGTCCCCCTGATCATCGTCCTCGGCCTCTTCTGGTTCCTGATGAGCCAGATGCAAGGCGGCGGCTCCAAGGTCATGCAGTTCGGCAAGAGCAAGGCCAAGCTGGCCACCAAGGACACTCCCAAGGTGACCTTCGCCGATGTCGCTGGCGTGGATGAGGCAGTGGAGGAGCTGCTCGAGATCAAGGAGTTCCTCGCCGAGCCCGCCAAGTTCCTCGCGGTCGGCGCCAAGATCCCCAAGGGTGTCTTGCTCTATGGCCCTCCCGGAACGGGCAAGACCCTGCTGGCGCGTGCCGTCGCAGGTGAGGCTGGCGTTCCGTTCTACTCCATCTCCGGTTCGGACTTCGTCGAGATGTTCGTCGGTGTCGGTGCCTCGCGAGTGCGCGATCTGTTCGAGCAGGCCAAGGCCAACGCCCCTGCCATCGTCTTCGTCGACGAGATCGACGCTGTCGGTCGCCACCGTGGTGCCGGACTCGGCGGCGGTCATGACGAGCGGGAACAGACACTCAACCAGCTGCTCGTCGAGATGGACGGCTTCGATGTCAAGACCAACGTCATCCTGATCGCGGCCACCAACCGTCCGGACATCCTCGACCCCGCGCTGTTGCGTCCGGGCCGCTTCGACCGCCAGATCGCGGTCGATGCCCCCGACATGATCGGCCGCCACCGCATCCTGCAGGTGCACGGCAAGGGCAAGCCGCTCGCCACCGGCGTCGACCTGCTCGCGGTTGCCCGTCGTACGCCGGGTTTCACCGGTGCCGACCTGGCCAACGTCCTGAACGAAGCGGCACTGCTCACGGCGCGCGGCAATGGCAAGCTGATCGACGACGCTTCCCTGGACGAAGCCATCGACCGAGTGGTCGCCGGCCCGCAGAAGCGCACCCGGATCATGAGCGCTCGCGAGAAGAAGATCACCGCCTATCACGAGGGCGGGCACGCGCTCGTCGCCTCGGCGATGCTCAACACCGACCCGGTCACCAAGATCACGATCCTGCCCCGCGGCCGGTCCCTCGGCTACACCATGGTCATGCCGCTGGACGACAAGTACTCCACGACCCGCAACGAGATGCTTGACCAGCTTGCCTATGCCCTCGGCGGTCGGGTCGCGGAGGAGATGATCTTCCATGACCCGACAACCGGCGCCGGAAACGACATCGAAAAGGCCACGGGACTGGCCCGGCGGATGGTGACGCAGTTCGGCATGAGCGAGCGAATCGGCGCCATCAAGCTCGGTCAGGACTCGAGCGGTGAGGTCTTCCTCGGGCGCGACATGGGCCATCAGCGCGACTACTCCGAGACGGTGGCTGGCGTCGTCGACGAGGAGATTCGGCGACTGATCGAGGCTGCTCACGACGAGGCTTGGCATGCGTTGAACGACAACCGCGACGTGCTCGACCAGCTTGTCCTCGAGCTGCTCGAGAAGGAGACCTTGGGCAAGGATCAGCTCAAGGACCTTTTTGCGAACGTGGTCAAGCGCCCGGCCCGACCGGTGTGGCTCTCCAGCGACCATCGCCACGTCAGCGACCAGCCACCGGTGATGACGCCGGCGGAGCGCGCTGCCATGTCCAATGGTTCGAAGCCGCAGGACACCACGGTCGAGGAGCACCCGGTGACCGCGGTGATCGAGCTCCCCGAGGGTGGCTATGTCGACCCCACCTCCAATTGACCTGGAGCGTGCCGAGCGCGCAGTTCGCGAGATCCTGTTCGCGATTGGGGAGGACCCCGACCGCGATGGGCTGAAGGACACCCCTTCCCGGGTGGCCAGGTCCTACAAGGAGATCTTCTCGGGCATGACACAAGTGCCGCAGGACGTGCTCACCACGACCTTCGAGATCGGTCACGAGGAGCTCATCCTGGTGCGGGACATCGAGGTCTACAGCACCTGCGAGCACCATCTTGTGCCGTTCCACGGAGTCGCCCACGTGGGCTATATCCCCGGCCCTGGTGGACGGGTGACCGGCCTGTCCAAACTGGCCCGTCTGGTCGACGTCTACGCGCGACGCCTTCAGGTCCAGGAGCGGCTGACCTCGCAGATCGCCGACGCCCTGACCGAGTACCTCAAGCCCCAGGGCGTGATGGTGGTCATCGAGTGTGAGCATCTGTGTATGTCCATGCGCGGAGTTCGCCGGCCGGGGTCGCGGACCATTACCTCAGCCGTGCGCGGTCAGCTGCGTGATCCTGCGACCCGCGCTGAGGCGATGGGTCTGGTGCTGGGCGGTCACCGGTGAGCGCTCGCGCCCTCTCGCGCACGCCCTCACAGCCCTCTGCACTTCTGGCAAAGCTCACCAAACCCCGTTCACGAGCCCCGAGCGTCGTGGGCGCGTTGGCCTATCTCGTCGGCCTCGTCGACATTGCCACCGGAATGGCGCGTGGTTGGCGGCTGCGGCTGCATCCCCTGACGGACCTGTTGCCGGGCGCCATCGCAGCAGCCTCTGCGGCAACCGTGGTTTCCGGCATACTCCTGCTTCTTCTGGCTCATGCGTTGCGACGACGCAAGCGTCGGGCGTGGCGGGCAGCGTTGGTACTACTGGCTTTCAGTGTCGCGCTTCACGCGGTTAAGTTTGAGCTCGTTGCGGTCGCGATGTCGTTGGCGGTGCTGACTGCACTGATCGCCTATCGCTCGGAGTTCCGGGCTCTAGGTGACCCCCGGACCCGCTGGCTGGCGGTGCGGGTGTTCCTGGTCCTCGCCGCCGCGAGCTTGGTCGTGGGGACTCTCCTGGTGACCGTGCTGCGGAATGAGGTGGTGGGCGGGATACCAGGCCTGGGCGCCATCGTGCAGGAAGTCCTCAGTGGCATGGTCGGGCTCGAGGGCCCCCTGGGCTTTCGCGATCGTCGCGCAATCGACTTCGAGGGAGCAGTGTTGCTCGGGCTCGGCCTGATGACCGCGGTGACCACCATCTATCTCGCCTTGCGTCCGCCCGAGCCGCACCCGCGGCTGACCGAAGCCGACGAAGTGGCCATGCGCTCTCTTCTCCAGCGCAGCCCGGACTCTCTTGGCTACTTCAACCTGCGCAGCGACAAGAGCGTGGTCTGGTCGGACTCGGGCAAGGCCGCGATCGCCTACCGAGTCGTCTCCGGTGTGATGCTTGCCAGCGGTGACCCCCTGGGGGACCCCGAGGCATGGCCCGGCGCCATCGCGAGCTTCCTGGTCGAGGCCGAGCGGCACGCGTGGACTCCCGCGGTGATCGGTTGCTCGGAGCAGGCCGGCAACATCTGGTGCGGAGCGACCGGCTTCAGCGCTTTTGAGCTCGGCGACGAGGCTGTGGTGGACGTGGCCGGCTTCTCCATGCAGGGCCGGGCGATGCGCAACGTCAGGCAGATGGTCAACCGGGTCGAACGGGCCGGCTATACCACTGAGGTGATTCGCGCCGGCAGCGTCTCGGCGGAGGATCGACAACTGGCGCTGGCCGATGCGGACTCCTGGCGCGGCACTGAGACCGAGCGCGGTTTCTCAATGGCACTCGGACGGCTGGTGGACCCGACTGATCCCGACTGTGTGTTCGTGGTGGCGCGCCAGGACGGCGTCATGCGCGCGTTCCTCCAATTCGTCCCCTGGGGACCCGATGGGATGTCACTGGACATCATGCGCCGTGACCGAACCGCCGATGCCGGCGTCAACGAGCTTCTCATCGTCGACGCGCTCAGATCGTCCCCCGCCCTGGGCATCGCCCGCATCTCGCTCAACTTCGCAGCCTTTCGGTCGACCCTGGAACGCGGAGAACGCCTAGGCGCCGGGCCGGTCCTGCGGGCCTGGCGCACGGTGCTGCTGTTTGCCTCGCGGTGGTTCCAGATCGAGAGCCTCTATCGGTTCAACGCCAAGTTCCAGCCGAGCTGGGTCCCGCGGTTTGTCATCTATCCGGGCGCGCGTAACCTGCCCCGAGTCATCGTCGCCGCGCTCGAGGCGGAGGCGTTTCTCACCTGGCCGAGCCTGCACCGGTTCAGCGGAGCCGCGGCATGAGCACCCTGGTGATGGGCGTCGTCAACGTCACGCCGGACTCGTTCAGCGACGGCGGCAGGTGGTTCGCTCCCGAGGCCGCGGTTGCTCATGGCCGGGACCTGCTGGCGCAGGGCGCGGACATCCTGGACGTGGGCGGTGAGTCCACCCGCCCCGGCGCCGAGCGCACGAGCGAGGCCGAGGAGCTGCGTCGTGTCATCCCGGTGATCCGGGAGCTGGCCCGCACCGAGGTCACGGTCTCGGTCGACACGATGAGGGCAACGGTGGCCAGCGCAGCCATTCAGGCGGGTGCCTCCATCGTGAACGATGTCAGCGGTGGTCTGGCCGACCCGGACATGGCGCGGGTGGTCGCCGCCGCCAAGGTGCGGTTCGTCGTCATGCACTGGCGCGGTCATAGCCAGACGATGCAGGACCACGCGACCTACGGGGATGTCGTTGGTGACGTATGCCGCTCGCTGAGCGAACGCGTGGCCGACCTGTGCGCCCGGGGGGTAGCAAAGGATCAGCTGATCCTCGACCCTGGGTTCGGCTTCGCCAAGCAGACCGAGCACAACTGGTCGCTTCTGGCTCACCTGGACGCGGTCCAGTCGCTGGGGCAGCCGGTGCTGGTCGGGACCTCACGCAAGACCTTCCTCGGCCGCCTGGGCGTTCCCGAGGATGGCGAGGCCAGTCCTCCCGCCCAGCGAGATGCGGCAACCGCCGCGACAACGGTCATCGCAGGGCTCGCCGGTGTCTGGGCAGTACGCGTCCACGACGTCGCGCCGAGCGTCGACGCCCTCCGCGTTGTCGCAGCATTGAGGGCAGCTACATGACGGATCGTATTGTCCTGCGAGGAATATCGGCCCATGGTCGCCACGGCGTGCTCGACTTCGAGAAGGCCGACGGTCAGGACTTCGTCGTCGATGTCGCCCTGGACGTTGACCTGCGTCGCGCCGGCAGCAGTGACGTCCTCACGCACACAGTCAACTATGCCGAGGTGGCAGCCGACGTGGTGTCGCTGATCACCGGACCGTCACTGAACCTGATCGAGGCCCTGGCGGAACAGATCGCCGAAACGACCCTGCGGCGCCGGCTGGTGCAAGCCGTCGAGGTCACCGTGCACAAGCCGAACGCTCCCGTGGGAGTGCCGTTCGGCGATGTCCTGGTGCGGGTGGAGCGTCACCGCGACGAGCCGGCCGTGATCGCCCTTGGGGCCAACCTCGGAGCGGTGCAGTTCACGCTCGCAGCCGCCGTTCGGGCCTTGGCTGATGTGGACGGAATTCGGATCAGCGCGGTCTCGGAGCTGTTCGAGACTGACCCGGTGGGCGGTCCCGAACAGCCGGTCTATCTCAACGCCGTCGTCCTGGCGCGGACCCGGCTGGCGCCATTCGCCTTGCTCACGGAACTCCACGCGATCGAAGCTGCCCGCGGGCGCATTCGCGAAACCCGCTGGGGTGCAAGAAGTTTGGACCTTGATCTCATTCAGTATGGCGATCCAGAGTCTGGGTCAGACATGACCAGCCAGGACCCCGAGCTCTTACTCCCTCACCCCCGCGCTCATGAGCGGGCCTTCGTCCTTGCTCCGTGGTGGGCGCTCGACCCCGAGGCACGGCTGCGGGTTGGCGAGGCGCTGTTTCCGGTCAGTCAGCTGCTCGAGCGAGCCGACAGCGCCAATCCTGGCGGCGTCCGGCCAGGCCCGCCCTGGAGCCCTTCATGGTGAGGGACGGCCGGGGGGTCACGATCCGCCTCGTGCTACTGCTGGGTTTGGTCGTCACCGGCTTTGGCTACCTCGGGCTGCGCCTGTGGACCGGGCAGGGTCGAGGCGTGCCCGATCCGTCCTGGGGCGCCCTGATCGTTCTGGTGTTCATGGCAAGTGGCGTCTTTTTTGCCGGACTACCGGTCCGTCGTTTCTTGCGCGGACGGGCCAGGAAGTCGCTGAACCCGATGCGCGCCATGCGCACGTTGGTGCTTGCGCAGGCTGCGGCACTGACTGGTGCACTGGTCGCTGGCTGGTACCTCGCACAGGCGCTGGTGTTGTTGCCGGACTTCGACATCGACTCGCGTCGCACGCTGGTGGTGCGGCTGGCCGCGCTGACTGCCGGCGGAGTCGTGATGGTCGTTGCCGGGTTGCTGGCCCAGGCGATGTGCCGGGTGGACAAGGACGACGAGGACGACTCAAAGAACTGGGACGACTGACCGTTCGGTGGGCTATTTGTCGACGTCTCCCACGATGAAGAACATCGACCCCAGGATGGAGACCATGTCGGAAAGCAGGTTGCCTGGCAACAGCTGCGAGAACACCGACACATTGTTGTAGGAGGCGGAGCGCAGCTTGAGCCGCCAGGGAGTCTTGTCACCTCGGGATACGAGGTAGTAGCCGTTGAGACCCGCGGGGTTCTCCGTCTGGGTGTAACGGTGGCCCTCGGGCACACGCAGCACCTTGGGCAGCTTGACGTTGATCGGCCCTTGCGGCAGGGACCCGAGCACGGCCACACACTGCTCGGCCAGATCCAGGCTCACGTGAACCTGCTCGAGCAGCACTTCCATCCGGGCGAGGCCATCGCCAGCCGTTCGGGTGACGACCCGGCCTGGTCCGCCCTCGACGAAGAGCTCGCCGTAGGCCAGGTAAGGCTCATCGCGACGCAGATCCATGTCGACACCAGAAGCTCGGGCGATGGGGCCCGAGACACCGAATGCGGCAATGGTCTCGGGCTTCAGAACGCCGACGCCCCGGGCGCGTGCCTGGAGGATCTCGTTGCCGATGATGAGGCTCTCAAGGTCGGGCAGGCGGCTCCTCACGAGCTTGACCGCTGCGTCAACGCGGCCCAGCCAGCCAGCAGGGAGGTCCGCCCGGAGGCCACCGACCTGGTTGAACATGAGGTGCATCCGGCTGCCCGAGACCTCCTCCATGACGGCCTGAAGCTCTTCACGCTCGCGGAACGAGAAGAAGATCGGCGTGATCGCACCGAGTTCGAGGGGATAGGAGCCGAGGAACACCAGGTGACTCACCACTCGGGTGAGCTCGGCCAGCAGAGTGCGTGCCCACGTCGCGCGTTCGGGCACCTCCATGCCGAGCATCTCTTCAGCCACCAGGGCGACGCCGAGCTCGTTGGCGAACCCGGAAAGCCAGTCATGGCGGTTGGCCAGGACCATGATCTGTCGGTAGTCGCGCACCTCGAACAGCTTCTCCGCCCCGCGGTGCATATAGCCCACGATCGGCTCGGCGCTGATGATGCGCTCACCGTCGATGACCAGCCGAAGGCGAAGGACTCCGTGAGTGGCAGGGTGCTGCGGGCCGACATTGAGCACCATGTCGGCCGTGACGAGCCCGCCCGCATCCATCCCGGCGGTGAGCTCTCCCGGCTTTGTCAACGTGGTCATAGCGGCAGTCTGTCATGCCTGCCTTGCGCCGCCGGAGGCGCCAGCCGTTTGTGAGGCGGGGTCGCGCCTGGCACCTCAGGGCCAGGTTCTTGGGGGGCCAAGACCGTCGAGCGCTTTGCTATCGCGCCCGGGTGAAGGCCCAGAGGAAGTCGCCGAGGCCGCCTTGGCCCGTCAGCGCCGCGGCTACGGACGCAGTGCTCAGCTCTCGCAGGTATGCCGTCGGGTTGCTTCGTGCCAGACCCTGCGGGGGCCTTTGACCGCTGATGCCCAGCCGCCTCAATGCCGTTCGCTGATCGATCAGCTCGTCGTGGGCCAGAGAGTCCATCGAGACGTGCGCGGTGAGGTCGCATGACCCGTCCGGGACCGGCCGCACCTGGCGGCCCTTCCGGAAACCGGTCAGGGTGCCGGCAGCGGGCCGGAAGTCAATGGTGTGGCCGTAGTCGACGGCGACCGCGAGACCCGATTCCACCCGTGACACCAGATCGGCCCAGGCGCTGTCCCGTTCCTCACCTATCTCGAGACGAGTGCCGGGAGTCAGCCCATCAATCGGCCAGAACCGCTGGCACCATTGGCGATCGGCGCCTGACACTGGATCGCCGATTCGCTCGTCGCCGGATGAGGCATTGACGAGAACCTCGCGGAGCTCGCCGTCCTCATCCATCTCGGCGATCGGGCAAGGCACGACATCGAGCCATTCGTTGGCAAAGACCAGGGCGTGGGTTAGACCGTTGAGCTCGTCGGGAAGCTGCTTGCCGCCGGGTGACGGGATCCAGCCGATGGGTCCGCTGAGCTCTGGCCTGGACACGATGTCGATGCCGATGCAACGGATGTGCGGGCCTAGACGGTGGACCTGCTCCAGCAGCTCGCCCCGTCCGCAACCCATGTCCACGAACACGTCGAGGCCCTCCTGGTCCATGAGCCTCAGCAAGGCCCGGCCCAAGAGCTCACCTATCTGTGGGATCCCCTGGGAGGCCGTTGCGAAGTGGCCGGCCGGCCCGGCGCCCTGGCGATAAAAGCCACTGCTGCCATAGAGGGCGTGATCCCATGCTTGCTTCCACGGCGTCCATGTCACGGGCCGTACGCTACGTGGCTGCGGCAGGGGCTAGCGTTTCGGGAGTGAGTGACCTGCCTGTGGCTTCGCAACGTCCTGCCCGCCTCGACGTCGGTATCGTCGGCACCGGTCACGTCGGTGCCGTCCTTGGTGCAGCCCTTCAGCAGGCGGGCCACAAAGTGGTCGCAGTCTCGGGCGTCAGCGAGATGTCACGTGAGCGGGCCGCGGCGCTGCTGCCCGGCATACCCATCATGTCGGTGGAAGAGGTCGTCACGCGGGCGGAGCTGGTCCTGCTGACGGTTCCTGACGACGTCCTGCCCGCTCTGATCGCCGGGCTGAGTGCCACCCGCTCCTGGCAGGCCGGACAGCTCGTGGTGCACACCTCGGGTCGCTATGGCACGGCGGTTTTCGACGCCGCTGCCGGCCACCACATCCTCGGACTGGCCCTGCATCCGGCTATGACTTTCACGGGCACTGCGATGGATCTGGTTCGCCTGGCTGACTGCTGCTTCGGCATCACCGCACCAGTTCCCCTGCGGCCCGTCGCTGAGGCGCTGGTGGTGGAGATGGGTGCCGAGCCTGTGTGGATCGAGGAACAGGATCGGCCGATGTACCACGCCGGGCTGGCTCACGGCGCCAACCACCTCGTCACACTGGTGGCACAGGCGATGCAGGTGGTGAGCTCCGCAGGCGTGCAAGAGCCGCAACGGCTCATCGCGCCCCTGTTGAATGCGGCGCTCGACAACGCGCTTCGGCTCGGAGACGGCGCCCTCACCGGCCCGGTGGCGCGCGGTGATGCGGGTACGGTGGCAGCGCACCTGGGGCAGTTGAGCACGCAGACCCCAGATATCCGGCCGACCTATGTCGCGCTGGCCCGTGCGACCGCAGAACGGGCGCTCGCCAGCGGGCGGCTGAGCGCGTCCGATGCCGAGCCGCTGCTCGACATCCTTGCCGCCCCGGAGGAGCGACCGTGACCGAGACCTTAGACAACACCGTCGGTACGACCAGTACGGCTGCTGCCGCAAGCGCGCCGCCGATGGTCGCGCGGACCCGTCCAGAGCTCAAGGCCGCTCGTGCGCGGCTCGGTGATGGCGACGTCGGGGTGGTCATGACGATGGGCGCGCTCCACGAGGGACACGCGACGCTGATCCGCCGGGCGAAGGCCGACGCGCAGCACGTGATCGTGACGATCTTCCTCAACCCCTTGCAGTTTGGCCCCCGTGAGGACCTCTCGCTCTATCCCCGCACGATCGACGCCGATATGGAGATCTGCACGCGCGAAGGCGTCGACCTGGTCTTCATACCGACCCCTGATGTCATCTATCCCGACGGCGATCCCGGAGTTCGGGTCTCAGCGGGGCCGCTCGGGAACGTCCTGGAGGGACAGGCCCGTCCCGGTCACTTCGACGGGGTGCTCACAGTGGTGGGCAAGCTGCTTCACCTCACCGGTGCGACCCGGACCTACTACGGACAGAAGGACGCGCAGCAGCTGCTGCTCATCCGCCGGATGGCGCGCGACCTCGACTTCCCTGTCGAAGTGGTCTCGGCGCCGACTGTTCGCGAGGCCGATGGCCTGGCGATGAGCAGCCGCAACATGTACCTCACAGAGTCGGACCGGGACACGGCGCTGTGCCTGTCCCGGGCGCTTCGAGCCGGCGCCTCCGCCGCGACGGAGGGGCCTTCGGCCATCCGCCGCGCAGCCCGGGCCGTGGTGGTCAAGGAGCCGCTGGCTCTGGTCGACTACCTCGTGCTCGTTCATCCGCTGACCTTGCAGGACGTTCCCGAGTGGTACCGCGGCGAGGCCCTGCTTGCCGTCGCCGGGCGGGTGGGGACAACCCGACTGATCGACAACATCCCCGTTAATGTGGGACCCGGTGGAGGTGCGCTCGCGGTCTTCTCTGGCGAGGGCGAACCCGACACGACCGCGGACCCAAGGGCCTGAGAGCCCTGTGAGCCATGGGTAACACCAGAACAATCCGAAACATCTGAACTATCTGAACAAGAGGGACGTCGCCGTGCAGCGCAACATGCTCTACGCCAAGCTCCACCGGGTGACGGTCAACCAGTCCGACATGAACTACGTCGGTTCGGTGACCATCGACCGGACCCTGCTCGAAGCCGCCGGGCTGCTGCCGGGGGAGCGGGTTGACGTGGTCGACGTCACCAACGGCGCTCGACTGACGACCTATGTGATCGAGGGCGAGGCGGGGTCAGGACAGATCTGCATCAACGGCGCTGCTGCCCACCTGATCGCGCCGGGCGACATCGCGATCATCATCGCCTACGCACAGATGGACGAGGTGGAGGCGCGGGCGTTCGTGCCCCGGGTGGTCTTCGTCGACCATGACAACCACATCGTCGACATCAGCGGCGACCCGGCGATTGTTCCGGGTGGGGTTGGGCTTCTGTCATCGGGCACACCCCGGGGTCAGCTGTGACCCTGCGCATCCCGGCCCGGCTCACGGCGCCGGAGCCAGGGTGGGTCACTTCGGCCGATGTCATCGTCGTCGGTTCGGGGATCGCCGGCCTCACCGCCGCCTTGCGCCTACGCCAACGCGTCGATCGCGTGCTCCTGGTCACCAAGACCGTGCTACCTGAGGGTTCGACGCAGTGGGCCCAGGGTGGCATCGCCGCTGCGCTAGATCCTGCCGACTCGACGGACGAACATCTTCACGACACGTTGGTGGCCGGCGCCGGCGTATGCGACCCGGAGGCGGTTCGCATCCTGGTTTCCGAGGGTCCGGCACGGGTTCGTGAGCTCGTGTCCCTGGGGGCGAAGTTCGACCGCGGGCCGGACGGCGAGATCTCGCTGACCCGAGAGGGCGGTCACCACCGGGATCGCATCGCCCATGCGGGAGGGGACGCGACCGGCAAGGAGATCTCCAGGGCACTGATCGCAGCACTGGACGCCGTCCTGGACGATCCCGGTATCGAAGTGCTCGAGCACGCTTTGGTCGTGGATCTGTTGCAGGACAGGGACGCCCGGGTGTGTGGTGTGACACTGCACGTGATCGGTGAGGGCCAGATGGACGGCGTCGGCGCAGCGCGGGCCCGAGCCGTCGTCTTCGCCACCGGCGGGATCGGGCAGGTCTACTCAGCGACCACGAACCCGTCCGTGGCCACCGGTGACGGCCTCGCCGCTGCGTTGCGGGCAGGCGCCGTGATCGCCGACCTCGAGTTCGTCCAGTTCCATCCCACGGTTCTCTGGCTGGGTGAGGGCTCGCGCGGCCAGCAGCCGCTGATCTCCGAGGCAGTGCGCGGCGAGGGCGCCATCCTGGTGGACGGCGACGGGGTGCGCTTCATGCAGGGGGTCCACGAGCTAGCGGACCTCGCGCCGCGAGACGTGGTGTCCCGGGCGATTGTCGCCCGAATGGCAGAGACAGGCACCGACCACGTCTATCTGGACGCCCGCCATCTTGGCAAGGAGTTCCTCGAGACGCGGTTCCCCTCCATCCTCGCTCGCTGCCGGGAGCTGGGCTTCGACCCGGTGACCGAGCTGTTGCCGGTGGCTCCGGCCCAGCACTATGCCAGCGGGGGAGTGCGTACGGACCAGGTAGGTCGGACCAGTCTGGATGGGCTTTATGCCTGCGGGGAGGTCTCGTGCACGGGGGTCCACGGGGCCAACCGTCTTGCCTCCAACTCACTCCTTGAGGGGCTGGTCTTCGCCCACCGCATCGCCGACGACATCACCGCACGACTGTCTGCGGGGGACCTCACGCCCTCCGAACCGGTCGTACATGGGAACGACACGACCCTGGTGGCCAGCGACGAGCGCACCGCAATCCAGCGGGCGATGACGCTCGGCACTGGTGTGGTGCGTTCCGCCGACTCGATGACACGGGCGACCAAGACCCTCGAAGCCATCGCCGAGGCGGCGCAGGGATCGACAGCGGATCCCGAAGCGTGGGAGACGTCGAACCTGCTGCACGTTGGACAGCTTCTGACCGCAGTGGCGGCGCTGCGCGAGGAGACGCGCGGTGGGCACGTGCGTTCGGACTTCACCGAGCGCGATGATGCCCACTGGCTCGGAAACACCCACGGAGTCCGTCAGGCCGACGGGTCGGTCATCACGTCTTTCCACTCCGTCACGGCTGGCGCCGTTCCGACCCAGCACGCCCACGGTCGTCCAGTTGCTCAGTCCCCTGGCCACGTTGCCGACGCATTCCCAGAGCTCAGGGCCCAGGGGGTCGTCGACGGCGCCCTCGACGAGGACCTGGGCGGCTTCCCCGGCCTGGACGTCACCACCTTTGCCACAGTCCCCACGACCCAACGCAGCACCTCGCACGTCGTGGCAAGAGCTGACGGTGTGCTCGCAGGGATCCCGTTGATCTCCTTGGTGTTTCGGGCGGTGACCGCACGACTTGGCTCCACCGAGGTGGACGTCGAGCTGCTCCGTCAGGACGGCGAGGAGGTGAACAGCGGCGACGTCATCGGAATACTGCGGGGCTCGACCCGGGCCATGTTGGTCGGTGAGCGCACGATGCTCAACCTGGTCAGCCGGCTCTCGGGAATCGCTACCCACACCCGGCAATGGGCCGATGCACTCGAGGGGACCGGTGCCATGGTGCTGGATACCCGCAAGACGACGCCTGGCCTGCGAGCGCTGGAGAAGTACGCGGTGCGCTGTGGCGGTGGCACGAACAAACGGATGGGCCTCTATGACGTGGCGATGATCAAGGACAACCACAAGCTAGCCTCCGGTTCGCTCTCGGCAGCCTTTGCAGCCGTCCACCGGGACTATCCAGCTGTGGACATTCAGGTCGAGGTCACCTCCACGGCCGAGGCGCTCGAGGCCGTGGCTGCTGGGGCCAGGTTCCTGTTGTGCGACAACATGTCCGTCGGCCAGCTGCGGACAGCTGTCGAGGCCGTGCGAAGTAGTGGTGACAAGGTCGAGATCGAGGCCACAGGGGGTCTGACCCTTGGGGTTGCGCGAGCCTATGGCGAGACAGGTGTCGACTTCCTCAGTGTTGGTGGGCTCACGCACTCATCGCCGATCCTCGACATCGCCCTGGACCTCGTCGCCGACGAGAGCTGAGAGCGGTGACATCGACGACCTCTTGCTAGGGACCGGACTCGGCACGAGTCCCGCGGTCAAGTTGTTGATGTCGTATTTTCGCTAGTGCACGGCTTCGCCACGAGGCATGCTGGTGGACATGCATGAGGACACAGAAGCCTGCGAGCGCGCCGTACGGTCGCGGGATGCGCGCTTCGACGGTTGGTTCTTCTGCGCCGTGGTCACCACCCGCATCTACTGTCGCCCTAGCTGCCCGGCCCGCCCGCATCTGAAGAACCTTCGTTTCTACCCCAGTGCAGCCGCTGCGCAGCAGGCTGGCTTCCGCGCCTGCAAGCGTTGCCGCCCGGACGCCAGCCCCGGGTCGCCGGAATGGAACGTTCGCTCGGACCTCATCGCGCGGGCCATGCGCCTCATCGCAGACGGGGTCGTTGATCGTGAGGGTGTGACCGGGTTGGCGAGCCGGCTCGGATACAGCGTCCGCCAGATCCAGCGCCAGCTCATGGCAGAAGTTGGAGCCGGTCCCCTTGCCCTCGCACGCGCCCAAAGGGCCCAAACGGCAAGGGTGCTCATCGAAACGAGCTCTCTTCCTGCCAGTGACGTTGCCTTTGCTGCAGGGTTCGCCAGCATCCGCGCGTTCAACGACACGGTCCAGGAGGTCTTTGCCCTCTCGCCGACCGAGCTGCGCTGGCGCGCCACTCGCAGCGGGGTCAAGCAGGCCAGGAGCGGTATGTCGAAGCCCGACTCTGCGACTCCCGGCACCCTGTCCCTCCGGCTGCCCTTCCGGAAGCCGTTCTGCCCGGACAACGTGTTTGGTCACCTGGCTGCAACTGCCGTTCCGGGAGTGGAGGAATGGCTCGCGGGCGCCTACCGGAGGACGATCCGCCTCTCACATGGTCACGCCGTCGTCGCACTCAGACCGACAGAGGATCACGTCGCCGCTCTGATCTCGCTCACCGACCAACGAGACCTGGCGAGCGCCATCAGCCGATGCCGGTGGATGCTCGACCTCGACGCCGACCCTGTTGCTGTTGACGCTGTGCTGTCCCAAGACCCGTTGATGGCGACGCTGGTTGGGAGCCACCCGGGCCGGCGCGTCCCGAGGACAGCGGACCCGGACGAGTTCGCCGTCAGGGCCGTTCTGGGACAACAGGTCTCGACGGCTGCAGCCCGCACCCACGCCGCCCGACTGGTGAGCGCCTACGGCGACCCCATCACCGACCCGCAAGGCGGCCTGACTCACCTGTTTCCCACCCCGCGCCTCCTGGCCTCGATGGACCCAACAGGTCTTGCCATGCCGCGGGCGCGTCGGCGCACGCTGATGGGTCTGGTGGACGCCTTGGCGCAGGGACAGGTCGACCTGGACATTGGTGCCGACTGGCATGAGGCAAGGGCCAAGCTGAATGCGCTGCCTGGATTTGGACCCTGGACGGTCGAGAGCATCGCCATGCGGTCCATGGGCGATCCCGACGCCTTCCTGTCCGCAGACCTCGGCGTCAAGGTCGCCGCTGCACAGCTGGGGATGCCCACGACGCCCAAGGCCCTCACCGAACACTCTTGCCTCTGGCGACCCTGGCGTTCCTACGCAGTGCAGTATCTCTGGGCCACGAGCGACCACCCGATCAACCGGATGCCCGACGCGGAGGCGGCTTGATGCGCACCCATGCAGTGATCGACAGTCCCGTTGGGCCCCTGACCATCGTGGCCGAGGACGGCCAGATCCGTTGTCTCTACATGGATCTTCAGCGCCACCGCCCACCTGACAGCGAGCTCGGCGAGCCCGATCCACGTGGTCGGGAGGCGGAACCGTTCAAGGCAACCGCCGACCAGCTCGTCGCCTACTTCGCCGGTCGGCGCACGTGCTTCGAGCTACCTTTGGCGCCGCTTGGATCGGAGTTCCAACGGCGGGTCTGGGCTGCGCTGCAGGAGATCCCCTACGGCGGGACCGAGTCCTACGGTGAGCTGGCTGCACGAATCAGATCACCCGGTGCCGCCCGCGCGGTGGGCCTGGCGAACGGCAAGAACCCCATCAGCATCGTCATCCCCTGCCATCGCGTTGTCGGCACCACCGGCAGCCTCACCGGCTACGGCGGAGGTCTGCGCCGAAAGAGAGCACTGCTCGATCTCGAGCTGAGGGTCAGCGGGGCCGCGCTCTTCTGAAACT
>JBBQUB010000008.1:0-27270 GCA_038212865.1 Actinomycetales bacterium
TGCCGTTGGCGGCCGGCGCCAGCCCGATGACGAGGATCTCGGGCTCCGGGTCACCGAAGCCCGGACCGGGTCGACCCCAGTACGGCTGGTCGGCGAAGGATGCCCGCTTGCCTTCAGTGGCAACGGTTTCGCGCCATTGCACAAGCCGGATGCAGGCACGGCACACCGAGACGGCCGCGTCCAGCTCTGCGAGGGACCCTGCCTGCCGGGCCAACCTCGCCACCTGATGCGCAGTCCGTGCAATCGGAGTCCCCGACGTTGCCGGATCGCCGGGCCAACCCGAGCCGGGTGGCACCGGCGACTCGAAACGCTGACCGGTCAACGGGTGCGGCCACAGCTGCGGCTCCGGCTGCGCTCCCGAGGTGTCAGATCGTCGTTGACTCATGGCTCGAGGTTGGCCTGACAACTCATCACGGTGCCACCGCTGTCGGGTTTGGGGTCGGCGTTGAGGTCGGCGTCGGAGCCGTCGAAGCTTTCGGACTCGGCGTCAGCGGAACAATGGACATTGGCGGAGTCCACGCGCCCAGGTCTAGCTCGGGATTCGCCGGATCGATGTTCTGCCACGGGTCTGGTCCGAACAGCGGTTTCGGATAGACATTGGTCACGGGCACTCCGCTGCCGTCGCGCACGACGCCGATGGGATTGCCCTGCGGGTCATAGGCATCGACGCCACCGCCGAGCGGGCGGCCGTCCTGGGCGAACAGCCGGACGCCGGTGATCCGGTTGCCATTGGCGTCATAGGGGTAGATGTTGCCCACGTACTCCCCGCTGAGCGACACCCCAGGGGCCGGGTTTGTCTGCATGGAGTAGTTCACCTCGCCCGAGGTCGCACCCGCGGTCGACGCTATAAGGGCCACGACGACCGCGGTGGCGTTGCCCAGGACGAGCAACGGCCGGGTCATCGCCATGTGTCGCAGCCACCCCCGGCCCAGCTGGACGCTGACCACCATGGCCACCATGGCCATGGCTAGCTGGACTATCCCGTGGGGTCGAAGGCCTCGCATGCCACCAAGGATCGACCACAGCGCCCATGCCGCCAGGTAGCCACGCAACACCCACCAAGTCGGGCGGATCGACACCAGGAAGGCGGTGACCGGCCCAAGCCATGGGTGCTGTTCGGTGAGCACCGTGAACGAGGCCCGAGCATGGTTGCGCGCCTCCGCCAACGGCCGACGCCGGCCACCAGAACCAGCCATCCGCTCCGGCAACCCGGCAGCGGCACGCAGCTCCGCGGCATACAGCCTGGGCGTGCCAAGCCGTCCAGCGAGGTCGCCGCCGCACTCCGCGGCCAGTTCGGTCAGGTCGGCGTCCATGCCCCCAGTGAGGTCGTCGACGTCGTCCATCGGGAGGTCGGCGAGCTCGGCCCGCACCTCACGCACGTAGGCGGCGACGCTGCCAGCCAGCCCCGGTAGATTCCCGACGGTCGTGTCGTTCATGCCGTGCCCTCCGCGGTCGTCAACAGATTTTCCATGGTCGAGGCGAAGGAACGCCACGTCTTTCCTTGCAGGACAAGGGTTTCGTGCCCCTGCTTGTTGATGCCGTAGTACTTGCGGTGCGGTCCTTCGTCGCTCGGAACGACGTAAGACGTCAATGCGCCCGCGTTGTACAACCGACGCAGGGTGCCGTAGACGGACGCGTCACCGACCTCCTCGAGGCCCGCTGCGCGCAACCGGCGGACCACGTCATAGCCGTAGCCGTCCTCCTCGGCCACCACGGCCAGGACCGCCAGATCGAGCACGCCCTTGACGAGCTGTGTCGTCTCCACGTCCACCTCCTTGATGGGATTACTCCGGATCAGAGAGTACCGCGGAATCCGCGGTAGCGCGGACAGCGCATGACCCCTCGGCGTGTCGTGGGTGTCGTGAGGCAGTCGACAACGCTGGGGACCTGGCCTTCGACCAGCCCGAGTCGTCATGGCTCACGGGCGCGCTGGCAGCTCCTGCAGGATCCAGCCGTTGCCGTCAGGATCCTCGAAGGTCACGAACGAACCCCAGGGCTGAACGTCGACGTCGCTGGCCGGCACATCGTGGTCAAGCAGCTGCTGACGGGCTGCCGTCGCATCTGGCACCACGACCTGCACGCCGCGCTGGCTGCCCGGCGCCATCTGGGTGATGCCAGTGCCGAACGCGATCGAACACGCCGACCCGTGCGGTGTCAGCTGCACGAAGCGCACCTGCTCGTTGACCTGCTGGTCGTGGTCAGGGTGGAATCCGACCTGGTCGACGTAGAACGCCTTGGCGCGGTCGACGTCGGACACTGGGATGAAGATGAGCTCGATCTTCCAGTCCATGCTCGGCAACCTAGTGCGCCCCCCAGACAACTCCATGTGGCTAGGCCCTCTCAGTTATCGGGTGCGTGGGGTTGTTCAGCGGGCCAGCGAGCCCATCGGGTCCCAAGCCGGCAGCACGATCGGCTCGGCCTCCAGCGCGCTCAACAGCTCCGGAGGCAGCTGGTCACGTGGTGCGGCGATCTCGAACACGTGCTGGTCGAACCAGTTGTCGTTCATCGTCCAGAAGCCCTTGTCGGCCTTCTCGTCGCCCCAGCTGTTCTCCACCCGCCACTTGCGCGGGCTCCCGTCGACGACATCGACGCCGGTGAACAGCATGGCGTGGGTCATCTGGGTGTCGTGCAACGCCAACCGCTGCGCCTTGTCCAGGGAGAAGGACAGGTCATAAACAGACTCGAGGTCGTACAGGCGGGCGTCCCAGATGCCGAGGTCGTTGTTGCGCATCTTGCCCACGTCGCAGCCGAACCACACGGGGTTGCCTCCGACGATGGCGTCCATCGCGGCCTTCTTCATGACCGCCATGTCGACATTGAGGTACACCACGGGAGGCCCACCGACGACGTTCCCCAGATAGTCCACGGTGAACGTCCGCCCTTTCGGGCTGCTCGGCCGGGGATCGTCGACCAGGCAGACATAGTCCTCCAGCGGCAGCCGGACATACTTCGCCGCGAACTCCTTGGGCGTCAGCTCACCGTCGCGGTGGAATGCCCTGTCCTTGTCGGCCCACTGCCAGACAAAGCGCTCCGGCGGGGTGCCCAGGTGAATGCAGAGAACGCGGTAGACGGCCGCCACGATTCGCTGCTTGCGCTCCGGCTGCTCCTGGGTCGGGCAGCCCCGCAGCTCCAACGCGCCCTGTCGCAGGACGCTGCGCAATATCTCGTTCATCCGCGCAGTCTTGGATGAGCTGTGCGTCTCCGGCATGACCGTCTTGGGCACGACACCGTGCTTGGCGACGAGCGCAACGAACATGTTCCACTGTCCACCGTCATTGGTCACATCGGAGAGCAGGTATGCGACCGTGCGGTCGTCCAGGTCCCGCTCTGCGGTCTCGATCATCGCCTCGAGGAAGTAGTTCGCCCGTTCAAGCTTGTCCCAGAACATGAGGTGGTTCTGGGAGAACTCGAACTCCTTGAGGTTCATGGCCGCCGCGGCGCCCACCCGCAGGAGGTTGAGCCCCGCGAACAGCCAGCAACGACCGCTGTTCTTCTGGTTGGTGACACTCCAGTCGTCGAGCAGGTTCGACACTGTCGTGTTGGTCCCGACGACGACCTCCCGGTCCAGGGCAACCTCGTCGATCGACGTCTGCGCCACAGCGTTCTGAGCTACGCGGTTCTTGGGGCTGGCCGAGAACTGCTTGCGCATCAGCTCCAGGTCCGACTCGGACAAGCTCGTCGACACATGTGCTTCGTGAAGTTCATCGGTCGTGGTCATGGTTCTCACCCTAAACCCGGCATCGGACGGTCCCCATGGCGGCGATTTCACACGCCGCCGGGTGACGCACCCCGGGGACGGATCGTGGGAAAATGACGGGATGATTGGACGACAGCACCACGTGGTCATCGACTGCCCTGACCCAGCGGCGCTGGCGGCCTTCTACTCCGAACTCATCGGACTTCCCGTGACCTACGACTCCGACGACTGGGTGGTGATCTCAGCGAACGACACGACGTCGGGGTTCGCCTTCCAGAGAGCTGGCGACTACCAGCCTCCGCAATGGCCCGATCCTGGACGTCCTCAGCAGTTCCACCTCGATGTCATGGTGGATGAGATCTCCGCCGCCGAAACCGCAGTGCTGACTTTGGGCGCACAACGTTTGGAGGGCGGGGACCACGTCTACGCAGACCCAGCCGGTCACCCTTTCTGCCTCATCGGCCGTCCACCATGGGCTCCGCCAATTCACGCCGACACACCGTGACGGGCTCGCCGAACTCTCGTCAGGCGATCGACAAGGCAATGCCGTCGAGGATGTCGTGCTCCGAGGTCACCACCGTCATGATGCCGGCGTCACGCTGGAGGCGCTGGATGATCGTGCGCCACACCAGCCCGCCCGCGCCGATGACGTCGACGCGACCCTCGTGCATGAAGCCCAGGGCAGCCCGCTCCGAGCGGGTCATCGAGAGCAGTGAGGTGCACGCGTCGATGATCTGGGCTGCAGGCAGCTGCGAAAGGTGGATCTTCTCGGGGTCATATCGGGTCAGGGACAAGGCGTGAGCGGCTACGGTGGTCACCGTCCCCGCCACCCCCACCAGGGTCGAGATGCCTTGGAAGGCAACGACTTCAGCCGCCTGGTCGATGGCGGCCTCGATATCTGTCGTCGCCGCATCGATCTGCCAGGTCGTTGGCGGATCAGTGCGCAGATGGCGTTCGGTCATCCGCACGCACCCGACGTCGACAGAGCACGCTTGCTCCACGTCGTGGGTCCCGCGCACGAACTCGGTGGAGCCGCCCCCGAGGTCCACCACGAGATACGGGCCGGGGATGCCGTCAGCCCGCAGGTCGCCGGTGGCACCCCTGAAGGAAAGGGAGGCCTCCTCGTGCCCGGTGATGACCTCAGGAGCGACACCGAAGGCGGCAAACGCCTGACGCACTCCGGCCACGAACTCGTGTGCGTTCCGCGCATCCCGCGACGCCGACGTCGCGACGAACCTGACCCGCTCGACGCCGAGCTCCTCACACTGCGAGGCGTATTCGCGGGCCTGGGCCACCGTGCGTGCCATCGCCGCAGAAGCGATGACCCCGGTTCGGTCGACCCCGTGGCCAAGTCGCACGACCTCCATCCGACGCAGGACATCGGCCAAAGACCCCGAGCTGGGGTCAACGTCCGCGATCAGGAGCCGAATCGAGTTCGTACCACAGTCGATCGCGCCGACGCGGGTCATGTGTCGCCACGGGGAACGCAGGGACCGGCTGTCCACCAGCTGCCGAGGGCCTCGAGGGCCTCATCCCCCAAGGGGTTGACGCCAGGGCCGACCGCCAGTGCATGGCCGACGAGCACATGCAGACACTTGACTCGAGTAGGCATTCCACCGGCGGAGATGCCCTCGATCTCGGCGACGTGGCCGAGCTCGCCGCGGCGGCGCAGGTAGTCCTCGTGGGCAGCGGCGTAGGCGTGGGCCAGATCGGGATCACGGCCCAGCCGCTGGGTCATGTCGCGCATCATGCCACTGGTCTCCAGCGTGCTGATCGCGCCGGTCAGGCGTGGGCAGGTCGCGTAGTAGGTGGTGGGAAATGGTGTGCCATCAGGCAGTCGGGGCTCGGTGCGCAGCACGTCGGGGCTCCCGCAGGGACATCGATGGGCAACAGCGGCCACCCCTCGCGGAAGGCGGCCGAGCTGAGCCTGGACCGCTGCCAGATCAGCGGCGGTGACCGCCTCGATCCCCCTGGCGGGGCCAGCCCGGTCCGGCCCGCTGATCTGGTCGGCCGCTCTCATCTGTCCGGAAGAAGTCACTTGGCCGAGGAGGGGGACGCGGAGGGCTTGCCACGCGCCGGTGCCACTGTGCCGGGCGCGGTGACAGGAGCTTTGGCCGAGCCGTCCGCGATCACCATCGACTGCCACAGCTGGCCATACCAGGGGCTGTTGGCAGTGGATGTCTTCGCAGGAGCCGCGATCTTCGGGCCACCGACCTCGGCAGGCACGGCCTCCGCATCGATCACCGTGTAGGAGGTCTCACCCACCCGCACAAACTTGAGGCGCTCGCGAGCCTGCTGCTCCACGTAGGCCGGGTCGCTCCACTGCAGCTGTTCCTGATGCATGGCCGCGACGGTCCTGCCCTGCTGCGCGAGTTGGCTGCGCAGGTCGTTGATCTGGCGTCGTTGGTTCAACGTGGAGCGCAAGGTCGGGACCAGCGTCACAGCCAGCATCACGAAGATCGCCGCCAGGATGGCCATGCGCGTCAAGGAACGCGGAGCGCGCTGCTCCCCCGATGGACTGCGACCACGCGCTGCGGCTGCCGGCCGCGTGGCCGGCCGGGAAGCGGTCGGCCTCGCGGACGCGGAGTGGCCGGTCCGCGACGAGGCAGCACGGCGAGTCGTCCTCGGCGTGCTGCCCTGTCGCCCCGTTGACGCCATGGGTGCGCTTCTAGTCCGTGTCGCCCGCGTCAACCGCACCCTTGAAGCGCGGGAAGGCTCCGGCACCGGCATAGCGTGCAGCGTCATCGAGCTCTTCCTCGATGCGCAGCAGCTGGTTGTACTTGGCCACCCGCTCGGACCTGGCCGGAGCACCGGTCTTGATCTGGCCACAGTTAGTCGCCACCGCGAGGTCGGCGATCGTCGTGTCCTCGGTCTCACCTGAGCGGTGGCTCATCATGCAGCTGAAGCCGGCACGGTGGGCCATGTCGACGGCATCCAGGGTCTCGGTCAACGAGCCGATCTGGTTGACCTTGACGAGCATCGAGTTCGCAGAGCTGCCGGCGATACCGCGGGCGAGACGCTCCGGGTTGGTGACGAAGAGGTCGTCGCCCACGATCTGGACGGAAGCGCCGAGCTCCGCGGTGAGGTTGGCCCAGCCCTCCCAGTCGTCCTCGTCGAGGGGATCCTCGATCGAAACCAGCGGGTATGCCGCGACGAGCTCCGCGTAGTACGCAGTCATCTCGGCGGCGGTGCGCTGTTGACCCTCGAAGGTGTAGACGCCGTCGGTGCAGAACTCGGACGCAGCGACGTCTAGAGCAAGGCCGATGTCGGTGCCAGGTGTGTAGCCGGCCTTCTCGATCGCCACGATGATCAGGTCGAGGGCGGCGCGGTTGCTCTCGAGGCTGGGTGCGAAGCCGCCCTCGTCCCCGAGCCCGGTGGACAACCCGCGCTCCTTCAGGACGGACTTCAGGGCGTGATAGACCTCGGCGCCCCAGCGCAGCGCCTCGCGGAAGTTCGGCGCGCCGATCGGAGCGATCATAAACTCCTGGATATCCACGTTGGAGTCAGCGTGGGACCCACCGTTGAGGATGTTGAACATCGGGACGGGAAGGACGTGAGCGTTCGGGCCGCCGATGTAGCGGAAGAGGGGCAGGTTCGCCGACTCGGCAGCAGCCCGGGCCACCGCAAGTGAGACACCCAGGATGGCGTTGGCACCGAGGGTGCCCTTGTTGGGCGTGCCATCGAGGGCAAGCATCTCGGCATCGACGAGCCGCTGTTCGCTGGCCTCGAACCCGATGATGGCAGGGCCAATCTCGTCGATGACGGCGTCGACAGCCTCTTGAACACCCTTGCCACCGTAGCGTTTTGAGTCACCGTCACGGCGCTCAACCGCCTCGAACGCGCCCGTGGAAGCGCCCGAAGGGACTGCCGCGCGGGCGATGGTGCCGTCGTCGAGCGCTACCTCGACCTCGACCGTGGGATTGCCGCGCGAATCGAGGATCTCACGCGCGCCTACTGCATCAATGCTGGCCACAAGGCTCTCCTGCGTTGTGCCGGATAGGGACTCCCTGAGCCTAACGGCTCATGCCCTGGGCGCCGGTGACCGACCCGCTGGCTCAGACCCCAAGCTGGGGTCCTCCGGGCTACTCCGAATCCGCCTGCTCGAGGTTGGCAGCGGCCTCCAGCTCGCGCACGACCGCGCGCAGCGCCGCCTCGGGGTCGACCCCGGCCCGGCGCGCTTCGAGCACCAGCGCCAGGAGTCGGGGGCCAATGTCGTCACCCTGCGCAGCCTTGATCGCGAGCGCCCCGAGCCCAGACTGATCCAGGCGTCCGGCCGCCTTGCTCGCGCGGGCAAGGGCAGACAGGCGCTCGGGTATGCCGTCAAGGGGCGCGCTCCGATGGGGCTTCTCGGCCGCCTTGATCTCTTCCCAGCTGGCCGCGACCTCATTGGGCGTCTTCGCGTCGCCGTCGGCGAACACGTGCGGGTGACGCCGAACCAGCTTGTCGACGATGCCACCGGCGATCTCGTCGATCCCGAACGGCGCTTCGTCATGCTCCTGTGCGATCCGGGCATGGAAAGCCACCTGCAAAAGGACGTCGCCGAGCTCCTCAGCCATGTTCGTGCGGTCCCCGGACTCTATGGCCTCGACCAGCTCGTGGGTCTCTTCGATGAGATAGGGCACCAGTGACTCGTGGGTCTGTTCGGCGTCCCAGGGACAGCCCCCTGGCGAGCGCAGCCGGTCCATCGTCGCGACCAGGTCGAGCAGTCGCGATCCCGGCACGTCGTAGGACGCGAAGAGGAGCTCGATCTCTGGCGGGTCGTCGCGCCGGCTGACCTCGGCGGCCAGCGCATCGGTGAGGCCGGGGTCGCCGTCGGCGGAACCGATCCAGACCACCTCGCCTTCGGTGGTCTGGTCGACGAGCAGGCGAGCAAGGGCACCCGGGGGTTGCTCGCCCAGGTGAGTGGCCGCAATACCTGCTTCCTGTATGGCGAGCAGCTGGGTCTCGTCTTCATCTCTGGTGAGGACGTGGGCCGCGTTTGCCAGAGCGGTCCACGCGTCTCGCGAGAACAGGCCGGGGGCGATCCGCGGGGTGCTGAGCAACAGGATGAGCCGACGCGCCATCACGTCGTCGGCACGATCACCGGTGTTCACCGTCACTTGGTTGGCGACGGAGCGCTGGTCTTGATCCAGTTCGGCGCGGTCGCGGTGATCACGATGCGTTGGGGATCGAAGGTGCCGTACCGCGGGTTGACCGTGATCTTGGCCTTGCCGAGCTGGCCCACGATGGAGCTCTTGCTGGCGTCGTCGAGCTGCTGGACGGCCAGCTGCATCTGCACGAACTCGATCGTTGAAGGGGATGGGTTGGTGATCTTGGCGATGACTTGACTCGCCTCGGAGGTCGAGATGGTCTTGCCGGCGCGCTTGGCCTCGGCGAGGACGTAGGGCGCGAGGATCAGGCTGAGCAGGGCGTCGCTCGAGCTGAGCTTCTGCCCTGCCGGGTCGATCTGGTTGACCTGTTCGGAGACAGTCTGGATTTCCTGGTCGCTGATGACAGTGTCGTTGACGATCGCCGCGGCGCCTGACTGCTGCGCCCCGCAACCGGACAGCGCCAGGGTCGCACCGAGCACCAGTGCCGTGGGGAGGGCCAGACGCGACGTCAGGGTCCCGCCCATCGTGCAGCGAGGGTGTTGCGAAGGCGCCAAGGCCGTGTCCTTTCGTCGCGCCGTCCCGCTAAGGCTGATGTTGCCGAGCCGGCGTCCAGTTCGTTGAGCTATTCGTCGATCATGATGACTTGGTCGTCGCGACTCGCGCCGCGTCGGCCACGCCGTCCAGCAGAACTGCGCGGATCAGGTCAATGGCCCACCGCAGGACTGCCGTGTCCCGCAGCGGCTGACCTGCCACTCGCGCAGTCATAGGCCTGGGCACCAAGATCGTACGGACAGCGTCCTTGACCAGCGTCCCCGGGTAGAGCCGTTGGAGCCGCAGCTGTTGGCTCTCGGGCAGCTGGAGCGGGCCAAACCGCACGAACTTGCCCTGAACACTGATGTTGGCCACGTCAGCCTGGCGCGCCACCGTGCGCAGACGAGCGACCTCGAGCAGGTTGCGCACCGGCTCGGGCGGGGTCCCGTAACGGTCCTGCAGCTCGGCCTCGATCTCGGCCAGCCCGGCTGCATCCTGGACGGTGGCGAGCTTCTTGTAGGCCTCAAGACGCAACCGTTCCCCCGGGACGTACTCGGGCGGGAGGTGCGCGTCGACCGGCAGCTCGATCTTGATCTCCGAGGGCGGAGCCTCGGCACCGTCACCGCGGTAGTCGGCCACCGCCTCACCCACCAGCCGGATGTAGAGGTCGAAACCGACGCCTTCGATGTGACCGGACTGCTCACCACCAAGCATGTTGCCCGCACCGCGGATCTCAAGGTCCTTCATCGCCACCTGCATCCCGGCACCGAGGTCGGTGTGGCTTGCGATGGTGGTCAGCCGGTCGTTCGCGGTCTCGGTGAGCGGCTTCTCCGGCGGATAGAGGAAGTAGGAGTAAGCGCGTTCACGACCGCGACCCACCCGGCCGCGCAGCTGATGCAGCTGGCTGAGGCCGAGCACATCGGCCCGCTCCACGATGAGGGTGTTGGCGTTGGAGATGTCCAGGCCGGTCTCGATGATCGTGGTGCACACCAGGACGTCGAAGCGCTTCTCCCAGAAGTCCACGACGACCTGCTCGAGCCGTCGCTCTGCCATCTGGCCATGGGCTGTTGCTATCCGCGCCTCGGGCACGAGCTCACGGATCCTGGCGGCGGCCTTCTCGATCGAGGACACCTTGTTGTGGATCAGGAACACCTGCCCCTCCCGAAGGAGCTCGCGCCGGATGGCGGCGATGATCTGCTTCTCGTCATAGGCCCCGACGAAGGTCAGGACGGGGTGACGCTCCTCGGGCGGCGTCGCCAACGTGGACATCTCACGGATGCCCGTGACAGCCATCTCGAGGGTTCGCGGGATCGGAGTCGCTGACAGAGCCAGGACGTCAACAGCTGTCCGCAGGCGCTTGAGCTGCTCCTTGTGCTCGACACCGAACCGCTGCTCCTCGTCAACGACCACCAGCCCGAGGTCCTTGAAGCGAATCCCGTCAGCCAACAGCCGATGCGTGCCGATGACGAGGTCGACGGTGCCGTCGGCCAGGCCCTCAACAACTCTCTTGGCCTCCGCGTCGGACTGGAACCGGGAGAGCGCCTTGACCACCACCGGGAACGGCGCATAGCGCTCGGAGAAGGTCTGGAAGTGTTGCTGCACCAGCAGGGTCGTCGGCACGAGGATCGCGGCCTGCTTGCCGTCCTGGATGGCCTTGAAAGCGGCTCGCACCGCGATCTCGGTCTTCCCGTAGCCCACGTCGCCGCAGATCAGCCGGTCCATCGGGACCTCGCGCTCCATGTCGATCTTGACCTCGTCGATGCTGCTGAGCTGGTCGGGGGTCTCGACATAGACGAAGGCGTCCTCGAGCTCACGCTGCCAGGGCGTGTCCGGCCCAAAGGCGTGACCCTTGGTTGCCATTCGCGCGCTGTAGAGCCGGATCAGCTCGCCCGCGATCTGCTTGACGTGTTTCTTGGCCCTGCCTTTGGTCCTGGCCCAGTCGGCGCCGCCGAGCTTGTGCAACGTGGGCGCCGCGCCACCGACGTAACGGGTGACCTGGTCGAGCTGGTCGGTTGGCACGAACAGCCGGTCAGCGGGTTGCCCCCTCTTGCTGGCGCCGTACTCCAGCAACAGGTAGTCGCGAGTGGCTCCGCCAACGGTGCGCTGCACCATCTCGATGAACTTGCCCACGCCGTGCTGCTCGTGGACGACGTGGTCACCGAGGCGCAGCTCCAGCGGATCGACCTGGTTGCGCCGTCGCGATGGCAGCTTGCGCATGTCCTTGGTGGAGGTGCCCTGGCTGTTGCCGCCGGTCAGGTCGGACTCGGTCACCACCACGAGCTTGGCTCCAGCAGCGACGAAGCCGCGACCCAGCGCCCCGGTCGTCACGTGCACCAGGCCGGTGGCGAATTCTTCGAGCGTGCCAGCATCCGCTTCGATGCGGTTGGCCACATCGTGCTCCGAGAGGAGCTCGCTGACCCGCGTGGCCAGACCCCGGCCGTCCGTCACGACAAGGGTGTGCCACCCCTGGTCGGCCCAGCGGCGCAGGTCGGCGACCGCGCGCTCGGTGTCCCCGCGATAGGCGTCGAGGTCGACCGAATCGACCGAAAGATGTTCGCCGCGAGCTCGGTGCGGCTCGCCCCTGCCGTTCACGTCGTCCTCGATCAGCTCGGCCAGCTCGGCATCGCTCTCGAAGCTGGTCAGCGACCACCACGGGCGGCCGATCTTGAGCGCGTGGTCGCGGACGTCGGCCAGGGACCAGTACGACGCGGTGCCCAGGATCCCTTGCAGATCAACAGGAACCGCGTTTCCGGCGGCCGCGTTGGACCAGCTCGCGTCAAGGAACTCGGCGCTGGTGGCCACGAGGTCGTGCGCACGTTTGCGCACCCGCTCGGGGTCGGTCAGGACCACGTGGGTGCCTCGCGGCAGCACATCGAGCAGGCTCTCCATGCCGTCGACCAGCGCCGGCGCGAGTGACTCCATGCCTTCCACCGCGATGCCCTCGGCGACCTTGCCCAACATGTCTGCCACCCCGGGCAGCTGCTCGGCAAGCACCGCCGCCTTTGCGCGCACTGCTTGGGTCAGCAGGACCTCGCGACATGGAGGGGCCCAGAGCCCGTGCTCGGCAACCTCGAGACTGCGCTGGTCCGCCACCTTGAACCAGCGGATCTCCTCGACCGTGTCGCCCCAGAACTCCACCCGGACGGGATGCTGCTCGGTGGGCGGGAAGACGTCGAGAATGCCTCCACGGACAGCGAACTCGCCTCGGCGTTCGACCAGGTCGGTGCGCGCATAGGCGGCGGCGACGAGAGCCTCGACGACCCGCTCAAGCGGCATCTCATCGCCCGCCTTCAGGGCGACGGGCACGAGGTTGCCCAGACCTTTGACCAGTGGTTGCAACAGGGCGCGCACGGGAGCGACGACAACGTCGATCGGCCCGTATGCCGTGTCGGTCGGGTCGGGATGGGTGAGTCGGCGCAGGACAGCCAGTCGCCTGCCCACCGTGTCACTACGCGGGCTGAGCCGCTCGTGGGGCAGGGTCTCCCAGCTCGGGAAGTCGGCCACGACGTCGGCCGGCAGGAAACAACGAAGTGCCGCAACCAGGTCTTCGGCCTCACGCCCCGTGGCCGTGACCGCAAGGATCTGGCGACGAACGGTGCGGTCGTGGGCACCAGCGAGGGCGGCGAGCAGCGGCGGGCGAGCACCCGCGGATACGGCGATGTCGAGAACTGCTGGTTCGCTCTCGCCCACCCCGGCCGGCGCGGTGACGATGCGACGCACGACCGGGTCGGTGACAAGGACGTCGAGCAAGGGGGTGAGGCTCATGGTGCGCAGAGCTCCTATCGCGAATGCCAGTGTTGCTGTGCGGCGACCAGGCCCTCGGCCACGAGGTGCTCGGCCGCATCGGCGGCATCGCCGATCAGCAGGGGCACTTCGGGGCGCTCAGCACCCGAGAAGTCGTGCAGCACATAGTCCGCTGCATCCACCCGCCCCGGCGGGCGCCCGATGCCGACCCGAATGCGCAGATAGTCCCTGGTACCAATGGATTTGGTGATCGAACGGAGGCCGTTGTGGCCGCCCTCGCCTCCCCCCAGCTTGAGCCGCACGTCGGCGAAGGGGATGTCGAGATCGTCGTGGATGACGATGAGGTTCTCGACCGGGATCTTGTAGAACGACAGCAGCGCGGCGACCGGCCCGCCGGACTCGTTCATGTAGGTCAGCGGCGTGGCAATAACCGCTCTTGGTCCGGAGGCACCCCCAGAGGCCGCACCGGCCGGGACCGCGATCCGAACCTCTGATGCGACCGCCCGGGCCTTGTGCGAACGCAGGTTGGCACCCACGCGCGCGGCAAGCTCGTCGACGACCTTGGCGCCGATGTTGTGCCGGTTGGCGGCGTACGAAGGGCCTGGGTTGCCCAGCCCCACGATCAACCAGGGGGTCATCGCGTCCAATCTGGTTCGACGAGCACTGGTCGACCCGGTCCGGACGAGGTCAGGACCGGGTCGAGCTCAGATTGCTCAGGCCTTGTCGGCCTGGTCGGCCCCGGCTGCAGGAGCCTCCCCGTCAGCGGCCTGCACCTCAGCAGCCTCCGCTTCGGCAGCCTCCATTGCCTCCTCAGGCAGGTTGGAGGCGACGTCGGCGGCGAGCTCGGCCTCGAGTGCCTCCTCGGAGATCGCCTGGGTGATGTTGACGATCAGGATCTCGGCATCAGTGATGAGCTCGGCACCCTCCGGCAGCACCAGGTCGCGGGCCAGGATCTGGGTTCCGGCCCGGACACCCTCGACCGAGACCTCGACGTTCTCGGGGATCTTGGTGGCCTCGACAGAGAGCTCCACCGTGTTGTTCTCGACCGTCACGACGGTTTCGACGGCGGCGTCACCCACGACGTGGACGGGCACGTCAACGGTGACCTTCTCGCCAAGCCGGACGACGACGAGGTCGACGTGGTCGATGATCCGCAAGAGCACATCGCGCTGGACGTCCTTGGCCAGGGCGAGCTGGTCCACGCCGTCGATCTCGATAGTCAGCAGGGCGTTGGTCACCTTGAGGGCCATCATCGTCTGGTGTCCCGGCAGGCTGATGTGCACCGGGTCGGTGCCGTGGCCGTACATGACGGCGGGGATGTTGCCTTCGCGGCGAATGGTGCGGGCAGCACCCTTGCCGAACGCCGTGCGAGGAATTGCGACCAGCTTGTTGTCGGCCATGAGGGGGATCTCCTACGTCACTTGATGCGGGTCCGCGTGCCAGCCGGGGCGGCATACGCGGGTGGTCTGCGCGTCATCACAGTCGTTTGTCATGACAGTGCGGTGGGCCTCGACGCGGGACGCGGCACGACGCCGGTTGACCGGCGTGGCAAGCGCAAGACCAGAAGCGTCTGGCGCCACCGCGTCGATCACGGACACCTGCATCACCTGGCTGTAGCCGAACCAGCTTCAGTCATGCAGCGTCCCTCGCCGAGGCAACCTGCGAAGTCTAGGCGAGGCGGCACAACATACGGAAATCCAGAACAGACCCTCGGGGACGGGTCCCTCCCCACTTGGCGCACGGGAGTCACTGATGGCGCACGAACGGGCCTGCCCGATCCATGACTCTGCTGCCCTACGTCGGCGCCGACCTCCGGCGACGCACCCGGCATCCGGTTGTCCGTAGGTCAGCTGGGCGGGTCGAACAGGCTGGCGACCGAGCCGTCCTCGAAGACCTCACGGATGGCCTGACTGAGCAGCGGGGCGATCGAGAGCTCGGTGAGCTTGTCGAAATGACGTTCGGCCGGAATCGGCAAGGTGTTGGTGACGATGACCTCGCGGGCGTTGCAGTTCTTGAGCCGGTCGACAGCGGGGCCGGACAGGATCGCGTGCGTCGCCGCGATGATGACGTCTGCAGCGCCCGCGGCCATGAGCGCATCGGCCGCCTTGGTGATCGTTCCGGCGGTGTCGATCATGTCGTCGACCAGGATGCAGCTGCGGCCCTTGACGTCACCGACGACACGGTTTGCCACGACCTCGTTGGGCCGGTTGATGTCGCGGGTCTTGTGGATGAACGCCAGCGGCGCACCGCCCAGGCGCTTGGACCACTGCTCGGCGACCTTGATCCGGCCGGCGTCCGGCGAGACGACGGCCAGCCGCTCCCGGCCATACTTCTTCTTGACGTACTTCGACAGGATCGGCAACGCCACGAGGTGGTCGACCGGTCCGTCGAAGTAGCCCTGGATCTGGTCCGCGTGCAGATCGACGGACATCAGCCGGTCAGCTCCAGCGGTCTTGAACAGGTCCGCAATCAGACGAGCCGAGATCGGCTCGCGGCCACGGTGCTTCTTGTCCTGGCGCGCATAGCCGTAGTAGGGCATGACGACGGTGATCCGCTTGGCGGAGGCACGCTTGAGCGCGTCGACCATGAGCAGGTGCTCCATGAGCCACTTGTTGACCGGTGCGGTGTGGCTCTGGATGACGAACGCGTCCGAACCCCGCACCGACTCCTCGTAGCGCACATAGATCTCGCTGTTGGCGAAATCGTAGGCAGAGGTCGGGACCAGGTTTGTCCCGAGCTGGTAGGCCACCTCCTCGGCGAGCTGGGGGTTGGCCCGGCCGGAGAAGACCATCAGCGTCTTCTCGGTGGTGCGCTTCAGGCCGCTCATGTGGTGGCGTTCCCTTCGGGGACGGTGGGGGTGCCTTCGCTGGCGGCTTTGTCTGCCGACGTGGTCACTTCCGACGTAGCCAATTCAACTGCTGCAGCAGCCGCTTGGGCCGCGGCGGTGCCGGGTCGCTTGTCCTGCACCCAGCCGAGCAGATTGCGTTGTGGCGAAACGTTGATGGCCAGAGCTCCGGGCGGCACATCCTTGCGAACGACGGTCCCGGCGCCGGTGTAGGCCCCGTCGCCCACGGTCACCGGCGCGACGAACATGTTGTCCGAGCCAGTGCGGCAGTGGCTCCCGATGGTGGTGTGCCTCTTGGTGACACCGTCGTAGTTGACGAAGACGCTCGACGCGCCAATGTTGGACTGCTCCCCGATCGTGGCGTCCCCGACATAGGTCAGGTGCGGCACCTTGGACCCCGCGCCGATCTGGGCGTTCTTGGTCTCCACGAAGGTGCCGATCTTGCCCTTGGCGCCCAGCTCGGTGCCGGGACGTAGGTAGGCGAACGGCCCTACGGTGGCACCCGCGCCGATGACGGCCAAGGACCCATGGGTCCGTATGACGGACGCGCCGTCGCCGATCTCGACGTCCGTGAGCGTGGTGTCGGGTCCAAGGACGACGTTGTCACCGATGGTGCTGGCGCCGTGGATCTGGGTCTGCGGATGGATGAGGACGTCGCGCCCGAGCGTGACGTCCGCGTCGATCCAGGTGGTGGTCGGGTCGACCACGGTGACTCCGGCCCGCATCCAGCCCTCGACGATCCGGCGGTTGAGCTCGGCCCCGAGCCGCGCCAGCTGCACGCGGTCGTTGACACCTTCGGTCTGCCACAGGTCCTGGATCAGGTGCGCGCTGACGAGAAGACCCTGGGCTCGGACGATGCCCAGCACGTCGGTGAGGTACTTCTCGCCCTGGGCGTTGTCCGTGCCCACCTGGGTCAGCGCCTTGCGCAGGACCGCCGCGTCGAAGGCGAAAAGCCCTGAGTTGATCTCCCGGATCGCCAGCTGGGCGTCGGTGGCGTCCTTCTGCTCGACGATGCCCGCGACCGAGCCGTCCGCCTCGCGCAGGATGCGGCCGTAGCCGGATGGATCGGCCAGCGTGGCGGTGATCACCGTGGCGGCGCTTCCGCTGGCGGCGTGCGCCTCGAGCAGTTCGCGCAACGTCTCGGCCGCGAGCAGAGGGACATCCGCGAGGGTCACCAGCACGGTGCCCACCAGATCGGCCGGCAGCACCTCGAGCGCGCACTCGGTGGCCCTGCCTGTGCCCTTCACCTCATCCTGGTCAGCGATGACGGCACCGGCGTCAACCTGCTCGACGTGAGCCGCCACCAGGTCGCGGCCGTGGCGGACGACGATGGCCAGGTGTTGCGGATCGACGCCTCGCGCGGCGGCTATCGCGTGGCTGAGGAGCGTTCGCCCCCCGATGGCGTGCAAAACCTTGGGTGTGGCCGACTTCATCCGGGTGCCCTCACCCGCGGCGAGGACGATGACGGCTGCCGGTCGGGACGTGGTCACGCGGATGCGCTCCTGAGGGGTGGGAGTCGATGCGGACGGACTCACGCGCAAGCACGTCCACCCGTGAGAGAGGACCCGGCTGCGCTGCGTCGCTCATGCTACCTGCCGTCCAGGAGTGGTCATCGCCGCCCGCGCCCTGGCGATGAGCCCACCCGTTTGCTTGGGAGGTATGCCGCGCGGGGGACCGTCATCGTCCCTGCCCGATCGCGGGTGAACCCTCTTGTAGCGCACACTGGGGGGATGAAAACCCCCAACTGCCCCAGCTGGTGCCGGACAGAGCATCTCGAAGGGGAAACCGAACCGCTCAGCCACTACGGTCCGCACTGGCCGCCCTTGCCCGGTGACAGTGATTTTTCGGTCGATGTCGCCGCCATGCAGACCGGCGACGACGTCGTCGTGTTCTTGTCTTCCGAGCACAAGGAGTACCTCACGCCGCTAGAGGCGCGATCGGTGGCTCGCGCACTGGGAGCCGCGGCGACCTGGGTGGATAACCACCACGGCGTCTGAACCGGTGATCGGGCTTCGTGCTCATCACGCGGAACGGAACCGGGACCCTGCTCAATCGGCTCCCCGGAAGGGAATCGAACCTTAGCCGCTCCCCTGATTCCATAGGTCCAATCGGCCCTGCGTGGCTCCCCCGGAAAGGAATCGAACCTTCGCCGCTCCCCTGATTCCATAGGTCCAGTCGGCCCTGCGTGGCTCCCCGGGAAGGAATCGAACCTTCGTCGCTTGTCCTGATTCAAAGTCAGGCGGGCCCTGCCAGCAGACCAACCGGGGATTACTCCGCTCGCGCGGGCTCTGGCAAGGGTAGTGGACCCAGGGGTTGGGCTTGGGGTTGCCGCTGAGGTAGCGAACCTACGCTTCCGTAGGTTACGGTGGCGTAAGTTATCCCGCACCGAAGGGCACCACTCATGAGGACCGTTTCACCCGACACCCGGAACACCATGCTCGACCGGCGCGATGTCGACACGTCGGCCTTGGGCGACTCGATGTCGATCGGGAGCGCCCAGACGATGCCCGAGATCGAGCACAAGGGCATGATCGAGCAGATCGCGTTGTTCGGCTTCATCACCATCCCGTTCCTCGCCCTGCTGGCCGCCATCCCGTTCGCGTGGGGCTGGGGCCTGGGCTGGCACGATATGGCGATCGCGGTGATCGCCTACGGAGTCGCCGGCCATGGCATCACGGTGGGCTTCCACCGCTACTTCACCCACGGGGCCTTCAAGGCGAAGCGCTGGCTGCGGATCACCTTGGCCGTTGCCGGTTCGTTGGCTATCGAGGGGCCAGTCATCCGCTGGGTCGCAGACCACCGCAAGCACCACGCCTTCTCGGACCGCGAGGGCGACCCCCACTCTCCGTGGCGCTACGGCGAGACCGTGCCCGCACTGATCAGGGGTCTCTGGTGGGCGCACACCGGTTGGCTGTTCGATGTCGAGCTGACCCCGCGGGACAAGTACGCCCCCGACCTGATGGCCGACCAGGACCTCCAGCGGGTCGAGGCTGCCTTCCCCGCGCTCGTTGCCGTCTCGGTCCTCGCCCCCGCAGTCATCGGTGGCCTGTGGTCGATGTCGTGGCAGGGCGCGGCAACGGCCTTCTTCTGGGGGTCGCTGGTCCGCATCGGCCTGCTCCACCACGTCACGTGGTCGATCAACTCGATCTGCCACGCCATCGGCGAACGGCCCTTCGTGAGCCGGGACAGGTCAGCCAATGTCTGGTGGCTGGCGATCCTGTCAATGGGCGAGTCCTGGCACAACCTTCACCACGCCGACCCGACCTGCGCTCGCCATGGCGTGGACAAAGGCCAGGTCGACTCCAGCGCCCGCCTCATCTGGGCATTCGAGAAGCTCGGTTGGGCCGATGACGTCCGGTGGCCACGTCAGGAACGCCACGACGCCAAGCGCCGCTGATGAACCGACCAATGGGCAGTGAAGGACGTTCGACATGATGGCATGGTGACCCCAGCACACGAGACCGCTGTCGCGACGACCTCCCGCGCCCGAATGACCGGCAAGCAACGGCGTGAACAACTGCTTGAGGTCGGCCGGAAGTTGTTTGCGGACAAGGGCTATGAAGCCACAACGGTCGAAGAGATCGCTGCCAAGGCGGGAGTCTCAAAACCGGTCGTCTACGAACACTTCGGGGGCAAAGAGGGCCTCTATGCCGTGGTGGTCGACCGTGAGATCCGTTCTCTGCTTGACGGGATCAGCGGAGCGCTGACCTCCAACGGCCATGCCAGGATGCTGCTCGAACAAGCGGCGCTCGCACTGTTGGACTACATCGAGAACTCAACCGACGGGTTCCGCATCCTCGTGCGAGACTCCCCTGCCGGGCAGTCGACCGGGTCGTTCGCCAGCCTGCTCGGCGACGTGGCCAGCCAGGTCGAGCACATCCTGGCCGCCGAGTTCAAGCACCAGAAGCTGGACCCCAAGACAGCGCCGATCTATGCCCAGATGCTCGTTGGCATGGTGGCACTGACCGGTCAGTGGTGGGTGGACTCGCGCAAGTTCAAGAAAGCCGACGTCGCTGCGCACCTCGTCAACCTCGCCTGGAACGGCCTGGCCGGGATTGAGCCGAAACCCATCCTGCGCACAGCCAAGTTGCGCACAGCCAAGTAGCGCTTCAGCCGGAAAGCCCTCTCAACAGTCGGCGGACCTCACCGATGCTGACCTGCCCGAACTGCTCGTAGTACCGCCCAACGCTGCCGAAATGCCACGGCGTCTCGAGGCAGATGACCTCATCGAAACAGGATCGGAGGCGGGCGCAGGTGCTGAATGCTCCAACCGGCGTCGCCAGGATGACCTGGCCTGACCGGCGATCGCGCAGGATCCTCGCGGCAGCGCGAGCAGTTGCTCCCGTCGCCACACCATCATCGATCACGATGACCGTCCGGTCCTTGGGATCAAGGGGACCAGCATCCGGCCGAAGATCGGCCACGATCTCTTCGACCTCTTGAGAAGCCTTGCGAATCAGGGCATCCAGCTCGTCAGAGCCCACGCCACTAGCTGAGACCACGCCATCATTGAGAACGACCACGCCGTTTTCGCCAACGGCACCCAAGGCGAGCTCTGGCTGCCACGGCACGCCGACCTTGCGGACCACGAGCACGTCCAGCGGCGCCCGCAAGGCTTGCGCGACCAACGCCGCGACCGGAACCCCACCTCTGGGAAGACCCAGAACCAAAGCGCCTGCGGCCCCGGGCAAGCGAGAAAGATCGCCAGGCCGGTCGGCGATCAGCTCGGCCAGGCGGCGCCCGGCATCGGCACGGTCCCGAAACACCCCTCAAGTCTGCGCCTGCGCGCCCTGTCCTGTCCCGTTGGCGATGACCGTGAGGTTTGGGTCGCCAGGGCAGCCGAAACCTCACAGTCATTGCCAACGACCTGGCGTCGGTCCGGTCGCATCGGCGGACCATGACCAGTTCTTCCACATCGGATAGACCATGCATCCCGCCATCCACAGGCTGCTCAGCCGATCGTCACATGTCCCGGTGCCGCCTTCACGATGCGACGATGAGTGGTCTACCCGCACCCCTACAGTCCCTGGCCAGGCGGCAAGTCGGCCTGCTGACCCGCAGACAGCTACGACGTGGTGGCGTGACCAACGCCTAGGTTCGGTGGGCGATCGGCCGCCGATGGCAGCTCGTCCTGCCCGGGGTGGTCGCGATCTTCACCGGTCGACTCGGCGCCGACCAACGCCTGATGGCCGGCTCCCTCTACGCGGGCCGCGACGCCCTGCTGACCGGACCCGTGGGGGCACGACTGCACGGAGTCACGGCGCCCTGGGTGAATGCGTACCCTCTGCTGACCTTCCTCGTTCCCGAGCACAAGACAAATCGGACGTCAGGATTCGTGACCGTCAGGCGGACCCAACGCACAGACCTTGGGCCGGTCATGCTGCGCGGCATCATGGTCGCGAGCGCCGCGCGATGCGTCGCCGATGCCGCGCGAGGATGCCGCAGGGACGAGGACGCCCGAGCACTCACGATCAGCGCTCTGCAACGTCGCGTAACCAGCGAGGACCACCTGTATGCCGAGCTGCTGGCTGGGCCGGTGCGGTTCAGCGCCACTGTTCGCGCCGGCATTGCACAGTTTCAGGCCGGCGCGTGGTCGGTCAGCGAGGCGGACCTGCTCAAGGCGCTTGCCTCGAGCAGCATCCTGCCTCCTGTCATGCCCAACCCTGTTCTCAGGTTGTCCTCAGGTGGGATTCTCCCTACGCCCGACGGCTGGATCGACGATGTGGGACTGGCCATCCAACTGCACTCGCGCACTTACCATGCTCGCGACCAGGACTGGGATGGCACCGTGATGGGTGACGGCGAGCTTGTTGCCGCCGGGGTCACCGTCATCGGTGTCACCCCGCACCAGGTCCACCGCAATCCCGAGGCTTTCATCCGTCGGGTGGAACGCGCCTATCTGGCGCTGCTCCGACGCGGTGGACGGCCCGATGTCATCGCCAGAGACGGGCACCACCATGACGTCGCCTGACCTCGCCGGTTGTCAACACTGGGCGGGTGGTTCAAACCCCCTTGTGGTCCGGTCTCGTTGGCATGACTGTGAGGTTTGGGTCGCCAGGGCAGCCGAAACCTCACAGTCATTGCCAACACGCCGTCAGGGACTTGTCGTCTTGTGAGCAACCGCGAAGATGCGGCGGAAGGCAAAGACCGTGCCGAACGGCTCGCGCGGATAGGCCAGCAACAGCGCTTTGCCATAAGCCGCAACGAAGTCGGCTCGTTCGCCCTCACCCGTGAGCACATCGAGCACCGGCAGCAAAGCGGTGCCCTTCGTCCACTCGAGCACCGGCACGAGCTGCTCACCTGCCGGATCGAGGATGTGCTGGTAGGTGGTCTCCCAGGCATCCACCTCGCAACCGAGACCGGCGAGCAACGAGGTGTATGCCGCGGGCTCGCTCACTGCCTCGCCTCCACGCAGGCGCGGGAGGAGCTCAAGAGCCCGGGGTGACTGCGCGGCGATCTCGCGCAGCAGTGTGTGCGACGGCGCGCCGAAGTTGCCGGGCACCTGCATGGCGAAGAAACCCCCCGGCGCAAGCGCCGCAACCCATCCGGGGATCAGCTCCCGATGAGAGGGAACCCATTGCAACAACGAGTTGGTCGTGATGACGTCGATCGGCCCGCCCACCTGGGCTGGATCCCAGGTCGCCACGTCCTCGACCTGAGTCCACTCGACGCGATGATGTTGGTCGTTGCGACGTCCTTGGTCGAGCATCTCGGCGGAGTTGTCAACCCCGATGATGCGCGCCTGTGGCCAACGGGTGGCCAGCGATAGCGTGAGCGCCCCCGCCCCGCAGCCCAGGTCGACCACGATCTCAGGCGAGCCGGCGGACACCCTCGAGGTCAGGTCCACGAAGGGACGTCGCCGGTGGTCGCTGAACCTCTCGTACTGCTCGGGGTTCCAGGTATTCGCCACGACGTCGCCTTTCCAAGTATCTCGATATCAAGATACTTGATGCCGGTATACTTTCACCATGGCCGCCACTCCCACTGATGATGTCGATCGCATTGTCGCCGCCTGGCGCCGAGAACGGCCGGACCTCGATGTCGCCCCACTGCACATCCTGTCGCGGGTTTCCCGACTCGCCCGCCACCTCGATCGCGACCGCGGGTCGGCCTTCGCCGAGCATGGCCTCGAGGGTTGGGAGTTCGACGTTCTGTCGGCGCTGCGGCGAGCGGGCGCGCCATACGAGCTCTCCCCGGGACAGCTGGTCACCCAGACCCACGTGACCAGCGGAACCATGACCAACCGGGTCGACCGGCTCGCCGCGCGAGGGCTCGTCGGTCGCGGTCCCGATCCCAGCGACCGACGCGGCGTGAAGGTCACGCTGACCACCCAGGGCCGCACGGTCGTGGATTCGGCCATGGCCGACCTGCTCGTCCGCGAGCGCATGCTGCTGGCTCGTCTGCCGCAGGCGGAGCAGGAACACCTCACCGACTTCCTGCGCCGGCTGGTGTCGCCGTTCGAGCCCTGAGCGCCGGCACGGTCCGGCGGTTTGCCAGCTTGGGAATGGAGAGCACGGTCCCTAGGTTTGGCGACGTGGGTCGAGAGCACCGTCCCTACGTTTGGCAGGGTGGGAGCACGAGCGCTACAGGACGATCTCGGCGGCCGAAAGCCATTCCAGCTCAAGGGTCTCGCGTTCATCGACGATGACCCGAAGTTTGCCGTTGAGCTGAAGGACCGCTGCGTGGTCCGCAGCCTTGGCGGCCATCTCGAGGTGAATCTTGTCCTCCTGCGCAGCGAGCTTCGTCAGCTGCCGCTCGATCCTGGACAGGTCCTTCTTCGCCTCGCGCAGCTCCGCTGCCGACGGACCGGAGGACGCCGACGCCGGCGACCCAGTTGCAGGCGAGCCGGCAGATGCCCCAGACGACGCGGCAGACACGCGGGCGGCATGGCGCAGGTCGAGGTACTGCTCCACGCCGCCCGGGAGGTCCCGGACAGCACCGTCTCCCAGCATTGCCACCTGCCGGTCACACATGCGCTCCAGCAGATAGCGGTCGTGGGAGACGACCAGCAAGGTCCCGGCCCAGCCGTCGAGGACATCCTCCATGGACGTCAGCGTCTCGATGTCCAGGTCGTTGGTCGGTTCGTCCAGGATCAGCACGTTGGGCTCGGCCATGAGCAACCGCAGGAACTGCAACCTCCTGCGCTCCCCACCTGAGAGGTCACCGACCCGGGTCTGCTGTCGGCCTCCACTGAAGCCCAGACGCTTGGCCAGCTGGCTGGCACTCACCTCCTTGTCGCCCAGCCGCGTGTAGGACTTCACATCTTCGATGGCTTCAATGACCCGCCAGTCGGCGAACTTCTCGAGCTCGCGGACCTCCTGGGTCAGATAGGCCATCGACACCGTCTTGCCGACCTTGCGCTGGCCAGCATCCAGCGCGACCTTTCCGAAGATCGCCCGCATCAGGGTGGACTTTCCGGAGCCGTTGACGCCGACAATGCCGATCCGGTCGCCGGGGGCCAGACGCCAGGTCATCCGGTCAAGCAGCAGCCGCCCGCCCAGGGTCACGCTGGCGTCGATGAGATCGACAACGTCCTTGCCCAGCCGGGTCGTCGCGAAGCGCACCAGCGACACCTCGTCGCGCGGGGCCGGCTCGTCCGCGATCAGCTCGTTGGCGGCATCGATCCGGAACTTGGGCTTGGTCGACCGGGCCGGCGGACCCCGGCGCAGCCAGGCCAGCTCCTTGCGAAGCAGGTTGCTGCGGCGTTCATCTGTGACGGCTGCCACCCGGTCTCGCTCGGCCTTGGCGAGCACATATGCCGCGTAGCCGCCGTCGTATGAGTTCACCTGACCGTCCACGACCTCCCATGTCGTGGTGGCCACTGCATCCAGGAACCAGCGGTCGTGGGTGACCGTCACCACCGCAGTGCCAGGACGGGTACGCCGGGTGGCCAGGTGCTCGGCCAGCCACGCCACACCTTCGACATCGAGGTGGTTGGTCGGCTCGTCCAGGAGCAGCAGGTCGTGGTCGGCGGCCAGCAGAGCAGCGAGCGCCAGCCGGCGACGCTCACCACCAGACAGCGGGCCCACGATCGCGGCGAGGCCGCCGACGTCAGGGGCGTCGATACCACCGAGCAGTCCCTCCAGAATCTCGCGGATGCGGGGGTCGCCGGCCCAGACGTGCTCGGGCAGGTCACCCAGCACCGCCGCTCGCACCGTGGCGTCGGGGTCGAGGGTGTCCACCTGGGTAAGCATGCCGACCGTCAGCGACCCCAGCATGCTGACGCGCCCCTCATCCACCGACTGGAACCCGGCAATGACCCGCAGCAGGGTGGACTTGCCACCACCGTTGCGTCCGACGACGCCCACCCGGGTCTCGCTGCTGACGCCGAGGGATACTCCATCGAGGATGTGGGTGGTGCCGAGCGCCAACGAGGCGCGTTCGACCGAGACAAGATTCGCCATGGATGCTCAGCTGCTCCTGGGTCCGGCCGGTCCATTGATGACGTGGGCTCCATGGACAGGGGCAACGGCGCGGGCCACCGCTGGCGCCGCCCCTGACGCGGTCAGGGCCACCGCCAGATCCAGACCGCGCTCGGTGTCGGCGACGAGGAAGGCGATGGTCGGTCCTGATCCGGAGACGATGCCGCCGAGAGCGCCGAACTCCATACCCGTCTTCAGTACCTCGTCGAGCCGTGGCTGCAGCGAGAGGGCCGCAGGCTGCAGGTCGTTGCTCAGCGCCCGACCCAGGGATGCGGCGTCGCCCGAGCGCAGCGCGGTCATCATCGACGAGGACGGTGCAGGTTCGGGAACCCGCCGGCTGGCTCGCAGACGGTCACACTCGGCATAGACCGTGGCGGTCGACAGCCCGACGTCGCTCAGCGCGAACACCCAGTGGTAGCGGCCCCGTCCAAGCACCGGCGCGAGCTGATCGCCACGGCCCGACCCCATGGCGGTGCCACCGGCAAGGGCGAACGGGACATCGCTCCCGAGCTCAGCGCCCAGATCCTCCAGTGCCGCTTTGGATGAGCCGATGCCCCAGAGAGCGTCGCAGGCCACCAAGGCGCCCGCAGCGTCGGCCGACCCCCCTGCCATGCCTCCAGCGACGGGGATGTCCTTGTCGATGGTGATGTGGACGGGCGCATCAATGCCGGCCACGTTGGCCAGCAGGCGGGCAGCCCGCATAGCCAGGTTGGTGTCGTCGGTCGGAACCAGATCGGCGAACGCGCCGTTGACAGTGATTCCCCACTCGTCAGCCAGCTCGACGCCGACATCGTCATGCAGACCAACTGCCTGGAACACCGTTGCCAGCTGGTGGAACCCATCTGCGCGCCGCGGACCGACCATGAGCTCGAGGTTGACCTTTGCCGGAACCCGGGCCGTGACGCGGTGACCCGACGCAGCGGCGGAGCTCACTGGTGCACCATGGCCGATCGCGCTGCGGCGATGGCCGCGAAGGTGTCAATGTCGAGCTGTTCGCCGCGGGTGCTCGGCTCGACGCCGGCAGCGCGCAGGGCGGCTTCGGCGTTGGTGGCCGAGCCTGCCCACCCGGCCAGCGCCGCGCGCAGGGTCTTGCGCCGCTGGGCGAACGCCGCATCGATGCAGGCGAACACCTCCACACGCGACGCCGGTGTCTGCGGCGGCTCGCGCCGGTTGAGTGCGACCAAACCGGAGTCCACATTCGGGGCCGGCCAAAACACCGTGCGGCTCACCGTTCCCGCCAGGCGCACGTCGGCATACCAAGCAGCCTTGACGCTGGGGATCCCATAGGTCTTGCTGCCCGGCGGTGCTGCGAGGCGTTCGGCGACCTCGAGCTGCACCATCACCATGGCGCGGCGAAGGGTGGGGAAGGCTTCGAGGAAGCTCAGCAGCACTGGCACCGAGATGTTGTAGGGCAGGTTCGCGATCAGCGCCGTCGGCTGGGGGTCGGGGAGGGCGCTCAGGGTCAGTGCGTCCGCGTGGACGACCTCCAGACGGTCCCTGTATGCCGGCGCGAGCGCGGCCACCGTGTCCGGAAGGGCCGCTGCCAGGTTGGGGTCGATCTCAACGGCCACGACCCGGCCAGCTTGTCGAAGCAGGGCGAGGGTGAGCGAGCCAAGGCCCGGCCCGATCTCGACCACGACATCGCCGGGACCCACGTCGGCCAGACGGACGATTCGGCGGACCGTGTTGGCGTCGATGACGAAGTTCTGGCCCCAGTGCTTGGTCGGGTGCACCCCTAGTCGACCCGCCATCTCACGAATCTGGCTGGCCCCGAGCAGCCCTGCCGGGGCGTCCTCACTCATGCGAGCAGCCTAGTGGGAGGCCTGGGCTCGAGAGTTCGTTGCTCAGGAGCCTGGGTCGTCAGGTCAGCGCGGGGTATTATCAGGTCTCTCGTTTCCCCGATGAACCGCCGGCTCCGGGTTCACCAAGTGCTCCCCTCTT
>JBBQUB010000009.1:0-27146 GCA_038212865.1 Actinomycetales bacterium
ATCGGCGCCGGCGAAGGTGTCAGGGGTCACGGGCGGCAGGAGATGCTGCGGGTACTCGAGGCTGCAGACGCCCGCTCCGACAACCCCTTTGAATCTGTGCTCAGGGCGATTGGGCTGGACGTGCAGGGGCTTCAACTCGTGCCTCAGGTGGAGATCCACATCCCCGGCCGCCGGGTGGTGAGGCCCGATCTGGTCGACGAGCGGTTGAAGCTGGTGGTGGAGGCGGACAGCTTCGAGCATCACGGTTCGCGGAGGGCTCTGGTGATCGACTGCGCGCGGTACAACAACCTGGTCGCCGACGGCTGGACCGTGCTGCGGTTCGCCTGGGAACAGGTGATGTTCCAGGCGTCATGGGTGCGTTCAACCCTCGTGGCTGCCACGTTGCGTCTGACCTGTGCCAACGAAGTGGTCTGGCCAGGGCCGTCAAACGTGCGGTTGAAGCCAGTTGATGTATGCCGCCGGCCGAGTCACGCGTGAACCGCTCGTCCGCACCGGCCAGGTTGGAGGCTGTGCCCGTTTGAGGGCAGAAGCGGGAGCAGCAGGGGCTCGGCGGACCGGGGATAGCCTTGGCGCCATGACCTCCGCGAACCCCCGGCCATCCGACTACGACGCTGGGTTCAACACTCGTGCCATCCATGCAGGACAGGAACCGGATCCCTGGACCGGGGCCGTTGTGCCGGCGATCTACCAGGTCTCGACCTACAAGCAGGATGGGGTGGGCGGGCTTCGCGGCGGCTATGAGTACAGCCGCTCGGCGAACCCGACTCGCACGGCGCTGGAGCAGTGTCTCGCGGCGCTCGAGGGCGGTAGCCGCGGCTTCGCCTTCGCCTCAGGCCTGGCCGGGCAGGACACCGTGATCCGCTCGCTGCTCAAGCCTGGTGACCACGTGGTGGTTCCGACCGACGCCTATGGCGGTACCTACCGCCTGATGAACAAGGTCGCCCTGCCGTGGGGGGTGGAGCACACGGTCGCCAAGATCTCAGACGTCGAGGCCGTGCGCGCCGCGATCCGACCGGGCCAGACGAAGATCGTCTGGGTCGAGACGCCGACCAACCCGCTGTTGGGAATTGCCGACATCGCGGCGCTCGCCGCGCTGGCTCACGAGGCTGGCGCGGTCCTTGCGGTCGACAACACGTTCGCCACGCCATACCTCCAGCAGCCGCTTGATCTGGGCGCTGACGTCGTCATGCACTCGACCACAAAATACTGCGGCGGCCACAGTGACGTCGTCGGAGGAGCAGTCGTGACGGCGAGAACCATTGCGGTTGCAGGGTTCGAGGACGCCGAGGAGCGCATTGCCTTCCATCAGAACTCCATGGGGGCGATTGCGGGCCCCTTCGATGCGTGGCTGGTGCTGCGAGGGCTGAAGACCCTCGGCGTGCGCATGGACCGGCACTGTGACAACGCGGAAAAGGTCGTCGAGTTCCTCATGGGCCATAGCGCTGTCAGCGCCGTTCACTACCCGGGTCTGCCCAGCCACCCCGGCCACGACGTCGCGACCAAGCAGATGAAGCGGTATGGCGGCATGGTCTCCTTCCAGGTCACTGGCGGCGAGCAACAGGCCGTTGACGTCTGTGGCGCCACCGAGGTGTGGACCCTGGGCGAGTCGCTCGGGGGGGTGGAGTCCCTCATCGAGCACCCCGCCCGTATGACGCACGCGTCCGTCCGCGGGACCGAGCTCGAGGTGCCCGCTGACCTGGTGCGTCTGTCCACCGGCATCGAGGACGTCGCGGACCTCATCGATGACCTGGACCGCGCGCTGGCCAAGGCCGGCAGCTGAGGTCGCAGCACCGTGAGCCAGGTGCTGTGCGTCGACTTCGGGTCGACGTTCACCAAAGCCGTTCTGCTCGACCCCGCGGACGGCAGGCTGCTGGCCGGGGCCTCGGTGCCGACCACGGTCGACACCGACGTCCTCGACGGCTACCACGTGATCCGCAGAATGCTTGCCGCTGAAGGTTTTCCAGACGCAGAAGGAGCTTTGGCGTGCTCCAGCGCCGGTGGCGGCCTCAGGCTGGCAGTCGTGGGCTACGAACGCTCGGTCACAGCCGAGGCGGGCCATCGGGTGGGGCTGAGCGCTGGCGCGAAGGTCGTGCACGTTGCTGCGGGGCCGATGAATACGGCGCAGGTGGCAACGATGCGGGCCGCTCGACCCGACGTCATCCTCTTGGTTGGCGGCACTGATGGCGGCAACGCCGATGTGCTGCTGCACAACGCTTCTCGACTGGCCAAGGCCCGGATAGGCGCCCCGGTCGTGGTGGCTGGCAACATCGAGGTAAGGGCCGACGTGGCGGCTTCCCTCGAGGCGACAGGCAGGCGATTCGTCCTCACGGAGAACGTGCTTCCGCAGATCGGAATGATCAACCCCGACGGGGCTCGAGCGGCCATCCGTCAGGTGTTCCTGCGGCATGTCATCGGAGGTAAGGGCCTGTCCAAGGGGCCGGAGTTCGCCGCCATGGTTCGCGCGGCGACCCCTGACGCGATGCTGCGCGGAGTCGAGACACTCGCCGCCGGGATGGACAGGGATGTCATGGTCCTGGACATCGGTGGGGCCACCACGGACGTCTATTCGGTGATCAGCCCCCAGGGCGAGGACGCCGTGCTGCGCAAAGAGGTTGTCGCCCCGCTGTGGCATGCGCGAACCGTTGAAGGTGATCTCGGGATGCGCTGGAACGCCCTCGGTGTCGCGGAGGCGGCAACTGTGGAAAAGCTCGTGTCCGGCTCCGACCTCGTGCGGCTCAAGACCTGGGCGGCGCGCGTAGAGGCCGACCCGTCATACCTGCCGAACGGCGACGGCGAGATCGACCTCGACGTGGCCCTGGCGCGGGTGGCTGCCCTCACCGCAGTGCGCCGGCATGCGCGCCCTTCGCGTCCCTGGGACCAGGCCCGTCCACTCGCCATGGTCGCCCACCTCATCGGGTCCGGCGGTGTGTTGCGGCACAGCCCGAAGGCCAGGCAGGACGAAGTGTTGCAAGCGGTCATCAACGATTTCAGCGGTGGCTGGAAACTGCCGAACGACGCGCGCGCAACGGTGGACTCGTCATACCTCCTCTTTGCGGCGGGTCTCCTGGCCGACGCTGACGGCTATGGCCTCGAGGTGGCAGCCGCGGTGGCTCGACGCGTTCTGTTTTCGGGGTGACGTCGGGCGGCGATAGCCTGCAGGTATGGCTTCGACCCCTCTGCCCGTGACCCTCGACGACGTGCTGACGGCGCAAGAGCTGCTCAACGGCATCGCCCTCTCCACGCCGCTGGAGTTCAGCCGCGCGCTGTCCGATCGGGTGGGGGCTGACGTCCACCTCAAGTGCGAGAATCTCCAGCGCGCTGGATCTTTCAAGATCCGAGGCGCCTACACGCGGATGTCTCGCCTCACCGATGAGGAGAAGGCCCGTGGTGTGGTGGCAGCCAGTGCCGGAAACCATGCGCAGGGTGTGGCTCTTGCGGCCCAGATGCTCGGGATCAAGTCGACCGTATTCATGCCACTGGGCGCGCCAATCCCCAAGCTGATGGCCACCCGTGCCTACGGTGCCCACGTTGAACAGCTCGGGACGAGCATCGACGAATGCCTTGTGAGGGCAAGTCAGTTCGAGACCGAGACCGGTGCCATCCTGATCCATCCGTTCGACCACGCCGACATCGTCGCCGGGGCAGGAACCTGCGGCCTGGAGATCCTCGAGCAGTGTCCTGAGGTCAGGACCATCCTCGTCAACGTGGGCGGCGGGGGACTGGTCGCCGGCATCGCGACCGTCGTCAAGGCCTTGCGGCCCGACGTCCGCGTCATCGGAGTGCAGGCGGAGCGGGCCGCGGCATACCCGCCGTCCTTGGCAGCCGGTCGCCCAGTGCCGCTCACCACCATGTCCACGATGGCTGACGGGATCGCGGTCGGCCGTCCCGGGGAGGTCCCCTATGCGATCGTCAGCCAGCTGGTTGACTCGATCGAGACCGTCAGCGAGGACCTGCTGTCCCGTGCAGTGCTCTTCCTGCTCGAGCGGGCCAAGCTGGTCGTCGAGCCGGCGGGGGCCGCAGCCGTTGCCCGACTGCTCGATGCCGGCAAAGGGGCCTTCGAGGGGCCGGTCGTCGCCGTCCTTTCGGGGGGCAACATCGACCCGGTGCTGTTGCTGCGGATCATCCGCCACGGCCTGGCCGCTGTCGGGCGTTACCTGCAGTTCAGGGTTCGGGTACCTGACAGCCCGGGCTCGCTCGCGGGGCTGCTGGCCGATCTGGCCGCCGCCGATGCGAACGTTCTGGAGATCGAGCACGTTCGCACCGATGCCAGCCTGCCCGTGGACGAGGTCGAGATCGCCGTCCAGCTCGAGGCCAAGAGCAGCGCGCACTGCGAGGAGCTGCTCACGACCTTGCGCGACAAGGGTTACGCACTGACCGTCGGCTGATCCGAAAAAAGTGTGGCCCCCTGTCAGAGGTTCATGGAAGAGTTCCTGACATGACAGACGCAGTGACTGCGCGAGGACTGGTCAAGCACTACGGAGAGGTCAAGGCCCTCGATGGCATAGACCTGACGGTGCCGCAGGGCTCGGTCCTGGGCTTGCTGGGACCCAACGGCGCCGGCAAGACCACGGCTGTGCGCATCTTGGCGACCCTGCTGATCCCGGACTCCGGGACCGCGCAGGTGGCAGGGGTCGATGTGCTGAAGGACCCGAGGGAGGTTCGGCGGCGGATCGGGCTCTCCGGTCAGTACGCCGCCGTCGACGAGTACCTCACGGGTTTCGAGAACCTCGACATGATCGGCCGGCTCTACCACCTCGGCCGCAAGGCGAGTCGTGAACGCGCGAGAGAGCTCCTGGTCCAGTTCCGGATCGAGGATGCCGGCGACCGGATGGCCAAGACCTACTCAGGCGGCATGCGACGGCGGCTCGACCTGGCGGGCGCACTGGTGGCCGACCCCCCGGTGCTGTTCCTTGATGAGCCCACGACCGGGCTCGATCCACGAGGCCGCACCGACATGTGGGAGGTCATCCAAGGGCTGGTTGCGGGCGGCACCTCTTTGTTGCTGACCACCCAGTACCTCGAAGAGGCAGACCTGCTCGCAGACAACATCGTCGTCATCGACCACGGTGTGGTCATTGCGGAAGGCAGCGCAGACCAGCTCAAGGCCCAGGTTGGCGGCGAGCGCCTCGAGATCACCGTGGTCGACGCGACCCAGCTGACCGTCGCCCGGGATCTGCTGGAGCCGTTGGGTGTGGGCAAGGCGAGTCTTGACGATCATCGACGGTCGTTGCTGATGCCGATCAGCGGCGGTGCAGCCGTGCTCACCGACGCCCTTCGGAGGCTGGACGCCGCACACATCGCCGTGGACGACGTGGGGTTGAGGCGACCGACCCTTGACGACGTGTTTCTCTCGATCACCGGCCATGCGACCGGGCCGGCCGACAGTCCATCTTTGGTGCAACCGGCGGCCCAGGAGGTTTCCCGATGAGTGTCGCCAGCGCTGCCAGCGCAGTCAGTGACGGTTTTGTCGTCGCCAAGCGCAACCTGATCAAGATCAAACGGGTGCCGGACCTGCTCGTCTTCACCACGTTGCAGCCGATCATGTTCGTCCTGTTGTTCGGCTACGTGTTCGGCGGCGCGATCGCAGTCCGGGGCAGCAACTACAGGGAGTTCCTGATGGCCGGGATCTTCGCCCAGACGGTGGTGTTCGGTGCCACGATCACCGGGGCGGGGCTGGCCGACGACATCCAGAAGGGGATCATCGACCGGTTCCGGTCGCTGCCGATGTCGCCGTCCGCGGTGTTGTTCGGACGAACGCTCTCAGACGTCGTCAACAACGCGTCCTTCGTCGTCATCTTCCCGTTGACGTTCGTGGCCCCCACCTTCGTGCCCCTCAGCGCCCTGCCCGGGCCGTTGAGAGCCGTGGCTGAGTGGAACCCGGTCTCCACAGTCACCGAGTCAGCGCGTCAGCTCTTCGGCAACGTCCCGGCGGGCACGCCGACCTCGGACAGCTGGGCCATGCAGCACCCGGTGACATACACCCTGTTCTGGGCCGTCGCGATCCTGGTCATCTTCGTCCCCTTGACCACCTGGCAGTTCCGTCGCTCGGTGAGCCGCTGACTCGTAGATCCGCAGTGCGTCACCGAAGTGCCCCTCCAGGGCGGGGAGATCGAGGCGTTCAACCGGTGTAGGGCTTGGCGTCCAGGACCTTGACTTCCATCTCCTTGCCGTTGGGGGCCAGGAACGTGGTGGCGTCGCCGATCTTCTTGTCGAGGATGGCTTTGCCCAGCGGTGACTTCTCGCTGTAGACCTCGAGATCCGATCCATCGGCGATCTCGCGGCTGCCAAGCAGGAACGTCAGCTTGTCGCCCATGAGCTTGACCGTGACCACCATGCCGGGCTCGACGATGCCGTCATCGGGTGGGGCCTGCCCGACGGTGGCGTTGTCCAACAGCTGGGTGAGCTGACGGATCCGCGCCTCCATCTTGCCCTGCTCCTCCTTGGCCGCGTGATAGCCGCCGTTCTCCTTCAGGTCGCCTTCGTCGCGGGCCGCCTCGATCTTCTTGGCGATCTCGGTGCGGCCTTCACCCGAGAGCTGGGTCAGCTCGCCCTTGAGCCGGTCGTAGGCCTCTTGAGTCAGGTAGCTGGCAGCGGGCGTCGCAGTGTCGGTCACGTCTAGCTCCTTGTCTGCGGGTTCATGGCAACGGTCCGCCAGAACCAGCGGTATGCCGTGAGCCAAGCAAGCGGGTCCGGACCCTCGATCTGATGATCGGCAGGGGACCAGACCCACGGTGTGTGAGTCAAGCGTACCAATCTTCTCCCCACACCGGGGCGACGCGATCAACTGACCGAGCAGGACCTGACCACTCCAGTGACCGCGCGGGTCGTGGTCCGGACCCGGGTCGTGCGCTGCACCGTCGAGATGTCCGAGCCCGGAATACGGACCTCAACTAGGCCCACCGTCGCGAAACCCTTGTCCATGGCGCGGATCGCGCACGTGACATCGCGACCATCCGGCCGGCGCACGAGGTAAGTCACGTCAACGGCCTGGTCATCGATGACCCGATAGCCCAGGTCGGTCCAGCTCGGCTTGCCCACGGTGCTGGCCAGCCCGAGCCAGATCGCCACTGCGCATCCGAGCAGTATTCCGATGGTGCCGACGACCCACAACCGTGTGGTCCCTGGGGCAGGGCGGGGGATCGGCACGAGGCAAGACCTTCCGGGAAATCGTCGTCGGCGGGTGAGAGGATGAGCGCTGCAACCATGCTCCGATATGACGCTGAGCAGAGCGTACGTGGAGCAGTGGGCACAGTGGCTCATCAGTGGGGAAAGGAACAGGAGCGCAAGTGGAGAGACTGCGGCTCATGGCCGTTCATGCACACCCCGACGACGAGTCGAGCAAGGGCGCGGCGACCATGGCCCGATACCTGGCGTCCGGCGCTGACGTGCTGGTGGTGTCATGCACAGGTGGCGAGCGGGGCGACGTCCTCAACCCGGCGCTCAAGAACGACCCGGAGATCTTGCGCGACCTGCCCGAGGTTCAACGCCGCGAAATGGCAAACGCCGTGCAGATCCTCGGTGTCCAGCACACCTGGCTGGGCTTTGTGGACTCCGGTCTTCCCGAGGGTGACCCCTTGCCGCCGCTGCCTGAGGGCTGTTTCGCACTCGAGCCGATCGCTGTGACGACCGAGGCGCTGGTCCGGGTCATCCGGGACTTCAAACCCCATGTCATGACGACGTATGACGAGAAAGGCGGCTATCCGCACCCTGACCACGTCATGTGCCACACGGTGTCGATGTCGGCCTTCGGCGCTGCGGGCGACCCGAGCGCATACGGGCACACCGGCCCGGCCTGGCAGCCGCTGAAGATCTACTACAACCAGACGCTGACCAAGGGCCGGATCCTTGCCTATCACGAGGCGATGGAGGCGGCAGGGATCGAGTCCCCATACGGCGAATGGATCTCGCGCTGGGAGGGTCGCGGCGAGCGAACCATCACCACCAAGATCGAGTGCGCCGACTACTTCGAGCTGCGCGACCGGGCTCTGCTGGCCCATGCAACGCAGGTCGACCCCGTTGGTGCGTGGTTCACCATGCCCCTGCAGATGCAGAAGGAGATCTGGCCCACTGAGGACTTCGAGGCGGCGTTGTCCTATGTGCCGGTCGAGTCCGAGGAGTCCGACCTCTTCGCCGGGGTCGGCACGCCCGAACAGGCCAGTGCCCTGGCGACATCCGCCGATCTCCACATCTCCTACGACGGACGGAAAGAGGCCTGATGGATCCCGAGAGTGTTGCCGTCACCGCTGGACTGGGCGGCTTCTTGTCTTTCTTCCTGCTCGCGGTGGCGCTGTACTTTCTGATGCGCAACATGAATGCGCGGATGCGTCGGATGGCCTACCGCGAGGAGCTTGAGGCTAAGACTGAGCAGGACGGTGGCCCTGGCCCTGGCCCTGGCCCTGGCCCGGATCAGCCGGATTCCTCTGATCCGGGGATAGCCCAACGGAGGCCCCGCACTTAGGCTGAACAAACGGTGAAAGTACTGCCGTGGCGTTGGCTCGAGCAGACGGAGGTCAGTGTCATGAACGGTCGAGTGGTGCACTTCGAGGTTCCCTTTGACGATGGCGATCGGGCCCGGGCGTTCTACCAGAACGCGTTCGGATGGGACATCACGCCCATGCCCGAGATGAGCTACACGCTGGTCTCCACCGGGCCGTCCGGTGAGCAGGGACCGACCGAGCCGGGATACATCAGCGGCGGCATGATGGACCGCGACGAGGTCTTCAAGGGACCGATCATCACCGTCGCCGTCGACGACATCGACGGTGCTCTGGCGAAGGTCGAGGAACAGGGTGGCAAGACAGTCCGACCCCGTCAGGAGATGGGCGAAATGGGCTCCATCGCCTACTTCACCGACACCGAGGGCAACCTCATGGGTCTGTGGGCGATGGCGCCGCAGAACGGCTGATCACTCGGGTGGCCCGCCTGGTCTGATCCGCCGGCCCGACGGATCAGACCATGGGACCGGACGCGTAGACCGCCATCGAGACCGCTATGTAGTGAACGGCGAACGCGGCGACGGTGAAGACGTGGAAGATCTCGTGGAAGCCGAACCAGCGTGGCGAAGGGTTCGGTCGCTTGGTCCCATAGACCACAGCGCCGAGCGTATAGAGCAGACCACCGGTCGCGATCAGGATGACGACAGCGGCGCCCCCGGCCTCATACAACGGCTTGATGTAGAAGACGGCGACCCAGCCAAGCGCGACATAGATGGGCGTGTAGAGCCAGCGTGGCGCGCCGACCCAGAAGACGCGGAACAGCACTCCACCGACCGCACCGATCCACGCGATGAGCAAAAGGCTGCGGGTCTGGTCAGGGGGCAGGAGCAACAGGGCGAAGGGCGTGTAGGTGCCGGCGATGATCAAGAAGATGTTGGAGTGGTCCATGCGCTTGAGCAGACCCTGGACCGAAACGGACCACGTGCCGCGGTGATATACCGCTGAGGTGCCGAACAACAGGGCGGCCGTGATCGCGAAGATGACGGCGCCGATGCGGGCCTTGGCGTTGGGAGCCAGGGCCACCAGAACGATGCCGGCAGCCAAGGCCAGCGGGAAGGTACCAGCGTGAATCCAGCCGCGCAACCGGGGCTTGACGGCCGCAACCGCCGCGACCGCCGCGTCCAAGGGATTGCGGTCTGCCTGCGCTGGTTTGGACCTCATGTGACAACGGTAACCTACGGAACCGTAAGTTACGACCTCGTAACTTGTGATGCCGGTCGCCTCGCCCCCCGGGAGTCAGAGGAGCGCGGAGTACCGTTGGGCTCTGGCCAAGTGATCTAGGAGGCTCGCTGTGGGGCTGCGTGACCTGCTGTACGCCGCGTACGAGCGTCGTCTCGCCGCCGGACTTCCGCAGCAGAGGATGCCGCGCCACGTCGGCGTCATGCTCGATGGGAATCGCAGATGGGCCAAGGCCAACGGGGCGAATACCGCGCAAGGCCATCAGGCAGGCGCTGACAACATCTCGCCATTTCTGGGCTGGTGCGAGGACGTGGGTGTCGAGGTAGTCACGCTCTGGCTGCTTTCGACCGACAACCTCAACCGCCCGGCGAACGAGCTGGAGCCGCTGTTGGCGATCATCGAGAACGTGGTCGGTGACCTGGCCGACTCCGGGCGATGGCAGCTCAATCCTGTCGGGGCACTCGACCTCCTGCCGGCCGAGACCGCCGGGCGCCTCAAGGAGGCTGCCGACGCCACGTCGAACGTCCACGCCATGATCGTCAACATTGCCGTCGGCTACGGCGGGCGCCGCGAGATCGCCGATGCGGTCCGGGCAATGTTGCAGGAGCATGCGGCCAAGGGCACCTCGATCGAAGAGCTTGCCGAGATCTTCGACGTCGGGCAGATCGCGGACCATCTCTATACCAAGGGCCAGCCCGACCCGGACCTGGTGATCCGCACATCTGGTGAGCAGCGGCTGGGTGGCTTCCTGCTCTGGCAGAGCGCTCACAGCGAGTTCTACTTCTGCGAGGCCTACTGGCCGGACTTCCGCAAGGTGGACTTCCTCCGTGCCTTGCGCGCCTATGCAGAGCGCGAGCGCCGTTACGGGTCATAGGTGCTCGGCGAGCGAAGTGGGCGCGGAGGTGACGCTGCAGAGGCCGAAGGGTAAACGCTGCATGGACCCGAAGTCGTCGTTTGCGTGTCGCTGTGGAAATGCCTGCGGGAAGTACTTCGGCGACGTAGCCTCAGAAGTGACGCACGGCACCCGTCGGGCGTTCGGGAGGCCCGCCATATGGAGAGATTCACGCTCCGGACGGAGGGCCGGTATCGGCTTCACCGTCACCTGGTGGCCCGGTCCCGGCACCTCATCCGCGAGTAGAGGCTCAGCCGTCCGTGCTGTGCCGAGGGAGTGGAAATGGCTACGGTTCGTCGTGCTTCGAACAGTTCAACCGCCAGCCCCAGGGGACCCCAGACGACCACGCATTCGGCAGCCATGCCGCAAGCAGGAGGTGGGCTCAAGACCTTCGTGCTCGATACCTCCGTACTCCTTTCCGACCCGCGGGCGATGCTGCGCTTCCAGGAGCACGAGGTGGTTCTCCCGATCGTCGTCGTGACCGAGCTCGAGGCCAAGCGTCACCACCCGGAGCTGGGCTATTTCGCGCGCCAGGCGTTGGGGCTGCTCGATGAGCTTCGCATCCAGCAAGGGCGTCTGGACGCCCCTGTCCCGGTCGGCGAGGACGGGGGGAGCCTGCGCGTCGAGCTCAACCACGCCAACCTGGAGTCGCTGCCTGCGGGTTTTCGGCTAGGGGACAACGACACTCGCATTCTGGCCGTCGCCAAGAACCTGAGCAACGAGGGTCGCGATGTCACCCTTGTCAGCAAGGACCTGCCGATGCGGGTCAAGGCGTCGGCTTGCGGGCTGGAGGCAGCGGAGTACCGCGCCGAGTTCGCCGTCGACAGCGGCTGGACCGGCATGGCGGAGTTCAGCGTCTCCACCGAGGACATGGATACGCTCTACGAGACAGGGCGCCTCGAGAGTCCGGCTGCGCGCGAAATGCCGTGTCACACGGGGCTGGTGTTGGCCTCGCCCCGCGGTGGTGGCCTCGGGCGAGTGGGTCCGGACAAGGCGATACGCCTGGTGCGGGGTGACCGCGATGCGTTCGGTCTGCATGGACGAAGCGCCGAGCAGCGCATCGCCCTGGACCTGCTGATGGACCCCGACATCGGTATCGTCAGCCTCGGCGGGCGGGCCGGTACCGGCAAGAGCGCCCTGGCGATGTGTGCGGGGCTCGAGGCGGTCATGGAGCGGCGGCAGCACCGCAAGGTGATCATCTTCAGACCTCTGTATGCCGTGGGCGGCCAGGAGCTGGGCTATCTGCCGGGCAGCGAGTCCGAGAAGATGGGCCCCTGGGCGCAAGCGGTCTTCGACACCCTTGGCGCGCTGGTCTCGACCGAGGTGGTCGAGGAGATCATGGATCGGGGGATGCTCGAGGTCATGCCGTTGACCCACATCCGGGGTCGGTCGCTGCACGACGCCTTCGTCATCGTCGACGAGGCGCAGTCGCTGGAGCGCAACGTGCTGCTGACCGTGCTCTCGCGGATCGGGCAGAACTCCAAGGTGGTCCTGACCCACGACGTCGCGCAGCGCGACAACCTGCGCGTCGGTCGACATGACGGGGTTGCTGCGGTCATCGAGGCGCTCAAGGGTCACCCGCTGTTCGCCCACGTCACGTTGACCCGAAGTGAGCGCAGTCCGATCGCGGCGCTGGTGACCGACCTGCTGGAGGGCCTGGAGGTCTGAGCCTGGATGGTCGCAAGGAAGGTCATGGCGGACGGGTCCACGAGGCCCGTCCGCAGTCATGTGACCGATCACTCACTGGCCGGTTTGTCACTAAATATCCGAGATGCGCGTTACTGATGTGGCAGATGGTGTTGGAGGGGTCGGGCTGACCCTGCGCGGATTTGGAATCCTGGGACATCTTTGGGACGGTAGGGCGGTTAGATCTCGGTTTCATAACGCTGGTGTGGGCAGACGCCTTCGCCGGGTGGAGACTTCTGCGCCACTCGTCGAGGCACCCTGCTTCCGCGGGAACATGACACCTGGGTCCGTTTTCTTTGTGGAGGATGGATGACCACCCCTTACCAGGGTCGACACCAGGGTCGGCACCGCGCCCTCTCACCCAGCGGTCGACATGCCCGCGGTACGGCCTTCGAGAGGCCCATGGTCTTCTCGCGTGCTCTTCGCCGTCCGATGGCTTCTGCTGCGGCGGTTCTTGCCGTTGCCGGCGCTACTGCCGCGGGATACGCGTCCGCCGCGAAGCCGCATACCGAGACAGCGTCCTTCACGGCCAGCCCTGCGGCGGTGGCCCAGGCCACCGAGCTCTCGAACGACCAGATCGACACCAACGCCGCGCTGGCGGATGCCCGTCGTGCGGGAGTTCAGCGTGCCTCAGCGCTCACCCAAAAGGACAAGGTCGCTGCGGAGGCCAAAGCTGTCGCGCTCTCGCGGGCTCGCAAGGTTGCTGCTGCCCGCGCTGCACGCGAGGAAGCGCGCCAAGGCATCCTCGCCCGGGCACAGTCCAACCCACGGGCCGTCGGACGTCTACTGGTCGCCGACAATGGCTGGGCAGAGGACCAGTTCGCCTGTTTGGACAGCTTGTGGACCAAGGAGAGCGGTTGGCGCTGGAACGCGGACAACCCCAGCTCCGACGCCTACGGAATCCCGCAGTCCTTGCCTGGCTCCAAGATGGCTTCCATCGACAGCGACTGGGCAACGAACCCGGTCACCCAGATCAAGTGGGGCCTGCAGTACATCGAGAGCAGGTACGGCACCCCGTGTTCTGCCTGGGGCCAGTCCCAGGCCTCGAACTGGTACTGATCGCCCCCCGAAGCCTCAGCTGCGCGGACACGGCCCGCGCGAACCTCACCGGTTCGCGCGGGCTGTTCGCATCTGGCTGGGGGGCTTCCGCAAGGGACCTACAGGAAAGCGGTCATCAGTGCGTAGCCGACCACGCACGACGTGAAGACCGAGATGAGGCCGGGACGCGCGTAGGTCCACGGTGCGCCGTGCACCACGCCGCCGAGGGAGCACTGAAGTGCCGCGATATGCGCCGAGAAGAAGGTGTCCGCCATCCAGGCAACGCCGAAGACCGCGAAGATCGCGGTCATGCCCGCCTTGAACACCGATCCATTGTTGATCTCAGCCGCTGTTACCTTGCAGAAGAGCACGATGAAAGCGCCCGAAACGAGCATCGCCATCTGGATCACGAGGTCCATAGACAACTTTCGCTCTCGCCGTCGGCCGTGAAGCTCGGGCGCTTACTGCGAGGGGCCGGGGCGAGCCATCGAGAGCACGTCCAGCGCCTCGTCGAGCTGGGCCTCGGTCAGGTCGCCCGCCTCGATGTGGCCACGGGCGATGACAATGTCGCGGATGGAACGGCGTTCGGACAGGGACTGCTTGACGACCGCGGCCGCCCCTTCGTAGCCCAGGTAGCGGTTGAGCGGGGTGACGATCGCAGATGAGCTCTGGGCAAGATCGAGGCATCGCTGCTCGTCGGCAGTGATTCCGTCAACGCATCGGTCGGCCAGAAGGCGGGATGCCCGGGCCAGGAACACCAATGACTCCAACAGGTTTCGCCCGATCACGGGCAGCATAACGTTGAGCTCGAAGTTGCCCGCAGCGCCCGCCGTGGTGATGGTCGCGTCGTTGCCGATGACTTGGGCGCACACCATGAGAACTGCCTCGGGGATTACCGGGTTGACCTTGCCCGGCATGATGCTCGACCCTGGTTGTAGGTCGGGAAGGTGGATCTCGCCCAACCCCGCCCGGGGGCCAGAACCCATCCAGCGCAGGTCGTTGCAGATCTTGGTCAAGCTGACGGCGAGGCCTTTGGCAGCCCCGCTGAGCGCGACCAGCGCATCCTGGGCGGACTGCGCCTCGAAATGGTCGACTGCCTCACGGAACGGGGCCCCCGTGGCTTCACCGAGCCGGGCGATCACCGCCGAAGCAAACCCCGGCGGGGCGTTGAGCCCGGTGCCGGCCGCGGTCCCTCCCAGCGGCAGCTCTGCGGCTGCATCGGCGGCTAGCAGGAGTCGCTCGCGGGCCAGCTCGATCTGCCGACGATAGCCGCCGAACTCCTGACCGAGGGTGACCGGCACGGCATCCATCAGGTGGGTCCGCCCGGCCTTGACGACGTTGGCGAAAGCGGTCTGGCGACCGTGCAGGGCGGCGGACAAGTGTTCAAGCGCGGGAACGAGCAGGTCTCGGGTCGCGAGCACGGCGGCAACCCGGATGGCGGTCGGAAAGGTGTCGTTGCTTGACTGGCCGGCGTTGACGTGATCGTTCGGGTGGACGGGCAAACCAGTTGCGAGGTGGGCGATTCGTGCCACGACCTCGTTGACATTCATGTTGGTGGAGGTGCCGGAGCCAGTCTGGAAGATGTCGACGGGGAACTGGTCGTCGTGGAGGCCATCTGCGACCCCATCCGCGGCCGTCTCGATGGCGTGTGCGACTTCGGGATCCAACCCAGACCCCTCGGCGTTGACGGCGGCGGCGGCGGACTTGATCTGCGCGAGGGCGTGGATGATCGGCAATGGCATGGTCAACCCGGAGATGGGGAAGTTCTGCACTGCCCTCGCCGTCTGGGCGCCCCACAAGGCGTCGGCTGGCACCTCAATCTCGCCCATCGAGTCATGCTCGATCCGGCTCCGGCCGTGGGAATCCGTCATGGCACCATCATGGCCCAGAACCATCGTTCAGAGCTTGCGCAACCGGATCCGGCGGACGCTGTGGTCCGCCCCCTTGGACAGGACGAGGGTGGCCCGGCCCCGCGTGGTCAGCACGTTGTCGATCAGGTTCGGCTCATTGATCGAGTCCCAGATACCGACGGCGGTCTCGCGGGCCTGCTCCTCGCTCAGCGCCGCATAACGGTGGAAGTAGGAGCTCTCGTCGGCGAAGGCGCCGTCCTCGCGCAGGCGCACAAACCGCTCGACGTACCAGCGTTTGATGTCCTCGACCCTCGCGTCCACATAGACGGAGAAGTCGAAGAAGTCGCTGACCGCCATGCCAGTGCGCTCGCCAGCCAGCATCCTGGGGGGCTGAAGGACGTTGAGTCCCTCGACAATGAGGACGTCCGGGCGGCGCACGACGATCCGCTCGCCGGGGACGATGTCGTAAGTCAGGTGGGAGTAGACGGGTGCGCTGACCTCGTCCTTGCCAGCCTTGACCTCGGTCACGAACCGGAGAAGGCGCCGACGGTCATACGACTCGGGAAAACCCTTGCGCTCCAACGCCCCCCGGCGTTCCAGCTCGGCGTTCGGATACAGGAACCCATCGGTGGTCACCAGCTCGACCCGAGGCGTCCCGGGCCACCTGGCCAGTAGCTCGCGCAGGATCCGGGCGGTGGTGGACTTGCCTACAGCCACCGACCCGGCCACTCCGATGACGAACGGGGTCCGTTCAGGGCGCTCGCCCAGGAAGTCCGTTGTGATGTGGTGCAGGCCTTCGGTAGCGCCGACGTAGAAGTTGAGCAGGCGTGACAGTGGAAGATAGACCTCTTCGACCTCGGCCATGTCCAGGCGCTCGCCCAGCCCGCGCAGTCGGGCCACGTCTGGCTCGGTCAGGCTCATGGGGTGTTGGTCGCGCAGCCGGGCCCACGCCGCACGGTCGAGCTCAACGTACGGCGACAGCAGGGCATGGCCATTGGATGGTCGCACGCGGCCATTGTTGCGGACGCGCAGCGGGCGCGTGGACCTGACACCTCCCGTTAGGCTGGCTGGCATGTGCGGAATCGTGGGATACGTGGGGCCCAACGCGGACGGTCGCGCTCTTGAGGTCGTCATGGAGGGCTTGGCAAGGCTCGAGTACCGCGGCTATGACTCTGCAGGGGTTGCCCTGATCGTCGAGGACCACGTCGTGATCACCAAGCGCGCCGGGAAGCTGGCCAACCTCGTCAGCGCCCTGGCCGGCAAGCGGCTACCCCCGTCGAGCACCGGCATCGGGCATACCCGCTGGGCGACCCATGGCGGCCCGACCAACGAGAACGCGCACCCCCACCGAGGCGGCCCGGACGGCAAGCTGGCACTGATCCACAACGGGATCATCGAGAACTTCCATGGGCTGCGGGCAGGGCTGATCGCCGACGGCATCAACTTCCTCAGCGAGACCGACACCGAGGTCGTCGCGCACCTCATGGCGCGCTCCTACACCGACACCGGGGACCTCACCGAGGCCATGCGTCAGGTCGTCGGCGGTCTGCGGGGAGCGTTCACCCTGCTGGCAGTCCATGCCGATCAGCCCGGGGTCGTGGTTGGTGCCAGGCGCAACAGTCCGCTGGTTGTGGGCCTCGGCGATGGCGAGAACTTCCTGGGCTCGGATGTCGCGGCCTTCATCGGCTACACCCGCGATGCGCTCGAGCTCGGCCAGGATCAGATAGTCACGATCACGACCGAGGGCGCAGTTGTCATCAACTTCGACGGGACCCCGGCGCAGGGCAAGGCCTATCACGTCAACTGGGACGCTGCTGCTGCCGAAAAGGGCGGCTTCCCGAACTTCATGACCAAGGAGATCCACGACCAGCCGGTCGCCGTGGCTGACACGCTCCGAGGTCGGACGGATGAAACCGGTCGCCTGGTGCTGGACGAGCTGCGGATGGACGAGGCCGAGCTGCGGGCGATCGACAAGATCGTGTTCATCGCGTGTGGCACCGCTGCCTATGCCGGCATGGTGGCCAAGTACGCCGTCGAGCACTGGACCCGGATCCCGTGTGAGGTCGATCTGGCCCACGAGTTCCGTTATCGGGACCCGGTGGTCAACGACCGGACCCTCGTGGTCGCCATCTCGCAGTCCGGCGAGACGATGGACACCCTGATGGCGGTCAAGCACGCACGTCAGCTCGGGGCTCGCGTCATCTCCATCTGCAACACCCACGGCTCGACGATCCCGCGCGAGTCGGATGCGGTCCTCTATACGCATGCGGGGCCAGAGATCGCGGTCGCCTCGACCAAGGCATTCCTCGCCCAGATCACCGCCTGCTACATCCTCGGCCTCTATCTCGCACAGTTGCGCGGAGGCACTTATGCCGACGAGGCTCAGGCCGTGATGAAGGACCTGCATGAGATGCCGGCCAAGATTCAGACGGTGCTGGACGGGCAGGACCGGGTCCGCGAGATCGCGCGCTTCATGGCCGACACCCGGTCGGTGTTGTTCCTGGGCCGCCACGTGGGCTATCCCGTGGCTCTGGAAGGGGCGCTCAAGCTCAAGGAGCTGGCCAACATCCACGCGGAGGGGTTTGCTGCGGGCGAGCTCAAACATGGGCCGATCGCCTTGATCGAGCCCGGTCAGCCCGTTTTCGTGATCGTGCCCTCGCCCAGCAGCGAGCACGGCCTGCACGGCAAGGTCGTCTCCAACATCCAGGAGGTCCGCGCCCGTGGAGCCCGCACCATCGTGATCGCTGAGGAGGGCGACGAGGACGTGGTCCCCTTCGCCGACGTGATCATCCGCGTCCCGGCGACCCCACCTCTGCTGGCGCCCTTGGTGACAACCGTCCCCTTGCAGGTATTTGCCTGTGAGCTGGCCTCGGCCAAGGGACTGGACGTCGACCAGCCCCGCAACCTGGCCAAGTCCGTCACGGTCGAGTGAGCATGGCCATCCAATGACTGTGGCGTCGGCATGATCATCGGGGTCGGAATCGACGTCGTCGATGTTGCGCGCTTCGGCCAGGCCCTCGACCGGACGCCGCGACTGCTCGAGCGACTGTTCACCGAGCCCGAGCGCTCGCTGGGACTCAACTCCCTGGCCGCCAGGTTCGCGGCCAAGGAGGCGCTGGCCAAGGCGTTGGGTGCGCCGGTCGGCTTGTGCTGGACCGACGCCGATGTCCTCAATGGCGAGGACGGGCAACCGAACCTGAGGATCAGGGGCACCATCCAGGTGCGTGCCACTGCACTGGGCGTGCAGGATCTGCACGTCTCCCTCTCCCATGATGCCGGGATTGCCTCGGCCGTCGTGATCGCCGAGGGCTGAGGCAACGATGATCCGGGCGTATTCCGTGTCCTCCGTTCGCGCCGCCGAGGCCACTGCGATGGCCGGTCTCGGCGAGGGCGAGCTGATGTCGCGCGCTGCCTCGGGCCTGGCTGCCGTGGCGTCCGCACGACTGGGCGGCTCCAGTGGGCTCAAGGGGCGAAGCGTCGTCACCCTTGTCGGTGCTGGCAACAACGGAGGAGATGCGCTGTATGCCGCCGCCCTTCTCGCGCAGGACGGCGCGACTGTCGTGGTGCTCAAGGTCGCCGAGTCAGCGCACGAAGGTGGCCTTCGCGCGGCCCAAGACGCTGGGGTCTCGGTGCTCAATGCCGTTGGTGTTAACGCAGATCCGCAGTCCATGCTCGCTTCGGCCTTGGGTGAGGCAGAGCTGGTCATTGATGGCATCGTCGGTATCGGCGGACACCCTGGACTGTCGCCGCAGGTTGACGGCCTGCTCCGCGCGGTGAGCAACACGGCATACGTGCTGGCCGTTGACCTGCCCAGTGGGGCAGACCCGGACGGCGTGGTGGCAACGCATAGCTGTGTGTATGCCGATGAGACGGTGACCTTCATGGTGCCCAAACCGGTGCATCTGCTGCCAGCCACTGAGCCTGCCGTCGGGCGGCTCACGGTGGTGGACATCGGCGTCGAGATCGAGGGAGCGCCGGAGATCGAGCGGGTCACCCGTGAGGACGTCGCATGGCTCTGGCCCCGCCCTGGGCCGGGGGACGACAAATACTCCCGTGGTGTGCTCGGCATCATTGCCGGCGGCGAGAACTACACCGGGGCAGCCCTGCTGTCGGTGTTGTCGGCGGTCTGTTCGGGCGCGGCGATGGTTCGTTATGTCGGCCCACCAACACCGACCCTGATCGTTCGTTCGCAGGTTCCCGAGGCTGTCATCGGCCAGGGTCAGGTGCAGGCGTGGCTCATCGGGCCCGGCGTCGACGCCGGCGACGAGTCGACCGAGGGCAAGGCCCAGCGCCTCGCTGCGCAGTCAGCCCTGGACTCTGGGCTTCCTTGTGTCGTGGACGCTGGCGGGCTCGAGCTGATCATCGAACCGCGTTCCACCCCAACGCTACTCACCCCTCATGCGGGCGAGTTGGCCCGTCTGCTGAGCCGGCTCGACGCCCCGGTGGACCGTGTGACAGTGACTGGTGCACCGCTTGCTCACGCCCGTCGCCTAGCCGACCTGACCAAGAGCACGGTCCTTCTCAAGGGGTCCACCACGCTAGTGGCGTCTCCGAGCTCGTCGGACCTGCCCGTGCGCGCGCAGGCCGATGCCCCGTGGTGGCTGGCAACGGCCGGATCCGGAGACGTGCTAGCCGGACTGGCGGGAACACTCCTGGCGTCGGGGCTGTCTCCACTGGACGCCGGCAGCGTCGGCGCGCTGGTCCACGGAATGGCTGCAGACGCTGCGAACCCCGGTGGGCCGATCCGCGCCATGGCCGTAGCACATGCCATACCCGGGGTGGTTGCCGAGTTGCTGGCCCGCAGGACCCCTCGGTCCTGAGAGACTTTCGTGGTGACTGACGTGATTCATGGACCCGCCGACCGTGCTGCCGGGGGTCACGATGCTGGCGCCGTGGTGGCTGCCGGTGGCGGTGCGCCTGCGCGAGCAACCGTGGATCTGGACGCCATCCGCCGTAACGTCGAGGTTCTGGGCCAGCATGCCGGGTCGGCGGCCGTCATGGCTGTCGTCAAAGCCGACGGATATGGGCATGGGCTGGTGCCCAGTGCCCGCGCTTCAGTCAGTGGTGGCGCTTCCTGGCTCGGAGTCGCCCAGCTCAGTGAGGCGTTGGCATTACGGGACAGCGGAATCCACGAGCGCGTCCTGTCATGGCTTCACGTTCCCGGCACTGACTTCGGGGCCGCCATATCTGCTGACGTCGATCTGTCCGTGTCGGCGCTGTGGTCCCTGGCCGAGATTGCCGTCGCGGCCCGGGCGGTGGGCCGCAGCGCCCGAATCCACCTCAAGGTCGACACCGGGCTTGGCCGCAACGGCGCGTTCGGCGATGACTGGCCGACCCTGCTTCAAACGGCCCGCCGGCTGGAGACCGAGGGCGTTGTGCGGATCGTCGGTGTGTGGTCCCACTTCGTCTATGCGGACGAGCCGACACACCCGACGGTTTTGTTGCAGCAGGAGCGGTTCGGGGACGCCGTGCGCGAAGCAGAGCGCGCGGGATGCGACCTCGAGGTCCGGCATCTCGGGGCTTCCGCCGCCACCCTGACCAACCCCGGGGCAGCCTTCGACCTGGTCCGACCTGGGCTGGCGGTCTACGGGCTCTCACCAGTTCCATCGCTGGGTGACCCTCGGTACTTCGGGTTGACGCCGGCGATGACGCTGAGCGCCGATCTCGCTCTTACCAAACGAATCCCGGCCGGCCAAGGCCTCAGCTACGGACATCAGTACGTGACGTCGACGGACACAATGGTCGGTCTGGTGCCGATGGGCTATGCCGACGGCATCCCGCGAAATGCCACAAACGTCGGGCCGGTCAGCCTGGGAGGCACGCGGCATACGGTCTCGGGTCGGGTCTGCATGGACCAGTTCGTCGTCGACCTCGGTCCCGGGAACGGGGCTCAGGCGGGGGACCCGGTGATTTTGTTCGGGGCCGGCGACTCGGGGGAGCCAACGGCGCAGGACTGGGCGCAGGCAACCGGGACGATCTCATACGAGATCGTGACCCGCATCGGAGCGCGTATCCCGCGCGTCTACATCGGAGGTCAGCAGTGAGGCTCCAGCGCCGAAGCGGTCTCACCGGCCTGGGCATCGGGCTGGCAGCTGCGGCGCTGGCTGCTGGTGCGGGTGTTGCGGCCGATCGCCTGAACCGCGCACGTCAGACAGCCAAAGCGCTGGATTCCCTTGATACGTACGAAGAAGAGGCCACCAGTGAGGTCATTGTCGTGGCCTCCGACGGTGTGCCCTTGCATGTGGAGATCGACGAGCCTGGACAGCGACCCTCACGGCTGCCCAAGGGCGCAGCAGTCCCGACGGTGGTGTTCTGCCACGGCTACACGCTGAGCCTGCGCAGCTGGGTGTTCCAGCGGAGGGCACTCAAGGCTGCCGGCTACCGCGTGGTGCTCTGGGACCATCGCGGCCACGGTCGGTCCGGTGCCGGATCCAAAGAGTCCTACGACGTCGACCAGCTCGGCCTTGACCTTGCTGCAGTCATCCGTGAGGTCGCGCCTAGGGGTCCGCTGATCCTGGTCGGCCACTCAATGGGCGGAATGGCGTTGATGGCATTGGCCGTTCAAGAGCCCAAGCTCATCAACGATCGCGTGCTGGGCGTGGCGTTCGTCGCGACCAGCCCAGGAGGCCTGTCGGCGGTCTCGTGGGACCTTGGCAACGTGCTGGGAAAGGCTGTGCACCGGATGGGACCGGCAGCGGTCGGTCAGCTGGCTGGACGGCAGGGCCTGGTGAACTCGGTACTCAGGGCCGGGCGCGATGTCGAGGAGTTCCTTGTCGACCGCTACTCCTTTGCCTCACCGGTGCCGCTGAGCATTGTGCGACTGACCGCCGACATGATCTTCGCAACCCGCATCGAGGTCATCTCCGACTTCATGGAGACGTTCGACCGTCACGACAAGCGCAAAGCACTTGAGCAGTTTATCGGGGTGGAGACATTGGTGCTCAACGGAGTTCAGGATCAGCTCACGCCGCCGAAGCATAGCGAGGAGATCGTCCGACTGATCCCGGGCGCCGAGCACGTCCTGATCAACGACGCCGGGCACGTCATCATGCTTGAGCACGGTGACGTTGTCAGCGAGCAGCTGCTATCGCTCGTCGAGCGCGCCGAGCGTGCCGCCGCCGCTCACATCGACCAGCGCGACAAGCCGCGGGTCCGCCGCCTCATCACCGACCTGGCGAAACAGCGACGGGTGGACAAGGCCCTTCAGGAACGACGCCGCATTGGCCTCTGAGGACGCTGTCGATGACTCCTGAGACCTCCGGTGCGCTCTGCTCCCCCCGTCAGGCTTGCCTGGGCACCGTGCAGGACACTCATGCCTGGGGCGCCAGGCTGGGGGCACTGCTCAGGGCGGGCGACCTGGTCGTGCTGACCGGTGACCTCGGTGCGGGCAAGACAACGCTGACCCAAGGCATCGCAGTCGGCCTCGGCGTCCGTGGCCCCATCACCTCACCGACGTTCGTCATCGCCCGGGTGCACCGTTCCTGTGTTGCGGGCCCGGACCTCGTCCACGTGGATGCCTATCGACTGGCCGGGTTCGCCGAGCTCGAGGACCTGGATCTGGATGCCGCGCTCGAGGAGGTGGTCACCGTGGTCGAGTGGGGCCATGGTGTGGCCGAACAGCTGAGTGAGAGCTACCTCGAGGTGACGCTGCGCGGATACGAGACCCGGACTGTTGACCTCGTGGGCCATGGCGCTCGGTGGACTGGTCCTGCAGCGTGCGCAGCGCTCGATGGTCTCGTCTCGTTAGCCTGATGACGTGCTGCTCCTCGCGATTGATACGGCTACCTCCGCCATCACCGTCGCCCTGCACGACGGTGAGCGCGTGTTGGCCGAGTCGAGCACCCTTGATGCGCGGCGCCATGGGGAATACGTTGCTCCCGCGATGGCCGAGGTCCTGGCCCGAGCTGGTCGCACAGCGGCCGATGTCAGCGCGGTGGTGTCGGGCACCGGCCCCGGACCGTTCACCGGGCTGCGCGTGGGCATCGTGACTGCGCACACGTTCGCGTTTGCCCGCGGCATACCCGTGTTCGGGGTGTGCAGTCTGGACGCGTTGGCGCACCAGGCATGGCTGGAGGACGCTGCCGGCCTGGGCCAGTCCTGTGTCGTGGCAACCGATGCGCGGCGCAAGGAGGTCTACTGGGCGCGCTACGACCTCACCGATCGGGGGGTAATGCGCACCGGGGAGCCGATGGTCGCCAAGGCAGCGGCAATCGCCTTCGAGGTGAGGGGTGTGCCCGTGATCGGACGAGGCGCCGTCCTGTATGCCGAGTCGTTCGGCCCGCGCCGTGGTCCCCTGGATGTCAGCGCCGGAGCCATGGCCGATCTTGCGGCGCGCAGGCTAGCTGGTGGCGAGGAGCTGCCCCAGCCCGAACCGATGTATCTGCGCCGCCCGGACGCGACACCTCCGCCCCCCCGCAAGGCGGCGCTGCCATGAAAGCAGGCGCGGCGGCTCTTCGTGAGATGACCTGGCGGGATATTCCGACCCTGGCGAGGCTCGAGCCCGAGCTGTTCCCAGATGATGCGTGGTCGCAGCAGACCTGGTGGGCCGAGCTCGCTCTCCGGCCCCGGCGGTGCTACGTCGTCGCGGAGCAAGGTGGCGCCTTGGTGGGCTACGCCGGCGTCGACCGTGGCGGGGAGGTGGCCGACGTCATGACGATTGCCGTCGCCCCCCCGGCCAGGGGCCAGGGCTTGGGCACAGTGTTGATGGACTGGCTCATTGGTGCGGCCAGCCGCGATGGTGCGCGGCACCTGATGCTGGAAGTCCGTGCGGACAATGCTGCCGCGCAACGGCTCTACTCCGGCACTGGCTTCGAGATGCTCTCGGTGCGGCGCAAGTACTACCAGCCGGGAGACGTCGACGCCCACATCATGAGGCTGCATCTGGAGAGGTCGCACGAGGTCGTGGCAACGGACGTGAGCCAGTGACTGGTGGGCCGCTCGTGCTCGGTATCGAGACGTCCTGCGACGAGACCGGTGTCGGGATCGTTCGCGGTGAGACCTTGCTCGTCGACGCCGTCGCCAGCAGTGTCGAGCTGCATGCGCGCTTCGGTGGGGTGGTGCCAGAAGTGGCCAGCCGTGCCCACCTCGAGGCGATGGTCCCGACGCTCGAGCGGGCCTGCCGCGAGGCGGGCATACGACTAGATGAGCTCGACGCGATTGCGGTCACGGCTGGCCCGGGGTTGGCTGGGGCTCTGCTGGTGGGGGTGGCTGCGGCCAAGTCGCTCGCCGTGGCGCTGGGCAAGCCGCTTTACGGCATCAACCACCTCGCTGCCCATGTCGCGGTCGACATCGTCGAGCATGGCCCCTTGCCCGAGCCGACGATGGCGTTGCTGGTGTCGGGCGGACATTCGAGCCTTCTGCTCGTCCCAGATGTCACTGATGACGTGCGATCTCTCGGGAGCACGATTGACGATGCTGCGGGCGAGGCCTTCGACAAAGTGGCGAGAGTCCTCGGCCTGCCGTTCCCTGGGGGCCCGCATGTCGATCGGGTTGCCACTGAAGGCAACTCGGCTTTCGTCGCCTTCCCACGCGGTCTGACCTCGGGGCGCGACATGGAGCGGCATCGATTCGACTTCTCATTCTCTGGCCTCAAGACCTCTGTGGCCCGATGGGTCGAGGCCCGCGAGCGGGCCGGTGAGCCGGTGCCAGTTGCCGACGTGGCAGCGAGCTTCCAGGAGGCCGTGGTCGACGTGTTGACGCGAAAGGCGGTTCTGGCCTGCCGCGAGTTCGGGGTCGACGACCTGCTCGTCGGTGGTGGCGTGGGCGCCAACACTCGGTTGCGTGCCATGGCCCAGCAGCGTTGCGACGCCGCGGGCATCCGACTTCGTGTGCCACGACCCGGTTTGTGCACCGACAACGGAGCGATGGTGGCTGCCCTGGGCGCGCAGATGGTGGCCCGGGGTCGTCGCCCCTCTGCCCTGGACCTCCCCGCCGACTCATCGATGCCTGTGACGTTGGTCCAGGCATGACCGTGCCGATCATCCTCGACGTCGACACGGGTGTCGATGACGCCTGCGCGGTGCTGTTGGCCGCGTTGCACCCGGATCTGGAGCTGCAAGCGGTGACGTGCGTCGGTGGGAACGCCAGCGTGGATGACGTCGTACGTAACACCTTGAAGGTGCTGGACGTCGCCGGCCGGCCGGATGTCCCGGTCGCCCGCGGCGCGGCCCGACCCTTGCTCGAGCCCGGCAGAGAGGCACGCCACGTCCATGGCGACGACGGTATGGCGGATCTCGGCTGGCCCTCGTCCGACCGTCACCCCGACGGCCGCCACGCGGTCGAGCTGCTGCGCGACCTCTTGAGTGCTGCGGCACGCGGCGGGCCAGCAGGTCGAATCACCTTGGTACCGTTGGCTCCCTTGACCAACATCGCTTTGCTGCTGCGAACCTATCCAGAGGCTTGTGCTGGACTTCGCCAGATCGTCTTCATGGGTGGGGCGGCGCAGGTCGGGAATGCCACGGCCTCAGCGGAGTTCAACGTGTGGCACGACCCTGAGGCGGCAGCCATCGTCCTGGAAGCGGTTGCAGAGCTGGACATCCCCCTGATGATGTACGGCCTGGACGTCTTCTACGACGTGAGGGTAAGCCGTGGGCAGGCTGCCGAGCTGATCGCCTTCGGTGGCCGCGGACCAGCCGAGCTGGCTGGGCGGCTGATCGACTTCCAGTGCGGCCGTTTTGGTGAGCCCGACGCCACCATCGGTGATGCGGGGGCGGTCTGCGCGGTGATCGATCGCGCTGGGCTGACGACGACGCGCCTTCCCGTTCGGGTGGAGCTTGCCGGGACCTACTCGCGCGGCCGGACCATCGTCGACCGTCGCGACAGGGCAGGAGACCTCGCCCACGATCCCCACGGGGTCGCATCGGCCTCGGTGGAGGTTGCCCTGGCGGTGGACGCAGATCACTATGCCCAGCTGTGGCTGCGAACGCTCAGGGAAGCAGAACGCTGATGGGCCGAGTCGTGGTGGTTGGGTCGCTGAACATCGACCTCGTAACCCGGGTCGAGCGGCACCCGAAGCCGGGCGAGACGGTCATGGGGAGCGGTCTGGATCGGTTGGCGGGCGGCAAGGGCGCCAACCAGGCCGTGGCAGCCGTGACCGCGGGCGCCGAAGTGGTCATGGTTGGTTGTGTCGGATCCGATGAGGCCGGAACTGCTTATATCGCAAGGTTGTTGGCTCTGGGCGTCGACGTTGCCGGGATTCGCGTGGAACCCGACTGCCCCACGGGGCATGCCCTCATCACCGTTGACGAGATGGGCGAGAACTCGATCGTCGTCATCGCCGGCGCCAACGCTGCGGTTGGACTCGATGACCTCGAGGTGCTGTCATCAGTCGGCCCCGGCGACATCGTGCTGCTGCAGCTGGAAGTCCCGTTGGCGGTGGTCGCCGCGGCGGCGCGGCGTGCGGCGAGCAGGGGCGCCCGGGTGGTCTTGAACCTGGCTCCCTATGCCGCCTTGGCGCCCGACGTCGTCGCGATCGCCGACCCGTTGGTGGTCAACGAGCACGAAGCCCTGATGTTGGCTGACTCCGAGGCCTTGCCAGCATCGCTGGTGGTGACCTTCGGCGCGGCAGGTGCGGCCTGGGACGGCGATCAGCTGACTGGGCCTGTGGTCAGGGAGTCCGAGGTCTTCGACACCACCGGTGCAGGGGACGCGTTCTGTGGTGCTCTGGCGGCTGCATTGGCAGCACGAGCGGGTCGACATCAGGCTCTGGCGGCTGCTCTGGCGGCAGGCGCTGATGCGGTCAGACATGTTGGCGCGCAGCGTGATCCGACTCTGTGAGGCTCTTCGGATAGCGTCAGATCGGCCAAGGACGAGTCACTCGTCACACCTGACCCACAACATAAAGCGTGTGTCGGGTATGAGCCCGCGAACCGAGGGACGGTGCGCGCCTCCGCACCGCAACCCTAGGGACGGTGTTGACCCCACCAGGCACCCGACAAACTCCCTCGGTTTGCGGGGTGTGGCAGGATCGCCAGCGTGAATCCGTCGACCGCTCTGGCCACTGTCGTG
>JBBQUB010000010.1:0-26497 GCA_038212865.1 Actinomycetales bacterium
ACGGTGGCGTTGCGATGGGCATGTACAACTTCAACAAGTCCATCGAGGACTTCGCACGCGCGTCGTTCAGCTACGGCCTGCTGCGGAACTACCCGGTGTACCTGTCCACGAAGAACACCATCCTCAAGGCCTACGACGGCGTCTTCAAGGACATCTTCGCCGACATCTTCGAGGCAGAGTTCAAGGCCGAGTTCGACGCCAAGGGCCTCACCTACGAGCACCGGCTGATCGACGACATGGTCGCGTCCGCCATGAAGTGGGAGGGCGGCTACGTCTGGGCTTGCAAGAACTACGACGGCGACGTGCAGTCCGACACCGTCGCGCAGGGCTTTGGCTCGCTGGGCCTGATGACGTCGGTGCTGATGACCCCCGACGGCAAGACCGTCGAGGCCGAGGCCGCGCATGGCACCGTGACCAGGCACTTCCGCCAGCACCAGCAGGGCAAGCCGACCTCCACGAACCCGATCGCCTCAATCTATGCGTGGACCGGTGGCCTCAAGCACCGCGGCAAGCTGGACGGCACCCCCGAGGTGACGGCCTTCGCGCAGACCCTCGAGCGGGTCTGCGTCCAGACCGTCGAAGAGGGCAAGATGACCAAGGACCTCGCGCTGCTGATCGGCCCGGAGGCGCCCTGGTTGACCACCGAGGAGTTCCTGGCCGCGATCGACGAGAACCTCGCGGCGGCGCAGGCCTGACCACAGCTCCGTCGGCAGGCGCCTTACTAGCGTTTGATCAGGGGCGGGTTGTACCCCTCTGGGTACGACTCGCCTCTTTTATGGTGATATGTTGCGTTTCGCGGGTGGCGTTCGGAGCAACATGGGAGCAACACACCTCAACCGGATGCGGGGAAAGACTGGCCGTTCGGTGGACCCGTAAAGAAGCGGGGCTGCACAGACTGTATTTGTCCACGAAAAGGCAAACCCACTGCGAGGTGGGGACGCAAAGCTACGGAACCCAAGCGGTCAGCCGGGCTACCGAACAGGGAGAACCAGCATGCGCGAGTCCACGACGCTGAGGCGAAAGGCTGACCTTAGTCCGGCCCCGCGCACGAGTAGTCAACCCCAGCCTGGTCGCACGACTGGTGGACTGAGGGCTCAAGTCCGTCGTCTCAGCGGCGCATTGGTGATGGCTGTGGCCCTGAGTCCGGCGGTCATCGTGGCGGCTCCAGCGGCCCATGCCTACACCCCCAGCTCCGCAACGGTCGCGGCCTACGAGGCCCGGGTGATCTACTCGATCAACGTTCAGCGGACGAAGTATGGGCGCGCCAAGCTCACGGCGTTGTCCTGCCCTGACCGCTATGCCGAGTACTGGGCCGCCTACCTGGCCCGCACCGGGCGTTTCTACCACCGCCAGATGATGCCCTACCTGACCGGCTGCGGGGCCTCACGGGTGGCCGAGAACCTGGCCCGCGGCAACGTCAGCGCTGACCGACTTGTTCTTGCGTGGATGGCTTCGCCCGGGCACAAGGCGAACATCCTGGACGGCCGACTGACCAAGATCGGCGTAGGGGCGGTCTACGCCGGCGGTCGCTGGACCGTAGCCACGAACTTCCTCCGCCCCTGAGGGTCATCACCCTTCGTCCATCCTGACAGGCGGCATCATGGCTCGCGCCGTGCTGGCCCATCCGCCGCGACGGCAAAGCAGTCAGGGGCGCTAAAACCGTTGTCCGCAAAAGCTTGCACGACGCAGGAGGTGACTTCGGCCGCGTGTCCGGTGGGCACCAACGCGATGGCCGACCCACCAAAACCCCCACCGGTCATCCGTGCGCCCAGTGCGCCGTGAGCTGTTGCCGTGTCGACCGCCAGGTCGAGCTCGGCGCACGAGATCTCGAAGTCATCGCGCATCGATGCGTGCGAGGCATTGAACAGCGAGCCCACGTCGCGGGGTCGCCCCTCGCGCAGCAGCGCAGCCGTCTGGCGGACCCGTTCGATCTCGGTCACGATGTGCCTCGTGTGCGCTCGCATCTGTTTGTCGGGCAACCGATCAAGTGCCTCGTCGAGGTCGTGGAACGAGACTTCGCGAAGGGATGGCAGGCGCAGCCGGCGTGCAGCCTCCTCACAGCTGTGCCGCCGCTGTGCGTACTGCCCATCGACCAGCTGGTGTCGGGCGCGGGTGTTCATGACGAGTAACGAAAGGCCATGTGCGGACAGATCGAAGGGTACCTGCTCGATGGAGCCGTCACGACAGTCGAGCAACAACGCATGGGTCTCCTGGCAGCGCAGGGACGCGGACTGGTCCATGCCGCCGGTCGGGGCCGAAGCGATGGTGTTCTCGGCGTTGACGCAGACCGCTGCCAGAGCTGCTCGAGCGCTGTCATCGGAGAGCAGACCCAGGTCAAGGAGGTCGGAAGCCGCCGCGGCGACGGCGCATTCGAGGGCCGCGGAGCTGGAGAGCCCGGCGCCCACCGGCACGTGGCCGTCCACCATGAGGTCGAGGCCACGGACCTGGTGGCCCGCGTCGTGAAGGGCCCAGAGAACACCTGCGGCATAGCCGCCCCAGCCGGTCGGGAAGCCGGGTCTCACGCTATCGAGGTCGAGCTCGTAGTGCTCCGTCGACTGCCGTGAGCGCAACCTCATGCTGCGGTCCGCGCGCAGCCGCACTGCGGCATACGTCCGGTGCGGGAGAGCGATCGGCAGGCAGAGGCCAGCGTTGTAGTCGGTGTGCTCGCCCATGAGGTTGACCCGTCCTGGCGCCGACCACACGCCCGATGGCCAGGATCCGAAGGCATCCGAAAACCACCGTGCGAGAGTCGACTCGGGCTGCCCGGCCAACTCAGCCCACCTCGCGCAGGCGGGCGGCCACGGCTTCGGGTGCGACGTCGTTCACCCACGCGCCGACGCCGGACTCGGAGCCGGCGAGGTACTTCAGCCGGCCGGGCGCCCGCAGGACGGACATGACCTGAAGGTGCAGGCGGGAGACATCGCGGCCGCTTCGGACCGGCGCCTGGTGCCAGCCGGCGATATAGGGCAACGCGATCGGCGATCCGTCCGGCCCCTTGTAGTAGCGGTCCAGCCGGCGCAGCAGATCCAGATAGACCTCGGCGAGCTCGTCGCGTTCGGCGTCGCGCAGGGCGACCAGATCAGGGACATCGCGGTTCGGGACCAGGTGCACCTCGACTGGCCACCGTGCGGCATACGGCACGTATGCCGTCCAGTGGGTGCCGTTGATCACCACCCGCAAACCAGCCTCCTGCTCTGCGGCCAGCAGATCGGCACCCAGTAGGCGGCCGGTGCGCTCATGGTGCTCTGTGGCCCGTCGCAGAAGCTGACCCGTGCGTGCGGGCACGAACGGGTAGGCGTAGATCTGCCCGTGGGGGTGGTGCAGCGTGACGCCGATCTCCTGACCACGATTCTCGAAGCAGAACACGTGCTCGACGCCGGCACGTGTCGACAGCTCGCGGGTGCGGTCGGCCCAGACGTCGACGACGGTCCGGGCGCGGGCCGTCGACAGGGACGAGAAGCTGGCACCGTGGTCGCTGGTGAAGCAGACGACCTCGCAGCGGCCCAACGCTGGCGCCTCCAAGAACAGGGGGTTGCCAGGGGATCCGGACCCGGGGTTGGCGGGCTCGGGTCCGGTCGACCCGGCGCCGAAGGATGGAAAGCGGTTCTCGAAGACGACGACGTCGTACTCGTCGGCGGGGATCTCGGAGGGGACCGTTCCGCGGCCGCTCGGACAGAGGGGGCACTCGCCGGCCGGGGGCAGGAAGGTGCGGCTCTGGCGGTGGCCAGCGATGGAGACCCAGTCGCCGGTCAGTGCGTCCCGACGAATAGTCCCAGCCACCACGCGATCACCCAGGGGTCGCTGGTCGGGCATGTCGCGGAGCCTGGCGCCGCTTCGATAGGGCTCGGAGTCGTCGAAGTAGATGAGCTCGCGACCGTCGGCCAAGGTGGTGGAGGTCCGTCGAACCCTGGGGGGGGTTTCGGGTTGTTTGTTCATGAGCTCTGGAGCGTCCGTGGCCGGTTGACCTTCTGGCGGTCATCCAACGCGAGGGCCACGATACGACTCCGGTCGACCACACGCAGGATGGCCTCATGTCGTCGTCGCGCCAGCACGCCGTTTCTCCTCGTCTGCCACCCCCAAGCCTCCCGGTATTCTGCCACGGCTGTGTTAATTGACGTTGAGGACAACGGCAATGGTTGGCATTTCACCCACAGAACGAAACAGCCCCATGGCGATCGGCCGTGAATTCAGCAGGCCGTGTGACCTGACAGAATGACCTGCATGCCAGCGCGCGAAACCCCTGAGAGCACTGTGAGACCGACCACTGTAAAGCCGCGTCTGCTGTCCGGTATGCAGCCGACCCACGACTCGTTGCACCTGGGCAACTACCTCGGCGCGTTGGTCAACTGGGTGCAGATGCAGGCGACCCATGACGCGTTCTATGTCGTGGTGGACCTGCATGCGATCACGGTCGAGGTCGACCCGTTGACGTTGCGAGAGCGGACCCGTCGAACCGCCGCGCAGTACCTCGCCGGCGGCGTGGACCCCGCTCGATCCACGGTCTTCGTCCAGAGCCACATCAGCGAGCACGCCGAGCTGGCATGGGTCCTGTCCTGTCTGACTGGCTTTGGCGAAGCCAGTCGGATGACCCAGTTCAAGGACAAGTCGGGCAAGCACGGGGTCGGTGGCACCACCGTGGGTCTGTTCAGCTATCCGGTGCTCATGGCCGCGGACATCCTGCTGTATGACGCGGACCAGGTGCCGGTTGGCGAGGACCAGCGGCAGCACCTCGAGCTGACCCGCGACCTGGCCGGGCGGTTCAACGCTCGCTATGGCACCACGTTCACCGTCCCCGAACCGCACATCATCAAGGCGACCGCCAAGATCCACGACCTGCAGGACCCCACGTCCAAGATGAGCAAGTCCGCCACCAGCCAGAACGGCGTGATCGACCTGCTTGACGACCCCGGCCTCATCGCCAAGCGGATCAGGTCCGCGGTGACCGACAACGGAGGCGAGATCCGCTTCGACCAGGCCCAAAAACCTGGTGTCTCCAACCTGTTGAGCATTCTCGGCGCCTTGTCGGGGCGGTCGATCCAGTCACTGGAGGCCGACTACGTCGGCCGGGGCTATGGAGACCTCAAGAAGGACGTCACCGAGGTCGTCGTCGAGGTCGCCACGCCGTATCGCGACCGCACCCTTGCGCTGTTGGCCGACCCCGCCGAGCTCGACCGGATACTGGCAGAGGGCGCCGAACGGGCCAGGGATGTGGCCAGTGCCACCTTGGCCAGGGTCTATGACCGCGTCGGGTTCCTGCCGAGCAAGCGATAGCAGCGAACGTGAACGTCATCGGCGTGTCCATCGCCATCCCAGCGCCGTTTGCCGGCGAGCTGCAGCAGCTGCGTGCGTCCTTCGGTGATCCTTCGGCCGAGTCGATCCCGACCCACGTCACGCTGCTGTCGCCCAGCGCGATCACCGATGACGAGATTCCCGAGATCCATGAGCATCTCGAACGCGTAGCCGCCGCGCAGCAGCCGTTCAGGATGCAGCTGCGCAGCACCGGCACCTTCCGCCCGGTCTCTCCCGTGGTTTTCGTTCAGGTGGCCGGCGGCATCAGTGAGTGTGAGCGGATCGAGCAGGCCATCCGCACCGGCCCGTTGAAGCGCGACGTGCGGTTCTACTACCACCCTCATGTCACGATCGCACACCATGTCGATGAGGCGGCGATGGACCGTGCATTCAACGAACTGGCCTCGTACGAATGCACATTCGAGGTGAGGGCCTTTCACCTGTACGAGCAGGGCGATGATCTGGTGTGGCACTCGGTGCGCGGCTTCGACTTTGGCATCGGCGCGGACAGTCCAGCTGGTCGGATGCGGTGAAGCCCCTGTTCGCGCGGTTTCGGGCGAGCAAGCCCTGGCGGGCGTGGAAGCGCTACGGTGACGCACGGGGCAATATTCTGGCTGCTGGTATCGGTTACTTCGCCTTCTTTTCGATCTTTCCCGCCGTGGCGCTCGCGTTCACGGTGTTCGGGTTCGTCCTGCGTGGCCACCCCGAGCTGTTGACCTCGATCGCCGACAATCTGAACGCGAACCTGCCCGGCTTCGTCAGGGATGTCCAGCACCCCCAGGGACTCATCCCGATCAAAGCCCCGCGAGCCTCCGCCCTGACGATCACCGGGGTCATCGCCTTCGTCAGCCTGATGCTTGCCGGGATGGGTTGGCTGGGGGCGCTCCGCGAGGGGATCCGTGCAGTCTTCGGGGCCCAGGGTTCGGCCGGCAACCTGATCACCACCAAGCTCCGGGACCTCGGTGTGCTCTTCACCCTGGGGCTGGGCGTCGCGCTCTCGGCTGTGTTGACAACCGTGATCGGAGCCGCCGCAGGCTGGATCGCCGACCGGATCGGACTGTCTGGTCAGGAATGGATCCTCGTGCTGGCGGGGTTCGCGGTCAGCGTGCTGGCAGACACGGGCCTGATGATGCTCCTGCTGAGGGTCCTGTCCGGGATCCCGGCGCACTCACGCGACCTGGTTCAGGGGGCACTGCTGGGTGGTGTCGGTTTCAGCCTGCTGAAGCTCTCCGCCACCACTGTGCTACCGCGGGTGACCGCCAACCCCTTGTTCGCCTCGATCGCGATCGTGATCGGCTTGTTGTTCTGGCTCAACCTGATCGCGCGGCTCACCCTCATCGCGGCGGCGTGGGCAGCAGGCGACCTCGAAGAGTCTCGAGGTGACGTTCTGCCCCTTCAGGTCCAGGGCCGGGATGCCGCTGCCAGGCCTGGGACGAGCATCGCCCGCGACGACTCGCTGCCAACCTTCGGAGCGCGGTCCGCGGATCGGACGACGCTGGCGGCCGGTGCCGTTCTCGGGGCCGCGGCGTTGGCGGCCGCCAGAACGCTGGCCCATGGGATCCGGTCTGCGGTGGGCTTCGTTCGGCGTTGAACGGGCTCAGCGCCGCTGGCGCAAGAAGCTTCGTCGCGCAAAGGCACTGACCAGTACGGCCGCGCTGAGCAGGCCAGCCACGCCGACCCAGGGCCGGAGCGTCGACTGGGTCGCTGAACCGCTCGCCCCTTGCTGGTGGTCGACACCACTTGCCGCCGAGCTCAGCCCACTCTCCGCTGAGCCGTCCCCCGGACGGGTCGCGGCGCCGGGCTCGACCAGCTCCCCAATCGGTGTCAGCGAAGCTCCGTGCGCGAAGGCCCAGTCCAGCATCGCCGCCGTAGGACGCCAGCTGCCGTTGGGGCTGGCCATCTCGGTCACGATGTAGGTCTTGCCCCCCCGGGTGGCCGCGCCGATGAAGGTCTGCTTCGCGGCGATCGTGTATCCGTTCTTGATGCCGATCGCGCCCTCGTAGTTGTAGAGCAGCCGGTGGTGGCTGTTGATGGTGAAGCCCGGCAGCATCTTGCCGGCGCTGGACCTGCCGCCGGGGAAGGATGCCCGCTTGGTGCTGACATAGTCCCGGAAGTCCGGGAGCTTCATCGCGGCCCGACCGATCAGGGCCAGGTCGTAGGCGCTGCTGGTCTGACCGGGCTGGTCAAGGCCGCTCGGGTCCTTGGCCACGGTGTCGAAGGCGCCGAGCTCGGATGCGGTTGAATTCATCTCCTCGAGGGTCGCCGCAACGCTGCCATTGGCGCGCGCGAGGGCATACGCCGCGTCGTTGCCCGACGCCATCAACAGCCCCTGGAAGAGCGAATGGACCGTGTATGCAGTGCCGGCCAGAATGCCGATGCGGCTCCCTTCGACGCGTACGTCCTCTGGTTGCACCACGACCTTCCCGCTGGCGTCGAGGCGCGGGATCAGGGTCAGCGCCGTCAGGGCTTTGAGCGTGCTGGCCGGCAGGCTGCGTCGATGGGGTGCCCTCGCCGCCAAGATCGCCCCCGTGGCCATGTCCGCAACCAAGAAGGATGCGCCTGACATGGCCGGCGGGGCCGGAACGCCCGGCACCAGGTTCACGATGACGCCGGCCCTGGAGAGCTGCGGGCCCCCGATGGGGGTGGCGCCGGCAGCAGCGTCGACGGACGCGGAGCCGAACACAGCGAAGCCCGACACGGCGCTGAGCGAAAGGCTCAGCGCGAGGGCGCGGACGGCATACCGAGGGGCGATCATCAAGGCAGCACCCTAACGGCTCCCGATCGGGGCGACGCCTGCTACCGCCTGTACCGTCTGCGCCATGGCTGAGATCGCGAACAAGGCGGACGGCTCGGCGACTGCCGACGATCTGCATGGCTTCTGGGCGGTGATCCCGGCGGGGGGCGCGGGAACGCGACTGTGGCCCCTTTCACGCTCGTCCTCGCCAAAGTTCCTGCACGACATGACGGGGGCTGGGCGCTCCCTGCTGCAGTCGACGTGGGACCGGCTCGAGCCGTTGTGTGGCGACCACATCATGGTGGTGACTGGGGCCTTGCATGAGGCGGCCGTTCGGGCACAGCTCCCGGGACTGGCGACGGGCAACCTGTTGGCCGAGCCGTCGCCGCGGGACTCGATGGCAGCGATCGGGTTGGCCGCGGCGATGCTCGAACGCCGTGACCCTCAGGCCGTGATGGGCTCCTTCGCCGCGGACCACGTCATCGGTGAGCCCGAGGTGTTTGCGGACTGCGTTCATGAGGCAGTGGCCCTCGCGCGAACCGGTTATGTCGTGACCATCGGCATCGAACCGACCCGTCCGGCTACCGGTTTCGGGTACATCCAGGTCGGGGCCTCTTTGGCGGTCCCAGGCGCTCCGAATGGTCGGGCGGTTCGGTCCTTCGTGGAGAAGCCTGACGAGCTGACGGCCATGGGATACCTGGAGACCGGCGAATACCGTTGGAACGCGGGGATGTTCGTCGTCAAGGCTTCGATCTTGCTCGACCAGCTGGCTGACCTCCATCCGAAGCTGGCTGCCGCCCTGCGAGACATCGCCGCGGAACCAGCCCGTCTGGCGGAGCTTTGGCCGGGGCTGACCACGGTGGCCATCGACCACGCGGTGGCCGAGCCCGCCGCCGCCCAGGGGCGGGTGGCCGTGGTGCCCGGGCGCTTCTCCTGGGACGACGTGGGTGACTTCACCTCCCTGGGGTCGTTGCTGTCCGAAAGGCCCGAGCTCCCCGGGTTGAGGGTCCTTGGTGACGTCGACCTGGTGCTGGCGAAGGACACGACAGGCGTGGTCGTTCCCGGTTCCGGCCGGACGGTCGCCGTGTTAGGTCTCGAGGGGATTGTGGTGGTCGACACCCCTGATGCCCTCCTGGTCACCACCCGTGAGCGCGCCCAGGACGTCAAGGCCCTCGTCGACCTGCTCAAAGCGGCCGGTCGCGACGACCTGACCTGATCTTGAGGGCGCCACGGGACATAGCGCACGAGAGTCACTGATAGCGCACGAACGCTGATGCGCGATCAATGACGGACCTGCTCCATGTGGCAACGCTGGACACCTCTGGCTCGGCGGTGAGGCGGTGATTAGGCTCACTGCATGGCTGAATCCACCGACGCGCGCAGCGAGTCCGACCTGCCGATCGCCCAGGTCTATGACCAGTTGGCACTTGACGGCTTCGACGCACAGGAGCGTCTGGGGTCGCCGGGGCAGTTCCCGTTCACCCGGGGTGTCTATCCCAGCATGTACACCGGCCGGCCGTGGACGATGCGGCAGTACGCCGGTTTCGGCACGGCCAAGGGGTCCAACGAGCGCTACCACCAGCTGGTGAAGGCCGGCACCGGTGGTCTTTCCGTAGCCTTCGACCTGCCGACCCAGATGGGTTACGACTCCGATGAGTCGATCGCCGCGGGCGAGGTCGGCAAGGTCGGGGTCGCGATCGACTCCATCGATGACATGCGGACGCTGTTCAACGGGTTGCCCCTTGACAAGGTCAGCACGTCGATGACGATCAACGCGACCGCCTCGACCCTGCTGCTGATGTACCAGATGGTGGCTGCCGAAGGGGGCATCACGGCTCACCAGCTGACCGGCACCATCCAGAACGACATCCTCAAGGAGTACATCGCCCGCGGCACCTACATCTATCCGCCCAAGGAGTCGCTGCGTCTGATCAGCGACGTCTTTACCTACTGCCAAAAGGAGATTCCTCGCTGGAACACCATCTCCATCTCTGGCTATCACATGGCCGAGGCCGGGGCCACGCCCGCGCAGGAGATCGCGTTCACGCTTGCCAACGCCAAGGAGTATGTCCGCGCCGCGATCGCCGCCGGCCTCGAGGTCGACGACTTCGCCCCTCGCCTCTCGTTCTTCTTCGTGGCCCGCACGACCCTGCTGGAGGAGGTCGCCAAGTTCCGGGCTGCCCGCCGGATCTGGGCGCGCATCATGCGGGACGAGTTCGGCGCCAAGAACCCCAAGTCCCAGATGCTGCGCTTCCACACCCAGACGGCGGGTGTGCAGCTGACCGCCCAGCAGCCCGAGGTCAACATGGTCCGGGTGGCGCTGCAGGGCCTCGGCGCAGTCCTGGGTGGCACCCAGTCGCTGCACACCAACTCGTTCGACGAGGCCATGGCGCTGCCGAGCCAGAAGGCCGCCCGGCTGGCGCTTCGCACCCAGCAGGTCATCGCCTACGAGACGGACGTGTGCAAGACCGTCGACCCGTTCGCCGGGTCTTACGTCATGGAGTCCATGACCAACGACATGGAAGAGGCCGTGGTCGCGCTGCTGGCTGCCGTCGAGGATCACGGTGGCGCCGTGGCCGCGATCGAGCAGGGCTTCCAGAAGGCGGAGATCGAGCGCTCGGCTTATCGCGTCGCTCTGGAGATCGACGGGGGAGAGCGCACCATCGTCGGCCTCAACAAGTTCACCATCGACGAGGAGGAGCCCTTCGAGCCGTTGCGCGCCGACCCCATGATCGAGGCAGACCAGTGCGAGCGCCTGGCGGCGCTGCGCAAGGCTCGCGACAACGACGCCGTCTCGCGGGCCCTCGATGCGGTGCGTACGGCCGCCACCGGTACGGACAACGTGCTCCTGCCGATGAAGGAAGCCCTGGCCTCCAACGCCACGGGCGGCGAGATCGCCCATGCGTTGCGAGACGTCTGGGGCACCTACGTAGCCCACGACACCTTCTGACCCGACCGGTGCTCAGGCGGGTTGACGGGTAGCGTTAGTGCTCGTGACACCTGAGCCCGACCCATCCGCAATGACCGCGGTCCTGCGCGAGACGCTGACCGAGCTTGAGGACGAGCTCATCGCCTTCCGACGCGACATCCATACACACCCCGAGCTGGCCGGCCAGGAGGTTCGCACCACCAACGTCATCGCCGACCGGCTGAGCGCCGCCGGCATCCGGGTCCGTCGCCTGGCCGGCACCGGACTGGTGGCGGACATCGGGCCGGCCGACCCGGCATACCGCGTGGCTCTGCGGGCCGACCTGGACGCGTTGCCGGTGGCCGAGAGAACCGGTCTGCCCTTCGCCTCTGAGCATGACGGGGTCTGCCACGCCTGCGGCCATGACCTCCACATCGCAGTGGTCCTCGGTGCGGGTCTGGCGCTTCAGCAGCACGTCGAACTCCTTTTTGCACAGGGGATGGGCGTGCGGCTGATCTTCCAGCCGGCGGAGGAAGTCATCCCGGGTGGGGCGCAGGGAGTCATCAAGGAGGGTGGGGCCGACGGTGTCGACCGCATCTTCTGCGTCCACTGCGACCCCACCCTGGACGTCGGTCAGGTGGGGTTGCGCACCGGGCCGATCACCGCAGCCGCCGATGGGGTCACGATCACGCTCAGCGGGCGCGGCGGTCACACGGCCCGGCCGCACCTGACCCAGGACCTGACCTACGCGCTGGCCAAGGTCGTCACTGACGTCCCCGCTGTTCTCTCGCGTCGGGTCGACCCGCGTGCCGGGGTCGCGCTGGTGTGGGGGAGCATCCACTCCGGCAGCGCACAGAACGTGATCCCTTCGACGGGGGTTGTCGACGGCACCTTGCGGATGCTGGATGCCCAGGTATGGGACGAGATCGGGCCGCTGCTGGACGAGGTCGTGCACGCGGTGATGAGCCCGTATGCCGTGTCCGCCAAGGTCGAGCACGTTCGCGGGGTGCCCCCGGTCGTCAACAACCCTGACTGCGTCGAGATCCTGCGCCGCGCCACGGTTGAGGCCATCGGCCCCGATGGCCCCCAGCCGACGCTGCAGTCCCTGGGTGGTGAGGACTTCGCCTGGTATCTGCAGCAGGTGCCCGGAGCCATGGCGCGGTTGGGGACTCGCAGCCCGGGCGGTGCGACCTACGACCTGCACCAGGGCGACATGGTGGTCGACGAGAGAGCAGTGGTTGTCGGCGCGAGGCTGTTGGCCGTCGCGGCTCTGAGCGCCCTGGCGAAGTAACGATCCAGACACTGGTGCGTGCCTGCGCGGGCAGGGTCGCGGCGGGCGGGTAGAGTCACGAAAAGTTGCGCCGTGTGGCGCACTTTACAAAGGAGATTCCCTTGCGTCGGGTGATGAAAGTTGCGGCCGCGATGTCGGTCGCCGCGCTGGCTCTTGCTGCCTGCGGCTCAAACACGGACAACACGGGCACCACGCCTGGTGCCAGTGGCACGACCACTGCTGCCAAGGTCCTCAAGGTCGGCATGGCCTATGACGTGGGTGGGCGCGGGGACCAGTCGTTCAACGACGCCGCCGCCAAGGGCCTCGACAAAGCCAAGGCCGAGCTCGGTGCTGACACCAAGGAGGCCACGGCGGTCAACGGTGAGCCCGAGTCGGCGCGCGAGGAGCGACTGCTTCAGCTCATCGACGCCGGCTACAACAACGTCGTTGCCGTCGGTTTCGCCTACGCGCCTGCGGTGAAGAAGGTCGCCGCGGCCAATCCTGAGGTCAAGTTCGCCCTTATCGACTCCACCGATGCGGCCGGACCTAACATCGAGAACCTCACGTTTGCCGAGAACGAGGGCTCGTTCCTCGTGGGTGCGGCGGCCGCTCTGAAGTCCAAGACCGGCAACGTCGGCTTCATCGGAGGCGTCAACACTGACCTCATCAAGAAGTTCGAGGTCGGCTACGCCGCGGGCGCCAAGGCGGTCAACCCCGCTATCAAGGTTCAGGTCAAGTACCTGACCCAGCCTCCGGACTTCTCGGGTTTCGGCGACCCGGCCAAGGGCAAGATCGCGGCCGCGGGCATGTACCAGTCGGGTGCAGATGTGGTCTACGCCGCGGCAGGAGGGTCTGGTGGTGGCGTGTTCACCGCCGCCGCGGCCGCGGGCAAGATGGCGATCGGCGTCGACTCCGACCAGGCGCTGACCGCGGCGGCCGACCAGAAGGCCGTCATCATCACTTCAATGATCAAGAGGGTCGACCTCGCGACGTTCGACTTCATCAAGTCTGTGACCGAAGGCAAGTTCACGGCCGGCACCAAGGTCTACGACCTGAAGGTGGATGGTGTCGGCTACAGCACCACCGGTGGCCAGATGGACGACATTGCGTCAAAGCTCGACGCCTACAAGCAGCAGATCATCGACGGCAAGATCGTGGTGCCGACCAAGTAGCAAGTCAAGTAGAGCAATAGGTAACTGAGGGTTTTCTGTATGACGACGGGCCCGGGTTGGCACGGTAACGTGCCTCTCGGGCCCTCGGCATCTCCCGCCCCCGGCTCATCGAACTAGTGCCCGCAACGTTTGGGGGCCTCGTATGAGGAGTGTGCGCCATCACCGACTCTGCACAGAGTGCCGCGGACGCGGGATCGAGGGTGGCGCCGGCCGTCGAGCTGCGGGGCATCACGAAACGCTTTCCTGGGGTGGTGGCGAACAATGACGTGAGTTTCTCCGTGCAGCGAGGCACTGTGCATGCGATCGTCGGCGAGAACGGCGCGGGCAAGTCCACCTTGATGAAGATCTTGTATGGGGTGATACGAGCGGACGAGGGCACCGTCAGTGTCGACGGTTCGGTGCTGGCACTGCACAGCCCGGCCGATGCGATCGACGCGGGGATCGGCATGGTCTTCCAGCACTTCATGCTTGCCGACAACCTGACGGTCCTCGAGAATGTCGTGCTGGGCGCGGAGAAGCGCCACGGCATCGCGGATGGGGCGCGAGCCGAGATCGAGCGGATCTCTGCTGACTACGGTCTCAACGTCCATGCAGATAACCTGGTGGCTGACCTCGGTGTCGGTATCCGCCAGCGCGTTGAGATCCTCAAGGTTCTCTATCGCGGCGCCAAGATCCTGATCCTCGACGAGCCGACGGCGGTCCTGGTCCCCCAGGAGGTCGACGAGCTCTTCGACAACCTGCGCGAGCTCAAGAGTGAGGGACTGACCGTTATCTTCATCTCTCACAAGCTCGACGAGGTGCTGTCGGTCGCCGACTCCATCACCGTCATCCGGCGTGGCACCACGGTCGCCACGGTCGACCCGAAGTCGGTCACCTCCCGCCAGCTGGCTGAGCTGATGGTCGGCTCCGAGCTGCCCTCCGCCAGCACCGATGTGTCCACGGTCACCGACCGCCCCGTCCTCACCATCACGGGTTTGACCCTCGCAGGAGCTGGTGTCCGCGATGTCCTGCACGACATCACGCTGACCATCCACGCCGGTGAGGTGCTGGGCATTGCAGGGGTCGAGGGCAACGGCCAGGCTGAGCTGGTCGAGGCCATCATGGGTATGCGCGAACCCTCTGAAGGGCGAATCTTCCTGGAGGACAAGGACATCAGCGACTGGCAAACGCGAGAGATCCGTGAGGCGGGCGTCGGGTACATCCCCGAGGACCGTCACCGGCATGCTCTGTTGCTTGATGCGCCGCTGTGGGAGAACACCATGCTGGGCCATCAGACGCAGCGGCCGAACGTCAAAGGGGTGTGGGTCGACGGCACGGGCGCCAAGGCCGAGGCCGAGCAGATCCTCGCCGACTATGACGTCCGCACGCCGTCCATCTACGTCACGGCCAACTCGCTGTCCGGTGGCAACCAGCAGAAGCTCATCATCGGCCGCGAGATGAGCTACACCCCACGGGTTCTGGTCGCCGCCCATCCAACTCGGGGCGTGGACGTGGGCGCCCAGGCCGCCATCTGGGACCACATCCGCAGGGCCCGGCGAGAGGGCCTCGCGGTGTTGCTGATATCAGCCGATCTCGATGAGCTGATCGGTCTCTCCGACACCATCCGAGTGATTCTCCGCGGTCAGCTGTCCGGTGAGTTCGACCCCGATGTCGTGACCGCGCAGGATCTCGGCGCGGCGATGACCGGTGCGGCTGAACGCGAACCGGGCGCCGCCGCGGATAACCCAAGCACCCGGCATACCCAGTCAGACAGCGAGCCTCAGGCAGGCAGCGAGACTCAGGACGTGGAGGGGCAATGAAGGCAACCCTGGATCTGCGCAAGGTTGGTCTCGGACTGCTCGCGCCCGCCCTCGCCATCCTGGTGGCGTTCCTGGTCACGTCCACCGTGCTGCTCCTGGCAGGTGACCCCGTCGGCGCCGTGTGGACCCAGCTGCTGACGGCGCCAAAGCCCCGGCTGCTCGTCGCCATCATCAACGGCGCATCGGTCTACTACCTGTCCGCGATCGCAGTCGCGATCGGCTTCCGGATGAATCTGTTCAACATCGGCGTCGACGGCCAATATCGCGTTGCGGCTTTCGCCGCAGCGGTATTCGCCGGTCAGGGCTGGCTACCTGGTTGGCTCAACATCCTCATATCGCTGTTGATCGCGGTGGTGGCCGGCGCGGCCTGGGCCGGCATCGCCGGTTGGCTCAAGGTCACCCGAGGCGTCTCCGAGGTGATCTCAACGATCATGCTCAACGCCATTGCCACCGGCCTGGTGTCCTTCCTTTTGTCCAAGGTCTCGGACTCGACGGCAGGCAGCAACGTCACCAATACCAAGACCATCCCCAAGTCGTCACAGGTCCCCGGATTCGCCCTGATACCGGGCACCCTCAACAAGGTCTACGGTTTCGTTCTCCTGGCGATACTGGTCGGTGTCGCCTACTGGGTGATCCTGAACAAGACCCGTTTCGGGTACGACCTTCGTGCCACCGGTCGCTCCGAGACGGCGGCTGTGGCCAGTGGCGTCAACGTCAAACGGATGGTCCTGACTGCGATGCTGATATCCGGAGCCGCAGCCGGTTTGGTCGGCATGCCACTGCTGTTCGGTCAGGACTTCAGCTACGGCACGACATTCCAACCGGGCCTTGGCTTCGCCGGTATCGCCATCGCACTGCTGGGACGCAACCACCCGGTGGGCATCGCCTTCGGCGCGCTGCTCTGGTCCTACCTCGAGCAACAGAGCAACGGTCTGCAGATCACCGTGGGTGTCAGCTCCGAGCTCGTGTTCATCCTCCAGGGTGTCATCGTCCTTGCCGTGGTCATCGCCTACGAGATCGTGCGTCGCGCCGGTCTGCGGATGGAGCAGCGCAACGTGGCCAGACAACTTTCCGACGAACCTGCCCCCCCGGCCCCCAAAGGAGTCACGGCATGAGCACCGCCGGACTGAAGACCGGGGCAGAGATCATCACGGGCGCGGTGCGCAGGCCGCGTCTGAGCGCTGCACGGATGGCCCTGATCGCGGTGATCGCCGTGTTCCTGATCGCCGTCCTGCGGATTGTCACAGGGGCCAACGACCTCGCCTCCTCGGGCGCTCTCGCGGCCGCGATCGGACTTGCCGTGCCGATCGGCATGGCGGGTCTGGGTGGGCTCTGGAGCGAAAGAGCGGGTGTCGTCAATATCGGGCTCGAGGGCATGATGATCCTCGGCACGTGGGGTGCCGGGTTCTTCGGCTTCCACTATGGTCCCTGGGCCGGGCTGCTCGGCGCCATGTTCTGCGGGATGGTCGGCGGCGCGATCCATGCCCTCGCGACCGTCGTCTTCGGCGTCGACCACATCGTCTCTGGCGTGGCCATCAACATCATCGGCTACGGTGCGGCGAAGTACCTCGCCGCACGGACATTCACCGGAAGTCCTGGCGGTGGCCCGACGCAGTCACCGCAACTGAAGGACCTGCCTTCCCTGACTATTCCGGGCGTGTCCCCGGGGTTGGGCACACTGGAGAGTAAAGAGATCTTCTTCGTCTCAGATCTGGCTGCCATCCTGCGAGCCATGGTGACCAACGTGTCGGTCGTGACGCTGATCGCGCTGGGTATGGTTGCCCTGACCTGGTGGGTGCTGTGGCGCACGACGTTCGGGCTGCGGCTGCGCTCGTGCGGTGAGAGTCCGGTCGCGGCAGAGTCGTTGGGCGTCAACGTCTACAAGTACAAGTTCATTGCCGTGCTGGTCTCCGGGTCCCTGGCCGGTCTCGGCGGCGGCTACCTGGCCCTCGTCGCCGCCAACATCTACCGCGACGGACAGACTGGGGGGCGTGGCTATATCGGCCTGGCTGCGATGATCTTCGGCAACTGGCGTCCCGGTGGTTTGCTCGGCGGTGCGGCGTTGTTCGGCTACACCGATGCTGTGCAGCTGCGCGGTGGTGGCAGCACGGTCCACGCCATGCTGCTGCTGCTCGCCGTCCTGGTGATCGGAATCGGGCTGTGGCAGCTGTTGCGCACGCATCGTGTGATCAAGGGCATCATTGCGATCTCAGCTGGGGTCTTGGTGGCCGCCTGGTACTTCATGTCCGAGACCGTGCCAGGTGAGTTCACCGGCATGACTCCGTATGTCGCCACGCTCCTCGTTCTCGCCTTTGCCTCACAACGACTACGAATGCCGGCAGCAGATGGTCTGCCTTATCGAAAAGGTGAGGGGCACTAGTGACCCAGACGGTGTCCGTCGACTGGGTTCTGTTGCATGCCAAGGCAACCGAGGCGATGCATCAGGCCTACGCGCCATACAGCAAGTTCCCTGTGGGCGTGGCCGGGCTGGTGGATGACGGCCGCATCGTCTCCGGGTGCAACGTCGAGAACGCGGCCTATGGTGTGGCCCTGTGCGCCGAGTGCGGGATGGTCTCTGCGCTTCACCTCAGCGGTGGTGGTCGACTGGTGGCCGTGTCCTGTGTCAACGGCAACGGCGACGCGCTGATGCCGTGCGGGAGGTGCCGTCAGCTGTTGTGGGAGAACGGCGGACCGGACTGTGAGCTGATGACGGCGCGCGGCGTCAAGACGATGCGTGAGGTGCTGCCCGATGCCTTCGGCGACCACAGTCTCGACAGTTTCCATCCCCCTCAGGCCTGAGTTGTCAGGTCGTCGCCCCGTCATGGCTCAACCTAGGTCTGACAACTCGCCGTGAGTGGGGCAAGATCGCGGGGTGACCGAATCCTTTGATGCTGTTGATGTCATTGTCGCCAAGCGCAACAAGGCGGAGCTCAGCGACGGACAGATTGACTGGGTGATCGACGCCTACACGCGCGGAGCGGTGGCCGACGAGCAGATGTCGTCGCTGGCCATGGCCATCTTGCTCAACGGCATGAACCGTCGCGAGATCTCCCGCTGGACCGCGGCGATGATCGCGTCCGGCGAGCGGATGGATTTCTCGATGCTGTCGCGTCCCACGGCGGACAAGCACTCGACTGGTGGGGTCGGCGACAAGATCACCCTGCCGCTGGCACCGCTCGTTGCGGCGTGCGGCGTTGCGGTTCCTCAGCTTTCGGGTCGAGGACTGGGGCACACGGGCGGGACGCTCGACAAGCTCGAGTCGATCCCGGGCTGGCGGGCCGCTCTTTCCCAGGACGAGATGATGCGCCAGCTCGAGGATATTGGCGCCGTGATCTGCGCGGCCGGCGACCGGCTCGCCCCTGCCGACAAGAAGCTCTACGCGCTCCGTGACGTCACCGGTACCGTCGAGGCGATTCCACTCATTGCCAGCTCGATCATGAGCAAGAAGATCGCCGAGGGCACCGGCGCCCTGGTGCTCGACGTCAAGGTGGGGTCCGGCGCTTTCATGAAGGACGTGGACACTGCACGTGAGCTGGCGCGCACGATGGTCGACCTCGGTAGGGGGGCCGGAGTGCACACGGTGGCGCTGCTGACCAACATGCAGACCCCGCTCGGGCTCACCGCCGGCAACGCCCTCGAGGTTCGTGAGTCGATCGAGGTCTTGGCCGGTGGTGGGCCTCCCGACGTCGTAGAGCTGACCCTGGTTCTTGCCCGCGAGATGCTGGCTGGGGCCGGCCGCAGTGATGTCGACCCTGCTGATGCGCTGCGGGACGGACGAGCCATGGACGTATGGCGCCGCATGGTCACCGCCCAGGGCGGCGACCCGTCCGCGACGCTGCCGGTGGCGAGGGAGACGCATGAGATTCTGGCTCCCGGCTCTGGTGTGTTGACCACGCTGGACGCCCTCAAGGTGGGAATCGCGGCGTGGCGGCTGGGCGCCGGGCGGGCGCGCAAGGAGGACAAGGTTCAGGCTGGCGCTGGCATTGAGCTGCATTCAAAGCCCGGCGCGGTCCTGCGAGCCGGCGACCCGCTGATGACGCTGCACACCGACACCCCCGAGCGGTTCGAGCGGGCCATCGAAGCGCTTGACGGCGCGTATTTCATTGCGCCAGAAGGCTCCCGACCAGATCTGTGGCCGCTGGTGATCGACCGGATCAGCTAACCCCTTGCTCACTTCAGGCCGCTTTGCTCAGTCCAGGCCGGTCGGGGAGTGCAATATCGGCCCAAGAACCGGCCTGAAATGAGCAAGGCTGCACTCCCGCACTACTGTTGGCGGATGCCCCTCCTCATCAGCGAACCCGCGCGCATCCCGGTCCCTGGCGGCAAGATCATCAGCGAGCATGTCGGCCTGATCAGCACTGGGACGCTGGGTGTCTCGGTCGCCCACATGATCGCCCCAGCCGACTGGGGAGAGCCTTTCCAGACGCCGGAGTTCGACGAGATCACGCTGGTCCTGGCGGGCACTGTGATCGTCGATCACGAGGGTGGACCCACGACTGCACATACCGGACAGTCGATCCTCACGCGTGCAGGGGAGCGCGTCAGATACTCCAGCGGACCGGACGGCGCCGAGTACGTCGCGGTCTGCCTTCCGGCCTTTGCTCCCGACACCGTCAACCGCGAGGACTGATTGCTCTCCGACGACACGCTGCTCAGCATCCCCAAGGCACTCCTGCACGACCACCTCGACGGTGGGCTGCGCCCGCAGACGATCATTGAGCTCGCTGAAACGGTTGGCTACCAAGGGCTTCCGGCGCAGGACGCAGATGTGCTCGGAGCCTGGTTCCGCGGAAGCGCCGATTCGGGTTCGCTGGAGCGCTACCTGGAGACGTTCGACCAGACACTGGCGGTCATGCAGACCATTGACGGACTGCATCGGGTCGCCAGCGAATGTGTGGAGGATCTCGCTTCCGACGGCGTCGTCTATGCCGAGGTGCGCTACGCCCCGGAACAGCATCTCGTCAACGGGTTGAGCCTCGAGGAGGTGGTCGAGGCGGTGAACGCCGGCTTCCGCGACGGCGAGCGGACCGCTGCCGAGTCTGGTCACCAGATCCGGGTGACAGCCCTGTTGACGGCGATGCGCCACGCGGCCAAGAGCACCGAGATCGCCCGGCTGGTCGTGCGTTATCGCGACAACGGGGTCGTGGGCTTCGACATCGCGGGCGCCGAGGCGGGGTTCCCGCCCACCAGGCACCTCGATGCGTTCGAGTACCTCCGCCGCGAGAACGCCCACTTCACGATTCACGCAGGTGAGGCTTTCGGGCTCCCCAGCATCTGGGAGGCGATTCAGTGGTGCGGCGCTGACCGGCTCGGCCACGGTGTGCGCATCGTCGACGACGTCCGGGTTGCCGCCAGGCCGTATTCCGCCGACGTCGCCTACGCGGCCACAGCGGAACCGTCCGAGGTGGTCCTCGGCGGGCTCGCGTCATACGTGCGCGACCGGCGGATCCCGCTCGAGATGTGTCCGAGCAGCAACGTGCAGACCGGCGCAGCCGAATCCGTTGCGCTGCACCCGATTTCGCTGTTGAAACGGCTCAAGTTCCGGGTCACCGTCAATACCGACAACCGCCTGATGAGCGGCACGTCCATGACCCGGGAGATGTCGCTGCTGGTCAACGACGCCGGGTGGACGCTGGAGGACCTGCGTTGGGCGACGATCAACGCGATGAAGTCTGCGTTTATCCCGTTCGACGAACGGCTGGCGATCATTGACGGCGTCGTCAAGCCCGGATATGCGGCTCTGATCAGGAGCTGACGGGGCATTCGGTCGGCGGGGCTCGACAAGTGGGACGTTGAAGGAGTCGGATGACGCCATGCGCGTAGGACTGCAGGTACCCGACTTCACCTGGCCCGGATCGCCTGAGTTGCTGGGCCCGACCTTGCGGCGGATCGCCGTGGGCGCCGAGCAGGCGGGCATGTCCAGCTTCTGGGTGATGGACCACTTCTTCCAGATCTCCATGGTGGGTCCGCCCGAGCACGAGATGCTCGAGGGCTACGCCGCATTGAGCCACGTCGCCGCGGTGACCGAGCGGATCATGCTCGGCACCATGGTGACCGGCGTGACCTATCGGCACCCCGGGATACTGGTCAAGACGGTCACGACCCTTGACGTCCTCTCCGGCGGACGCGCCTACCTGGGCATCGGTGCGGCCTGGAACGAGGATGAGCACAAAGGCCTCGGCGTGCCGTTCCCATCGGTGACCGAGCGTTTTGAACGGCTCGAGGAGACCCTGGGCATCGCTGTGCAGATGTGGGCTGGGGACGAACAGCCCTTCGCCGGCAAGCACTACCAGCTCGAGCGCCCGCTCAACTCCCCGCAGGCGCTGCGCCGGCCGCACCCACCGATCCTGATCGGCGGCACGGGCGAGAAGAAGACGCTGCGGATGGTGGCGCAGTACGCCGACGCGTGCAACATCTTCGACATGGGCCCAAAGGCCATTTCCCAGAAGCTGGAGGTCCTGCGTGGCCACTGCGAGCGGCTGGGCCGCGACTATGACGCCATCGCCAGGACGACACTCGGGGTGCTCTAGGTGAGCGCCGATGGCCGCAATGGCACGCAGAGCATCGACCAGGCCGTCAACCACCTCGGTGAGCTGGCGGCCATCGGCATCGACGAGTCCATCGTCTCCCTGCGCAACGTCGCCGAGCCCGACGCGTTCGCAGCCATGGCCGAGGTCGTGCGCCAGGCCGCCCTCATCACGCCGGCTGGACGCTGATAGCTGGACCCTGATAGCTGGACGCTGATCGGGGCCGGACAGCCCCGGCCAAGGCGCGAGCTTACGTGGACGAAGTGTCGATCGGGTCGGCCGGAATGAGACGACGGCGCAGTTCGGCGTCTCGCTGCAGCCGGATGGAGTCGCGGCGCCGCCGATCGGCGATCACCGCGGAAAGCACGACCTCGGGATGGACGCCAGCGGGCGGCTGCGGAGCCACATACGTGACCACTTCGTCGCGCAGCGCGATACCAAGGGTCGAGCGCGACTGCGGGCTCAGCAGCGGTGCACGCATCAGGAACTGCCGGACGGCCATGGCCAGGCCGTCAGGCAGCCGGGCGATGTCTGCTCCAGCTGCCCACGCAGCCAGCTGCAGAGGCATCATCGGAGGCGGCGGCAAGGCCATGTGAACCCGCTCTCGCACCACATAGGTGCCGGCGGCATAGTCGCCCAGGCGTTTGCCCTTGCTGCTCACCAGCCCGCTGACCAGGGCAGGCACCCCGAACAGTGCCCAGATCTCGACGAACCCGACGAGGGAGCGGGTCAACGCATGGCGAAAGGAGATCGGCCCGGCGTCGTCTCGGACGGTCCGCAGGCCGGTGGCCAGCTTGCCCACGGAACGACCCCGGGTCAGTGTCTCCATCGTGGTTGGCAGGCCGACGGAGACCAGTGCCAGGAGCACCGTCATGGTGGCGCCGACGATGGCCTCGTCGGCGTTCTGGGTCATCGCGCTGACCACGAACAGGCCGACCCACAGGGTCACGCCGGCAATCAACAGGTCGAGGAAGCCGGAGAGGGCTCGGATGGCGATGCCGGCAGCGGGCAACTCAAGAGCGACCGCCTCGCCGGTGACGAGGTCGTCGATCCCGACGCCAACTGTGCTGCTGCTCATGGCTTGCCGCTACTCATGATTGGCCAGCGTAACCGCCTTTGCCCCACGGCCGGGGTGGTCGCGAATACAGTGTGGGCGTGGATCTCGACGCGTTCGTGGCAGCGCACCAAGGGGAGTGGGTCCGCCTTGAGTACCTCACGCGCCACGGTTCGGGTACTGGCGCCGAGGCCGACGAGATCCTGGACCTGTATCAACGCGTGGCCACCCATCTGTCCGTGGTCCGTTCGGCGGCCCCGGACCCAAGTCTGGTCACCTACCTGTCATCGCTGCTTGCGCGAGCCCGAACCCGTTCTGCCGGAACGAGAACGCTCGCATGGTCAGATCTGCGGGGTTTCTTCACAGACAGCTTTCCGGCGGCGTTGTACCGAACCCGGCGGTGGTGGATCCTCACTGCCCTCGCCAACCTCGGGGCCGCGCTGGTCATCGGCTGGTGGTTCCTCTCACACCCACAGTTCGAGTCCACGCTGATGTCCCCCTCCGAGATCGACAAGCTCGTCAACACGGACTTCGAGAACTACTACAGCGAGTTTGCCGCGTCTCACTTTGCGGCGCGGGTCTGGACAAACAACGCCTGGCTCACGGCCATCGTTATCGCGATTGGCATCCTGGGCGTCCCCGTGGTCTATCTGCTCTTCCAGAACGTCCTCAACCTGGGAGCCATCGGCGCGATCATGGTCAACCACGACCGCGGCGGACTGTTCTTCGGTCTGATCCTGCCGCACGGGCTGCTCGAGCTGACAGCCGTCTTCGTGGCTGGCGCCACCGGCCTGCGGTTGTTCTGGGCCTGGATCGACCCGGGCCAGCGAACTCGCGCCCAGGCAGTCGCCGAGGAAGGCCGCTCAGCCGTAGCGGTCGCTCTCGGCCTGGTCGTGGTGCTGGCCGTTTCGGGGGTCATCGAGGCGTTCGTGACTCCGTCACCGCTGCCCACGTGGGCGCGGATCAGCATCGGCGTGATCGTCGAGCTGGCATTCCTCACCTACGTGTTCACCGTCGGTCGCTGGGCGTGTCAGCGCGGGGTGACCGGCGACGTGGCATCGCGCGACGCGGGTGACACCGCACCCGTCGCCGGCTGAACGCCAAACCTAAGGTCGGTGCGGCCTCTGCTCGATCACTACAGCAGCCCACGGCTCTTGAGCAGCAGGTAATGATCGGTCAACGCCACCGGTAGCTGCTCCGGCTGGGCATCGATCACATGGACGCCGAGCTGTCGCAAGACCTCCCCAGTGCGTTCCCGAAGGCCCATGGTGCGTTCTGCCGCTGCCGCGTCATAGACGCGAGAGGTGGTGCTCACGTCCGCGGCCATGGCGGCTAGGGCAGGATCGGAGACCGAGGCAAGGACCACCCGGTGGTGCCGGGTGAGGGCGGCCAAGGTTGGCAGCAGGCTTTCCTCGACCGCGGCAGGTTCGAGCGGGGTCAGCAGGACAACCAGAGAGCGGCGGCGGCTGAGCCCGGCAATAGCCCCCGCCATCATCGACCAGTCGGCCTCGAGCAGGGCCGGCTCCAGCGGGGCCATGGCCGTCACGAGGTCTCCCAGCAGCGTCGTACGGCTGGCACCGCGCAGGCGAGCGCGCACCTGACGGTCGCCGGCGAGGAAGTCCACCCGGTCACCGGCCCGCGAGGCCACTGCGGCCAACAGCAGGCAGGCGTCCATGGCTGCGTCCAGCCGGGGCATGTTCCCTACCCGGCCGGCGGAGGTTCTCGAGGTGTCCAGGACCAGGATCAGGCGCCGGTCGCGCTCGGGCTGCCATGTGCGCACGACGACTGCGCTGCGCCGCGCGGTCGCCCGCCAGTCAATGCTGCGCACGTCGTCGCCGACCACATAGTCGCGCAGGGAGTCGAACTCGGTGCCCGCCCCACGAACACGGACCGCCGATCGGTCGTCGAGCTGACGCAGAATGGCAAGGCGGCTGGGCAGGTGCTTGCGCGACGTGAACGGCGGCAGCGCGCGGATGGCTCCCTCAACCGCGAAGGAGCGCTGGCGGGCGGCCAGTCCCAGCGGCCCCACGCTGCGCACCGTGACGCGATCGGCCCGCCGGTCGCCGCGCCGGGTTGGCGTCAGGGGGGTCCGAAGCGCGACCCGTTCACCGCCGCGGACCGTGACTGTATGCCGGTCGCCCACCGCCCCTGCGGAAGGTTGCCAGGCGTCGCGAACGATGCCACGCAGGCGACGCGACGTCGGGTTGGTCAGCCAGAGGGTCGTTGACCCGCTGAGCCCAAGCCTGACCTGGTGGACCCGGTCGCGACCGATCACCAGCGTGCGGGGGCTCAGCGCGAGCAGCAGGTCGAGCCCGATGGCGCATAGCGTGACCAGCCACCAGATCCGGACGGTGGTCATGGTGGGCTGGAGCCAGATGGCGACCAGTCCCAGCACCAGCAACGCGGGCGCGCGCCCTGTCAACGCCACCAGGGCCACCTCCGGCGTGGGGTGAGGCGCGGCATACAGACAGGGGTGCGCATCGGACTCAGCGGGGAACGGGCACTGAGGACAGTGCGCTGGCCAGCACCGACCCGACATTGACGCCCTCGAGCTCGGCTTCGGGTCGCAGGGACAGCCGGTGGGCCAGCGTCGCGTGGGCGAGCGCCTTGACGTCGTCGGGGGTCACGAACTCCCGGCCGTTCAACCAGGCCCATGCGCGGCTGGTCGCCATCAAGGCGGTAGCGCCACGAGGGCTGGCGCCCAGCGAGAGCGACGGGGACTGCCGGGTCGCCCGGGCGATATCGACGATGTAGCCGGTCACCTCCGGCGAAACCGTGACGGTGCGAACTGCGGCCACGCCGGCCTCGAGGTCGGCCGGGCCTGCCACAGCGCGCAGGCCGGCAGCAGCCAGGTCGCGGGGGTCGAATCCCGATGCGTGTCGATGAACCACCACGATCTCGTCCTCCCGTGGCGGCAGAGGCAGCTCAACCTTGAGCAGGAACCTGTCGAGCTGTGCCTCCGGCAGGGGGTAGGTGCCCTCGTACTCGACGGGGTTCTGGGTGGCGGCGACCATGAACGGCCACGGCAGCGGGCGGGGCACGCCGTCCACCGAGACCTGACGCTCCTCCATGGACTCCAGCAGTGCGGCCTGGGTCTTGGGGGGCGTCCGGTTGATCTCGTCGGCAAGCAACAAGTTGGTGAACACCGGCCCTTCGCGAAAGGAGAACTCGGCGCTGTGCGGGTCGTAGATCAAGGAACCGGTGATGTCGCCGGGCATCAGGTCAGGTGTGAACTGCACCCTCTTCGTCTGTACGTCAAGCGCGGCAGCGACAGCCCGAATGAGCAATGTCTTGGCCACCCCAGGGACACCCTCGAGCAGGATGTGACCACGGCTCAGCAGCGCGATGATGATGCCGGACACTGCGGCGTCCTGCCCCACGACGGCCTTGGCGACCTCGAGACGGACGGCGGTCAGCGCGGCGCGGGCCTGGTCGGACGAGGCGAGGACTTTGGTGCTCTGGCTGACGTCCGTCATCTTAGGTGTACTTCCTTCTCGAGTGCCGCGAGGGTGTTGGCTAGTTCCAGGAGCGACGAGTCGTCATGCGCTGCAGGCGAGCTCAGCAGATTCAACACGTCCTGGTAGTTCCGGCCGCTGACCGCAGCCGCTGCCGCAGCAACGCTGGTGACCGCCGACGAGACGGACAGGCCGAGGTATGCCGCGAGCCGCCTTCGCGTCGCCAGCTGCAGTACGGCCAGGGCCCGGCTGCGGTCGCGGGACTTGCGGTACATCCGTCCGCGGCTCT